>CACYCT010000062.1 GCA_902772965.1 uncultured Bacteroidales bacterium | reverse complement strand
TCAGATTTTTCACTTATCTTAGTGCTGCAATTCAAGACAAGCAAAATCATCAATGACATGGCAAAGATAAACATAAAATCCGAAAAGTTCACTCCTTTTGGAGTGAATATTTCACGTGAGAGAGCTTTTTTTCCGTTATATGGCTCCGATTATCAACAAAGTGCTGGGGCTGCGATGTGCGTCGTACAGCTATCAGTACAGCGAGATCGTTGGTTCACTGTCAAGCGTCTATTTCTGTGGTGGAGACCATCTTGAGGGTGAGTTGGGTACGTTGCGTTTACCTTGTAAAAACGTTGAAGTAAGCCGAATGTTTCATATTCACGTTGGCGAAACTTTTCCGCACTGCTGCGTGTTGTGGTCTAAAAGTCATAATGTGTCGGTCTGTTTTTCTGTTTTCGGGTGTGCGATAGTGATAAAAATTGTACCTTTGCGTGTTTGATTTTGATTTTTAGAAACCTTTCGGCATATGAGAATACTATTGTCACTCATCGTTTCGCTTTTCGCTGTCGTGGCTTGGGGTCAGGGCGAGGTGTCGCTTGATTCCTGCCGCGCGATGGCTTTGCGCAACAACAAGCAGTTGCAGCGCGCCAATGTTGACATCGAGGTTGCCTCCTATCAGCGCAAGGAAGCCGCCGCGGCCTATCTGCCAAACATTGACTTCCAAGCCTCTTACATGTACAATCAAAAGAAAATCTCACTCATCGCCGAGGACGCGCTGCTGCCGGTGAAGACCTTCAACCTCGCCTCGCAGGGGTATGAGTTCGCCGTGGTGACGCACCCCGTAACGGGCGAGCCGATTCTCAACAACGGTCAGCCGATTCCCCAGCAGGTGGCGTTGCTGCCCAAGAGCGCGATGACCTACAACATCCACCACCTCATGGCCGGCGCGATTACCGTGACCCAACCTATTTATATGGGCGGGAAGATTCGCTCCATGAACGAGCTCACGCGTCAGGCCGAGCAGTTGGCCATGAGCAAGCGCGACATTCAGGCGCAGGAAATCATCTACGAGGTTGACGCGGCCTATTGGCTTGTTGTCTCGCTTGAGGCCAAGCAGCGGCTCGCGCGCAGTTACGTCGCTCTGGTGGAGCAACTCCAGACCGACGTGAAGCGGATGCTCGATCAGGGTGTGGCAACGCGCTCAACCCTGCTCAATGTTGACGTCAAACTCAACGAGGCTCAGGTTGACCTGACCAAGGTGGACAACGGCCTGACGCTTTCGCGCATGGCTTTGGCGCAACTATGCGGCCTGCCCGTGAGTACGCCCCTTCGGCTGGTTGATGAGAATCGGGAAAGTATCGGCCAAACGCGCCTGCGCTCCACAGATTTCGACATCAGCCAAGTGTGGAACCGCCGCAGCGAGTTGCAGGCCTTGCGCCTCGGCGCTGAGATCTACGACCAGAAAGCGCGTGTGGCGCGGTCGGAGATGTTGCCCCAGATAGCCGCCTTCGGCGCTTATCACGCCACCAATCCCAACACCTACAACGGATTCAAGAACCGCTTCGGCTTCGGCTTCACCGTGGGTGCGATGGTGAAGATTCCCATTTGGCACTTCGGCGGGTTGAGCAACAAGTACAAAGCCGCCCAGGCCGAGGCCAAAGCCCGCCGGCTTGACATCGCCGAGGCGCAAGAGAAAATCGAACTGCAGGTGAACCAGGCCGCTTTCCGGTATCAGGAAGCGCTGAAAACCCGCGAGAAGACCCGGGCCAATCTGGCCGTGGCCGACGAGAACCTGCGTATGGCGCAGGTAGGATTTAAGGAGGGCGTGTCCACCTCCGACGACGTCATGACCGCGCAAACGGCCTGGCTCAAAGCCCGCAGTGAGGACATCGACGCCGAGATTGATATCCGGCTGTGCGACACCTACCTGAGCAAAGTGCTCGGCGAACTCCATTGACATTCCCAATAAACACGCTTATTCACGAACCACTATGGATACTAACGAGAACACCCAAATGCGGACCGAAGTCCGTAAACGCGACCGGGCTCTGCTGGCCGGCCTGGGCATCTTTGCCCTCGTGATTGCCGGCATTGCCATCATCGGAATCTACTTGATGAAACCCGCCGACACCACCACCCAAGGACAGGCCGACTGCGACGCCGTGCGCGTGTCGGGCAAGTTGCCCGGGCGCGTGGAGCGGATTTTTGTCCACGAAGGCGACCAGGTGCATGCCGGCGACACCCTCGCCAAGGTCTACTCCTCGACCGTTGACGCCAAACTCTATCAGGCACAGGCAATGCAGGAGGCCGCCAGCCAGCAAAGCGCCAAGGCCGATGCCGGAACCCGCGAGGAACTCCGCCGCGGTGCCTACAACGTCTGGCAACAGGCTCTCGCCGCCGAAGCCATCGCTAAGAAGACCTATCAGCGTATGCAAAACCTGTTTGACCAGGGCGTTGTCACAGAGCAGAAACGCGATGAGGCCCGCGCCGCCTTCGATGCAGCAACGGCACAGGTGGCCGCCGCCAAGTCGCAATACGATATGGCCGTCAACGGAGCCCAAAGTCAGGACAAGGCCGCCGCACGCGGCATGGCAAACGCCGCCCGGGGAACTGTGATGGAGGTCAAGTCGCTGCTTGAAGACCAATACCTGATTGCACCCTGCGACGGCGAAGTGAGCGAGATTTACCCACAGGAAGGTGAACTCGTGGCCATGGGAACGCCCATCATGACCATCAGTAAACTCGACAAGATGTGGGTCAGTTTCAGCGTGCGCGAGCAGATGCTCGAGAACATGCCCATGGGCAAGGAAATCGACGTGGTCATTCCCGCCCTCGGAAACAAGCAGACCAAGATGAAAATATACTATATCCACGACATGGGCTCCTACGCCGTGTGGCAAGCCACCAAAGCCTACGGACAGTATGACGCCAAGACCTTTGAGGTCAAAGCCCGACCCACAGAGCCGCTGCCCAACTTCCGCCCCGGCATGAGCGTGCTGCTCAAGTAACCCGTTTCCGCCCGAATATGGTCTGGTCCTATATCAAAGAGTCGATAGTTCGCGGCACGGTGCAACTCGTGCGCCGCCCGATGTATGTGCTCACCATCATCATCGTGCCCCTGCTCAGCGCGTGGATTTTGCTCGATATGATGTCGCCCGGATCGGTGCGCCGCGTGCCGGTGGGCGTGGTGGACCTTGACCGGTCGGCGTTGTCCAACCAGCTCACGCGGCGGCTGCGCAGTTTCCAGCAAGTGAACATCCGCAAGCAATACGCCAACTTTAACGAGGCCCGCAACGCCGTGCAACGAGGCGATGTGTACGGATTCTTCTTCATTCCGAGCGACTTCAGTGAGCGCACCCTCAGCGGGCGGCAACCCGTGGTGAGTTACTACGTCAACTACAGTTATTTCGCACCCGCGTCGATGCAGTACAAAGGCTTTAAGACCATTTCCCTGCTCGCCAACGGAGGAGTCGTGCAAACCTCCATGCGCACTCTGGGACTGACCGACCAAACCATCGCCGCCAAACTGCAGCCGATTCTGGCCGACAGTCACGCCATCGGAAACCCGTGGCTCAACTACAACTACTACCTCAGCGCCTCGTTTGTGCCCTGCCTGCTGGCGCTGATGATTCTGCTCACAACCGCGTTCTCCATCGGAATCGAGCTCAAGACGGGGCTGTGCCGGCAATGGCTCGCAACCGCCGGCGACAACATCGGCCTCGCCTTGCTGGGGAAACTGCTCCCGCAAACCGTTCTTTTCACCGTCATCGGATGGGCTATACAGTGGATGATGTACATCGCCTACGGCCTGCCACTCAACTGCCCGCCCGCGCGCATGCTCATCGCCATGCCCCTGTTCGTGATGGCCAATCAGGGACTCACTGTAACCTTCTTCTGCTTCTGTCCAAACTTCCGCTATGGCACAACGCTCTGCACCCTGTTCGGAATGCTCTCGTTCTCATTCTGCGCATTCTCGCTGCCCGAAGAGGCGATGTATCCGTGGGTGGCCGCGCTGGGCTACATCATGCCCGTCAAGTACTACTACCTCATCAGCGTCGACCAAGCCCTAAATGGTATCGCCCCCTACTACTCACGGCTCTACTACGCCGCACTGATTGGCTTTATCCTGCTTCCGCTTCCGCTGAAGTGGCGTCTCAAAGCCGAATGTCGCAACCCGTTCTATATTCCTTGAAAACGATATGATTAAAAAGATAGCAGCATGGTGGCGAAGCGTGGCCCACGTTTGGGTGCGCGAAGTGACACTCTCGTTTCGCGACCCGGGCGTGATCATCTTCTTTCTGGTCGTGTGCGCGGCATACCCCGTGCTCTACTCGCTTATCTACAACCCCGAAGTGGAGCGGGACATGCCCGTTGTGGTGATTGACAACAACCGGAGCCACCTCTCGAGGGAACTCACCCGAAAACTCGACGCGACTCCTGAAGTGGCCGTTGTCGCCACTGCGGTTGACCTCAACGAAGCCCGCGAGATGCTCAACCGGAAGCAGTGCTACGGCATCGTTGTCATACCCCAAGACTTCTCCTCCGACATCGCCCGAGGTATCCAGGCTCATGTGGTCACCTACAGCGATATGAGCCTGATGCTCAGATATAAAAATCTGCTCATGGCCATCACCAACGTCACCCAGGCCATGGGCGCGGAAATGCAAAGTGAGGCCCTCGCCGCCGTGGCACATGTCCACGGTTCAATCATCGAGTCCCGCCAAGTTCCGCTGAGCAACACCGGAATGGGTATCGCCTCGGCGATTCTGCTGTTTGTGCTGCCCCTGGTGGTTCAGCAAAGTATGATTCTCGGCATCGGCATGCTCCATGGCGGCAGCATTGAGCGCCGGCGGCGCAATGGCGGACGAGACCCCGAGGCGATAGACGCCTCTGTGTCGGCCACCATCATCGGAAAAACACTCTGCCACGTGGTGATTTACATCCTGCCAACGGTTTACGCGCTCCACTTCACCCCCATATTTTTCGACTTCCCCCAGAATGGCGACTTGTTCCAGATCATGCTCATAGCCTTGCCGTTTGTCATCGGAGTGTCGCTGATGGGGCAGGTGTTGCAGGTGCTGGTTAACGAGCGCGAGTCGGTGTTTGTGTTGTTCGCCTTCTCGTCGGTGTTGTTTATTTTCCTCTCCGGCGCGTCGTGGCCCCGCTATGCGATGTCGCCGTTTTGGCGCGCTGTGGGCGACTGTCTGCCGTGCATGTGGATGAGCAACGCCTACACCGCCATGCAGGCCGACGGCGCAACGCTCTCACAACTGGGCCGTTCGTTTGCGATCATGTGGATACAGGTTGTCGTGCTGTATGTGCTGGCCTATCTGGTGGAGCGGTTCGTCAGCCGCGTGCGTTACCGCGCATGGCAGCGCCGCGCCGACTCCGATCCCGAAGCCCTGAGCCGCTTCGACATCGTCAAAAACGGCGTGCTGTGAGGAAATGAAGTGACTGTTCAGCGGTTGCAGGAAACCAAATCGCCACGGACATTCAAACGGAAGTGGGACCAATGCCGTGATATACACCAAAAACAGCAAAATACTCAAATTACGCGTATTGGAGCGAATTAAATACTGTGTAAAAGGCTTAGAACATAAAGACAAAATCCGTTATCAGGTAAGATGAAAAATTTTCCGGTCGGCCCCATTGTCGTTTTAGAAACACAAAAGGTGGGTTCTACAAATTCCAAAAAATGGATATGATGGTTTCGGTCGTGTTGGGACACCTGCCGGCAGATTCCGCTCCAACCTCTTGACCTGTAGCCCGCTACTATGTCGCGAAGTTGAAGCGGAATCTGCTCGGCATCTGTCGCCAACCCGACTCGAGCAATTTATAGAACCCACCAAAACAACTTAAACAACACGGACAACCTCAAATTCATGACTTTCTGTTTATCGTCTTTTTGCGTCTAAGTGTTTTCTTTGTTGTTGCGGTTGTCGTTATGGAGTTATTAGAGCCCGTCTATGTTGTCCGCAACAAACCGCCGCGGCTTCCGGAGATGGGAAGTCGCGGCGGTTTTGTGAAGCGCGGAATTACAGATCCGAGGTGGATTTATTTGTAAACCGTGTCGCTCACGGTGAGGCTGTAACGGCCTTTGGCGCGGCGGCGAGCCAGCACTTTGCGGCCATCCTTGGTCTTCATACGGGCACGGAAACCGTGCTTGTGAGCCTTCTTCAGGTTCGAGGGTTGGAATGTACGTTTCATCTTATTCTAATTTTTTTGATTTCGGAGTTATGCGCAAAAAGCGGTGCAAAATTACTCCATTTTTTTTATCCCCGCAAATTTACACACAAAAAATACACTTTTTTTTTGAAGTTCGCCCGAATTGACCTACCTTTGCAAACTCAAACCGCAATCAGTGCGGTTTTTGCGGGAAAACAAATCAATACAAACACCATAAAACCTACGTTATGATTAACGCTCAAGACATCAAAAACGGCACTTGCGTGCGTCTCGACGGTGACCTGTACTTCTGCATCGAGTTCCTCCACGTCAAGCCCGGTAAGGGTAACACCTTTATGCGAACCAAACTGAAAAACGTGGTCGACGGTCGCGTGCTCGAACGCCGCTTCAACATCGGCGAGAAACTCGAAGACGTGCGTGTGGAGCGCCGTCCTTACCAGTTCCTTTACATGGACGGGCAGGACGCGATCTTCATGAATCAGGAAACCTACGAGCAGATTCCCATCAGCAAGGAATTGATTACCGGCGCGGCCTATATGAAGGAGAGCGATGTGGTGGAAGTTGTCTCCGACGCCTCCACCGAGACGATTCTCTTCGCCGAGATGCCGATCAAGACCCAGTTGAAAATCACCTACACCGAGCCCGGGGTCAAAGGCGACACCGCCACCAACACACTCAAGCCCGCCACGGTTGAGACCGGCGCCGAGGTGCGCGTGCCGCTGTTCTGCAACGAGGGTGAAATCATTGAGGTGGACACCCGCGACGGTTCATATCAAGGCCGCGTGCGTTAACGCTATCCATTTCACAGCACATCATCCGCGTGTCCGTTTTACGGTGCGCGGATTTTTTTTGAAAAAAACAGGGTCTGCTTTTCGGCAGACCCTGATCATTAGAGGGAACTTTTTATTTCTCGGGTTCTGTGACGCGGAGGTGGTTGCCGGTTCCGCTGCTGATGATGGCGTCGAAGTATTCCTGGTTGTAGCCGCCGTATTTGGGTTGCACGGGTGTTCCGGCTGCGTTGCGCTCGAATTTGCCGTCTTTTTCTTTCTTGATGTTTCCGTCGAGGTATTTCACGAAGAGGTATTCCCCGAGGCGCCGGTAGTCGGCTGTGGCTTGTTGGGCTTCGTTGATGGAGTAGTTGGTGAGCAGGTTGACGGCTGCGGCGGGATTTGTCTTGTGCAGCGCGAGCGCTTCTTGCTCGAGCGAGGGTTGGCGTTGTTGCCAGCGGTCTTCGAGGCGGTTCTGGACGGCGCGGATGTCGGGAATCATTAGGTTGTAGCGCGCGTAGGCTTGGTTCGCCACCCAGTTGTTGACCCAGAATGCGCAGTCCCAGTCGAGTGTGTACAGGTCGGCTTTTCCTTGGCGGTAGCTTTCGGGCACTTCGGTGATGGAGCAGTACATGGGCACGAACACGGCCGTGTTGGCGTCGTCAACTCCGAACCATAGCACACCGCCTATGGCGTCGGGCAGCCATGAGCGCATTTGCGAGACGAAGACCCAGCCGGTTTGTTGGGTTGCGATGGCGCGTTCGTGTGTGTATTCGGTGTCTTTGACTTTGAAGGTCATCGGTCGCCAGCGGTAGGGCACGTCGTAGAGCATTTTCGCTCCGGCGTCGGTGGTCATGTCGAAGGGTGTTCCTTCGTAGTGGTCGCGCATCATGTTTTGCAGGTCGCGTACGGAGAGTTTCTTGTTCGGTTTGACGAACAGGGGCATGATTTCGGCGCCTTTCTTGCCGTTGATGTAGGGCAGATACCGGTCCATTCCGGTGGCGTACTTGTTGAAGTATGCCCACACGCGGGCGTCGCATCCTCGGAGCGCTCCGAAGTCGGCCGGGGCATAGGTGTTTGCGAAGTCGAATTCGGCGTCTTTCCCGTTGAAGTATCCCATTTTACGGGCAAATGAGATGACGTCTTTGGAGTAGATGCAGTTGGCTTTGTCTTTGAGTGGGAAGGTGTGGATACGCGGTTGGTTGGCGTGTCCCGCGATGCAGTCGTCGGGCACGCGCCATGCTACCCACACGGCTCCTTTTTCTTTTCCTCCTTTTCCGATCAGATCCATGATCCACACTTCGTTGGGGTCACCGATGGAGAAGGATTCGCCGCTGGAGCGGTAGCCGTATTTTTCAACGAGGCTTGTCATGACGGAGATGGCTTCGCGTGCGGTTTTGGCGCGTTGCAGTGTGATGTACATCAGGCTTCCGTAGTCGATGATTCCGGTGGTGTCTTCGAGTTCGTGGCGTCCGCCCCATGTGCTTTCACCGATGGTGAGTTGGTGTTCGTTGATGTTACCGACCACGGCGTAGGTGTGCGGCACTTCGGGTATTTCTCCGAGGTACATTCCTGAATCCCAGTCGTATACTTTTCTCATCTCACCGGGTTTATGGTCTGCGGCGGGGAGGTATTGCAGGTCGCCGTAGAGCGTGTGCGAGTCGGCGGCGTAGGTGATGATTGTGCTTCCGTCGGCAGATGCTTTTTTGCCCACGATGAGGTTGGTGCAGGCCCATGCGGAGGTTGCCGTGAGGGCGATTGCGGCGAGCAGTAGGGTTAGGCGGTTCATGAGTTTATGTTTTTGTATGGGTTAGTTTTTGATTTGGAGTTTGACGCGTGCGATACGGAATTTGACCACTTTGAGCACGGTGAATGTGAATGTTCCGAGGGTGAGTTTTTCCTGCTCGCGGAGGAAGTCGCCTTTGATGTCGAGCAGTAGTCCGGCGATGGTTTCGGCTTCTTCGGCGTGCGGGCCGAGTTGGCTTTGCTCGATTTCGAGCACCCGGCAGAAGTCGCTCAGCAGTGTTTTCCCGTCGAAAATGTATGACCCGTCGGGTTGCCGGGAGTAGAATCTCTCTTCGGTGTCGTATTCGTCGTTGATGTCTCCGACGATTTCCTCGAGCACGTCTTCGAGTGTGGCGATGCCTTGTGTGCAGCCGTACTCGTCGACGATGATGGCCATGTGTGTTTTGCGTGAGCGGAAGTCTTCGAGCAGGTCGTCGATCATTCGTGTCTCGGGCACGAAATATGCCGGGCGGAGCAGGTTTTGCCATCGGAAGTCGTTGTCGCGTTTTCCGATGTATGGCAGCAGGTCTTTGGCGTAGAGTATGCCCTTGATGTTGTCGGGCGTTTCGGCGTAGACGGGCATGCGTGAGTATCCTGTGGCGACCACCCGGTCTACCACGTTGTCGAACTTGGTGTCGAAGTCGATGTCGACCACGTCGACGCGCGGGCGCATGATTTCGCTCACGGTTTTGTTTCCGAACGTGAGAATTCCTTGAAGGAGTTCCTTTTCGTCTTCGTTTTTCACGTCGGAGGCTTCGAGTGCCCTGGAAAGGTCGTCGGTGGAGAGGTCGTCGGCCTGCGGGGTTACCATGTTGTCGACCAGGTGCGTGCTTTTGACGAGCATGGCCGACAGAGGTTTGAACACTTTCACGGCCATTGTCATCGGTGAGGCGACGGCGAGTGCGAAGCGGACGTTGTTGTTGGTGGCGTAGAGTTTGGGTATCACTTCCCCGAACAGGAGGATGAGGAAGGTGAGGATAATGGTCTGCACGATAAAGTCCGCCACGGCACTATTGAAGTGGAACATCTGATTCATCGCGAAGTTGAGCACGATGATGATCATGATGTTCACGAGGTTGTTTCCGATCAGGATGGTTGCCAGCAGTTGCTCGGGTTTGCTCAGCAGTGCTTTGATTCGCTTTCTTCCGTGCTCATTGTCGATGGCTTCGATGTCGGTGGATTTGAGGGAGAAGAAGGCGATTTCGCTCCCGGAGTTGAATGCCGAGAGCACGAGGCCGCATGCTGCCACAATCATGGCGACGATGCTACTGAAGTTTGGTGCGTTGAAAACGATTGGTGCCGCGGTGTTGGCGGCGGTTATGGTTCCAATCAGAGAGAGGATACAAGATAACGGGTCAGGGTCCAAGGTTGTTTAGGTGTTGGTAAGATTGCGCAAATGTACAATTTTTTTTTAAATCCCGGATAATCCTTCGATGGAAATGTTCGGGGTTCAGGTTGTTTTGTGAATTTTGGAGGTTCGGTTTTGGTGCATATGGATTGATTGTCGGGTGTGGGGCTCAGGCGTCGTAAAGGCGTTCGTCGGGTTTGGTTTTTGGTTTGGGTTCGGGTTGAGGTTTCGTGTCGGGTCGCGGTTGAACGCGTTGTTTGTGTGGTTCGCGGTTGGGTTGTTTGTTTTTGTTTTGGGCAAACGATTTTATGATGTCGTCAACCATTTCGCGGTTTCCGTAGAGGTAGACGATGGTAACTTCAACGATAAGGTCCTGCTTGTTGCTGATCAGGTCGGCGATGATGGCCCGGGTTCCGTCGGGCATGGTTCCGTCGGTGTAGAAGGTTTTGAATCCTTTCACTTTCATTTTCCCCTGATTGAGGTCATACATGCTGTATGCGAGCGCTTTGCGTTGTAGGTTGGAGCGGATTTCCTTGTCTTTTGTCTTGTCCTTCTTATACAGTTGTATGGTGATGACCATTTCGTCCCACTGGATTTCGAATCGAGTGTTGGAGTTGTAGGTGACGAATCCGCCGTCGGGCACTTCGAATGTGAGGTCGTATGCGCTCCAGTTGAGCACGGTCGAGTTGGCGAGCAGTCCGAGCAGCAGGGCTGCGAGTGTGATGGCGAGGCGGTTCATGGTTGTGGTGTGTGTTACTTATTTGATAGCCATTGGTTCCATTCGGTTTCCGAGCCTATGAAACAGTTGAGGTCGACGTGTCCTTTGATGCCTTTGAGATAGCCCCATTGGTTGTACTGTTGAATGGTGTGTTTGTGGGATTTCCGGATTATATTGGGGTCGGTGATTGAGGCGAGCCAGAGGTCGATGTGTTTGAGGCTGGATTGGTAGTAGGCGGAGTATCCGTGCTGATTGGAGTAGATAACGGGTTTGTATCCGTACTGTTGCAGGCGTTCAACCATTTGTTTGAGCCGTTTGATGACGTCTTTTTGTGGCACATCGGTGTCGTTTCCGTGTTTTTCCACGTCGATCACGGGCGGGAGGTCGGTGTGGACTTTCCGGAATGTCTTCACGAAGAAGTCGGCTTGCCGTTTTCCGTCTTTGTCGAATCGGAAGAAGTGGTAAGCGCCCACTTTGATTCCGGCTTGTCGCGCCAGCCTTGCGTTGGTGATGAATTTCCGGTCGGTGAAGGAGGTTCCCTCAGTGGCTTTGATGTAGGCGAAGCGGATGTCCTGTTGCGCCACGGCGTTCCAGTCGATGGTGCCGTTGTGGTGGCTCACGTCGATTCCTCTGATGGGGTATAGGTTGTGGTCGGGGTCGGTGAAGGATTGCAGGAGCCAGAAGCGGTAGGGATACAAAACGGCGGCGGCAATGAGTATTGCCGCGCCGGTGATGAGTGTCCACTTCAGAAGGCGGTGCTTGCGTTTCTGTTTTGCGGGCATGTCAGAACAGGGGGAAACTCTCTGCGGGGTTGACCCACTTGCGTTCGAAGTCGTCGTGCGACTGTGTGATCATGATCACTGCCTGAATCAGCGAGACAATTCCTGTGAGTATACCTCCGAAGCCGCAGGTGAGCAGCGTTACTGCGAGGAAGACGATGCCCGGGGTGGTTTTTCCCACGTAGAAGTAGTGGATACCGAGTCCTCCGAGGAAGAAGGCGAGCAGGGCGGCCACGCCGCGGCTTTTTCCCGATGGACCCTCATCGAAGATTCCGATGTTGCCCGATGATGTGGGTTGCCCGATGGGGGTGTTGGTGTAGGCGGTCTGGAAGTCTTGGTTGCAGTACGGGCAGCGTACGCGTTGCACCGCTGAGGGGGTTGTGAATTGGCGGTTGCAGTTGGGACAAGTGTAGGTGTACATGGTTGTGGAGTTTTTATATAGGTTTATCGTGAGCGGTTGGATTGTCCTTTTCCGCGTCCTTGCCTGTTGCGTTTCTCTTGTTGTTTGAGCATTTCCTGCTGGCGTCGCTGGGCTTCTTCGAGGCGTGCCATCAGTCCGCCTTTCTTTCGTGGTTTGGCTTGGTTGGCGGCGATGGTCGCGCGCACCTTGTCTTCGCTGACGAAGGCCCGGCAGGCGTAGGTCTGCGCGATGGTGATCAGTAGGGAGATGAAGTAGTAGTAGCTCAGTCCGGAGGCGTAATTGTTGAAGAACACGAGGAACATCAGCGGCATCAGATACATCATCCATTTCATTCCGGGCATGGACTGCTGCTGTTGCTGGGATTGCATGGTGAGGTAGGTGTAGCCGATGTTGGTGGCGGTCATCAGGAGGCAGAACAGGCTGATGTGGTTGCCGAAGTAGCTTGTTATGAAGGGAATCTGTTGGGTCCATTCCACGATTTTGTCGGGAGCGGAGAGGTCTTTAGCCCACAGGAAGGCTTGTCCGCGCAGTTCGATACATGAGGGGAAGAAGGTGAACATGGCGATCAGGATGGGCATTTGCAGGAGCATCGGCAGGCAGCCTCCCATGGGGTTGGCTCCGGCGAGGGAGTAGAGTTCCATGGTTTTCTGTTGCCGTTTCATGGCGTTCTCCTGCCCGGGGTAGCGCTCGTTGATGGCGGCGATGTCGGGGCCGAGCACGCGCATTTTGGCTTGCGACATGTAGCTTTTGAACGTCAGAGGCGAGAGAACGAGTTTGATGAGTATGGTAAGAATCAAGATGATGATTCCGTAGTTGGAGATGAACGAGCCGAGCCAGTTGAAGATGGGGATAATCACGCCGGTGTTGATCCATCGGAAGAGTTTCCATCCGAGGGGAATGAGGCGTGTGAGGTGGAGGTCTTCTTTGGGCGAGAACTTGTCGTAGTCGCGGAGCAGCGCGTACCGGTTGGGGCCGAGGAAGAAGTGGAACGACGCCGGTGTGGCCTTGTCGGAGGCGTAGGGGATAACGGTTGCAATGTCAAATTCTTTGAGGTATCGCTCGTAGTCGGGGTTGTCTTTGTCGATGACTTTGCTGTTCAGCCGGGTGGCGGAGAAGACGCTGTCGGCGATGAGCACGGCCGAGAAGAACTGGTTTTTGGTCGAGATCCATTTGAGGCGGTCTTTGATGTCCTCGTCGTCGTTGGAGGTTTCGGAGAGGTAGTCCACGTCCGACTCTCCGGCGTATTTGTAGTAGATGGCCGAGTTGCGTTCCTCAAACATTTTTCCTTCTTCGTGCCGGGCGAGTTTCTGGTGCCAGAGCAGGTCGATGGTGTTGATGTTGAGCGGAATGATTTCGGTCATGTTTTTCTGCACGATTTCCATCCGCACCATGTAGGATTGCGGCACGAGGGTGTATCGCAGTCCCCATGAGGCTCCGCCCGGTAGGCTGAGGTTCATCACAACGGTGGAGTCGTTCACTTTCTCGGGCGTGAAGAAGAAGTTGCGCGTGTCGAATCGCTGTGTGTTGTTGCTCAGAATGAAGCCGTATTGATTGTCTTCGGGCGTGAACACGTCGACGTTCGGGGCGTTGTATGCTTTGTAGGCGAGCAGTCGGGCGCGGCTGATTACGCCGCCTTTAGTCGAGAGCGTGATTTCGATGGAGTCGTTGCGCAGGGTGATGTTCTGCTCTGTTCCGGTCATGTTTGCGGCGAAGGCGCCATTGCGGGCCACATCGTCGACGGCTTTCCTGACGGCCTCGATGGCCTGCTTGTTAAGCGGCGAGGTGGAGGCGGAGAGCAGGTCGTCGTAGTTGATGGTGGTGTCGGCGAGCGTGATGGTTCCGGCCACTTGTCCGTCTTTGAGTTCGAGGTTCACCGCTCCGGAGTGAATGCCAGACCGTGTGGAGTCGGTTGCGGCCTGCTCGGCGAGCACGGCTTTGATTTGTTGCGTGTCTTCGGCGCTGAGCATGAGCGCGGCCGAGGGTTGGGGATTTTGCTTGGCGGCGATGGAGTCTTGCTTGCGTTGCTGCTCGGCCATTTCGGCTTCGCCGGGGGCCATAAAGTACTGGAAGCCGAAGATGACGGCTACCATAAGGAGCATTCCTATGATTGTGTTTTTGTCCATTCAGGCAAATTGGGTTCGGTTAGTTTTGTTTGTTTTTTGTGTCTCGGTATTCGATGGCGGCGCGGATGAAGTCCATAAACAACGGGTGGGGTGAGAGGACGGTGCTGCTGTACTCAGGGTGGTACTGCGTTCCGATGTACCATCTTCGGTCGGGCACTTCAACCACTTCCACGAGGCGTGTCTCCGGGTTTTCGCCCACGCATTGCATTCCGGCTTGCTCGAAGCGCGCGCGGAAGTCTTCGTTGAACTCGAACCGGTGCCGGTGCCGTTCTTCGATTTCGAGGCTATTATATGCCTTAGCAACTTTCGTGCCGGCGCGCAGACGGCAGGTGTAGGCGCCGAGGCGCATGGTGCCGCCCATGTTGGTTACCGACTTTTGCTCTTCCATCAGGTCGATGACGTTGTTGCGCGTGTTGGGGTCGAGTTCCACGCTGTTGGCGTCGGCCAGACCGAGCACGTTGCGTGCATACTCGATCACCATGCACTGCATGCCGAGGCAGATGCCGAAGGTGGGCACGTCGTTTTCGCGGCACCACCGCAGGGCGGTAAACTTGCCTTCCGTGCCCCGCTGTCCGAATCCGGGAGCGACTACGATTCCGTCGTGTCCGGCGAGCATCTGCTCAACGTTTCCGTCGTGGATGCGCTCGGAGTTGATGTAGTCGATTTTGAGTTTGCAGTCGTTGTAGGTGGCGGCCTGGAAGAGCGACTCGTCGATGCTCTTGTAGGCGTCTTGCAGGGCGACGTATTTTCCCACCAGACCGATGCGCACTTCGCCGGTGGCCTGCGCCATTTTCTGCAGGAATTGGTTCCACTTGGTCAGGTCGGGCTCGCCGGTGAAAGGTGTGCCGGTTTTGTTGAGAATGATTTCGTCAAGGTGTTGCTCGTGCATCATCAGCGGCACTTCGTAGATTGACGGCGCGTCGATGCTTTGAATCACAGCCTCCGGGCTGACGTTGCAGAACTGGGCCACTTTTCGCCGCATGGCCGTGGGGATGTCGTGCTCGGTGCGCAACACGAGGATGTCGGGCTGGATACCCTGTTGCTGGAGTTGCTTGACGGAGTGTTGCGTAGGTTTGGTTTTTAGTTCTTTGGCGGCTTTGATGTAGGGCACGTAGGTAAGGTGGACGCAAATGCATTTGTTGCCCAATTCCCATCGCAGTTGGCGCACGGCCTCGAGGAACGGCAGGGATTCGATGTCGCCGACGGTTCCGCCGATTTCGGTGATGACGAAGTCGTAGTCGCCTTTGGAGCCGAGCAGTTTCACGTCCCGCTTGATCTCGTCGGTGATGTGCGGAATGATTTGCACCGTCTTGCCGAGGTAGTCGCCGCGGCGCTCCTTGTCGATAACGGATTGGTAGACGCGTCCGGT
>CACYCT010000061.1 GCA_902772965.1 uncultured Bacteroidales bacterium | reverse complement strand
CATTCGGTTATCAGTACAGTGAGATTGTCGGCTCCCTGTCAAGCGTCTACTTCTGCGGTGGTGACTGCGTTGAGGATGTGACAAGCTATCTGATACCTCATCTGTCACTTCATCCCAGTGTTCGCACATGCAGTTCCGACACTATCCTCAGAGGCATTTCAGAACTGGCCACGGCTAATATCACCTACACTTCGGACACGGGCAAACACTACGATTTCAACACAGCTCCCAAACTAAACGCTCTGCTGGTCAAGGCACTGATAAACACAGGCCAGCTTGCAACCGGAGAATCATACGACCTGGACTTCGACCACCAGTTCATCGAGACGGAGAAGTACGATGCCAAGATGACCTACAAGAAGTTCACGGGCTACAGCCCGGGGATTGCCGTCAATGCGGTTCTCGCGGATTTTGGCGGATTTTGCAACTCATTTTTTGCCGTCTGAAAAAAAAGCGTTAACTTTGTCGTTTGATTTGAAGAGTGAACGCTATGAAAGTTAAACTACATCGTGAAGGGCAGAACATCATCATCATGGTGATGCTCATTCTTGTGGCTACCTGCGCGGCGGCCTACGCCTTTATCGACTACAAGCCCATACCGATTGCGATCATTGTAATCTCGGCCGTGCTTATGGCACTGGTGCTCAACTTCTTCCGCCTGCCCAGGCGACACTTCAAGGGCGACAACACTAACGCGACCGCCGTGGTTTCGAGCGTTGACGGAACCGTGGTCGCGCTCGAGCAAACCTACGAGAGCGAGTACCTCCACCGCGACGTGATTCAACTTTCCGTGTTCATGACCGTGTTCAACGTGCACGCCAACTGGGTGCCCGTCAAAGGCACCGTCCAATACGTCAAGCACCACTCCGGACGATTCCTCGCGGCGAACCTGCCCAAATCGTCTACCGACAACGAGCGCTCAACCATCGTAATCCGGACTCCCGGCGGCGACGACATCCTCATCCGCCAAATCGCCGGAGCGGTCGCGCGGCGGATCGTAACCTACGTCGAGCCCGGAGAAACAGTGGACATTGACGACTTTATCGGATTCATCAAGTTCGGCTCGCGTGTCGACATCTTCCTCCCGCTCGACACCGAGGTGCTTGTTAAACTCGGCGACAAAACCTGGGGCGGAGAAACCCTCGTGGCACGCCTCGCATCCGGAAACAATGAACCTTCTGCGTAACAACATTCCCAACGCCATCACCTGTCTCAACGTGGCCTGCGGAACGCTCGCCATCATGGCCGCCGCACGCCCGTTCACCATCACCCCCATCGGACTGCAGGGCTACCAGACGGCCATGCTGATGATCGCGCTCGCCGCGGTGGCCGACTTCCTCGACGGATTCGCCGCCCGGATGCTCGGAGCCGTAAGCGCGATAGGAAAAGAACTCGACTCGCTGTGCGACCTGGTGAGTTTCGGAGTGGCTCCGGCCATGATTCTCTACCACCTCACCTCTGCCGCCCACCCCGACAGCCTCATGCCTCTCGCGGCGGCGCTCATCGCCGTGGCCGGAGCGTTAAGGCTTGCGCGATTCAACGTGGACACACGCCAAACCACATCATTCATCGGACTTCCCATCCCCGCCAACGCACTGTTCTGGATAGGTTTCTGCTGGTTTTACGCCACCCACCACGAAGCCGTGCCGATGTGGGCCGTGGCAGCGCTCGTGGTGCTGCTCTCATGGCTGATGAACAGTCCGCTACCCATGTTCTCACTGAAAATGCACAATTTCTCGGTTCGCGCCGCATGGCCTCAATACGCCCTTCTTGCCGGCGCGGTGGGTCTGATTGTCCTTCTGGGCGTTACCGGACTTGCCGCCACGATTGTGCTGTACGTTATCCTTTCCATTGCCGCCAAACTATGTCAGGACTGATACTGTTGCTCGGATTTGTGCTGACGGTGATGCTGCTGCCGCGGCTGTTGCGGTGGTGGTTCGCACGCCGTGTGGAACGCTACCGGAAAAGCATGGACGATTACCTCCGCCAAGCCACCGGCCAATACGGCGACTACGCCGACCGCGCCCGCGCCGACTCCCGCAGCGGCAGCATCGATGAGGAAATCATCGTTGAGGACGCCGATTTCGAGACCCTGCCCGGAGAGCGCGAAACGGTGGAACCGACCGCGACCGCCAACGACAACGAGTATTACCCCGGCGACGAAATCGTTGACGCCGAGTTTGAGCAAATCAAATAATCCATCGAGGGAAACAAGCCACGACCACCCTGCCGCGGAACCACCTCATCGGGGCTCTCGCGTGGGGCGATGACTCGCCACTACACCGGTTTGGCGGCGGGTTGCGGCTTCTTGGGCAGCGGAAACAGGTCGCGCTGGGCGGTGAAGTGGGGGAATATATGTCGCCCCACGGGAATCAGGGCGATGCTCAGGGCCAGGGAGACGGCGAAATTGATCCACATCTGGGTGGTGGTGCCGAGTTGGAACTCGTAACCGAACCGCATGATGGGAAACCGGAGAACCTGTATTATAATAAAATGCGTACAGAGGATAATGATCGAGTAGTGCCCGCAGTAGGAAATGAGTGGAATCCGGGTGAACAGTTTGGCGATCAGCAGCAGCGCGACGGCGCCCATGGCTCCGCAGGGGTAGAGCGTGAACAGCGCCTGACGGTCGAAGTAGTTGTCGACGAAATGGACGGTGGAGGTCATCGCGGCCGTGAGGGTGAGAAAGAGCACGATAGCCACGGAATCGCGCCGACGGTGGAAGGGTTGGTGGAGGAAGTCGGTGAACTGCCTCAGCCCCCAGCCGAACACGAAGAAAGGCATTCCCACCAGCGCCTGGCCGGTGTAGAGCGGCAGGTTGATGTCGGTTTGGCTAAGCGCGAGTCCGAACAGTCCCACGCACAGGGCGATGATGCAGGTGGCGAAGCGTTGGCCGCGGTCGGTTTTCCAGACGTGACTGACAACGAGGATAATCAGGTAGAACAGGATGTTGATGTGGAACAGCGAGAACAGGAACCATATGGGCAGGTTGTAGTGCATCGCCGTTTCAAAGGCATTCGCGGGTGATGTGGGCCACGGGGCGTTGAACAGGAAGTGGCCCGCAACGATGGCGATGACGCTGAAGAAGGCGATGGGAACGAGGAGTTTGTTGATTTTCCTGACGGTTAGCCCCCACAGACCCTCATAGGTTTTGAAAAACAGTCCGGAGAGGATATAGTACAGCGGCATTCGGAACATACCGACGGTCCGGTTGAGTTCAGACGTTTGCCCGTAGTAGTTGAACGCGTGGCTGAGCACGACGAGCAGAATGCAGATTCCCTTGGCGAGGTCGATGTAGGGGATTCGCTTTGTGGGCATGCGTCGGAGGTTCAGTCGCGTCGGAAGATGTCGCGGGTATACACGCGGTCTTTCACGTCGTCGAGGCAGGTGTCGTAGCGGTTGGCGATAATGGCCTGGCTTTGGCTTTTGAACTGCTCAAGGTTGTTCACGACGCGGCTGCCGAAGAAAGTGGAGCCGTCGGGCAGGGAGGGTTCGTAGATGATTACGGTTGCGCCTTTCGCCTTGACGCGCTTCATGATGCCCTGGATGCTCGACTGGCGGAAGTTGTCCGAGCCGGTTTTCATCGTCAGCCGGAACACACCGATTACGCACGGGTGCTCGGCGTTCGGGTTGTATTGTCCCTGCTGGTAATAGTCGTAGTATCCGGCGAGGTTGAGCACTCGGTCGGCGATGAAGTCTTTCCGGGTGCGGTTGCTCTCGACGATGGCCTGAATGAGGTTTTCGGGCACGTCAGCGTAGTTGGCCAGCAGTTGCTTGGTGTCTTTTGGCAGGCAGTATCCCCCGTATCCGAACGAGGGGTTGTTGTAGTGGCTTCCGATGCGCGGGTCGAGGCATACGCCGTTGATGATTGCCTGTGTGTCGAGGCCTTTGAGTTCGGCGTAGGTGTCGAGTTCGTTGAAGTAACTCACGCGCAGGGCGAGGTAGGTGTTGGCGAAGAGTTTGACGGCCTCGGCCTCAGTTGTTCCGATGATGAGTGTGGGCACGTCGGGGTCGATGGAGCCTTGTCGGAGCAGGGCGGCGAAGCGTTTGGCGCGCATGTGCAGGTCATCGTTGGCCAGGTCGGTTCCGACGATGATCCGGCTGGGATACAGGTTGTCGTAGAGCGCTTTACTCTCTCTGAGAAATTCGGGCGAGAAGAGCAGGTTGGGGCTGTTGAGGCGGGTTCGCGCGGTTTCGGTGAAGCCTACGGGAATGGTGCTTTTGATTACGATGGTTGCCTCGGGGTTGCACTCGGTTGCGAGTTTGATTACGGAGTCGACGGCCGAGGTGTCGAAGAAGTTTTTCTGCGGGTCGTAATTGGTGGGGGTGGCGATGACGATGACCTCGGCGTTGGTGTAGGCCTCGCGCGCGTCGAGTGTGGCGTGGAGGTTGAGGCTGACGTTGGCGAAGTACTGCTCGATTTCGGTGTCGGCGATGGGGCTGACGCGACGGTTGATCATGTCCACTTTTTCGGGAACGATGTCGACGGCTTCCACGTGGTGGTGGCGGCTGAGCAGGGTTGCGATGCTCAGTCCGACGTATCCTGTTCCGGCAACGGCGATATTCATATGGCGAGAGATTTTTGTGCTATTTCACCTCTTTGACGAGGTAGATGATGGTTGGGAAATGGTCGGAGTATCCGTTGAGGAAGACGCCTCCGGAGTAGGTTCGCATGGGGTAGCCCTGGCGGTCGCCCTCGCGGGTTTTGAGGAAGTCGCGGTTGAGCACTTCGGCGCGGAGGTAGGTGAGCCGCGGCTTGTCTTTTCCTTCGTGGTATTTGGTGAAATATCCGTTGAAGATGATCTGGTCAAACAGGTTCCATCCGCCTCGGTAGGCGAGCGTTCCGATTCCTTTGTCGAGGATTTTCCACCAGGGGTTGTACAGGTCGTTGTTCTCGTCCACGTCGTCGATGTCGCGTTTTGCCTTGAGTGCCTCGGCGCATGAGCGGTCCTGCGGGTCGTCGTTGAGGTCACCCATAAAGATGATGCCCTGGTTGGGGTCGTCGCGCAGGAGGGAGTCGATGGTTCTGCGCGCCATGTCCGCGGCGGCCTCGCGGAGGTAGCTCGACGCCTCCTGCCCGCCCAGGCGCGAGGGCCAGTGGTTGACCAGCACGCTCACTTTCTCTCCGGCGAGCATACCGGTTACGCAGAGTTGGTCGCGCGTCCGGAAGTCGGGGCGTGACTCTATCTTGAGGCGCTGGTTGGTCACGTTAAGCACCTTGAACAGTCGGGGGTTGTAGAGCAGTCCCACGTCAACGCCCCGTCGGTCGGGGCCGTCGTGGTGCACCACCTGGTAGCGGCGGGCCTTGATTTCGGGCTGGCGCACGAGGTCGTCGAGCACCGACTTGTTCTCAATCTCGCTCACGCCGATGATTGCCGGTCCGTCGGGCGTGCCGGGGGTGGTGATTTGCGCGATGGCGTAGGCCATGTTGTGCTGCTTCTGCCAGTATTTCTCGTGGTTCCACTGGCGCGCGCCGTCGGGCGAGAACTCGCGGTCGTACGTGCCGTTGTTGTTGATCGTGTCGAAGAGGTTCTCAAGGTTGTAGAACATCACTCCGTACATGTTATATTGCCTGTCTTGCGCCACGATCGGCAGCAGCAACAGCGCGAGCAGCGACAATATGAATAGTTTTTTCATCGGTTCGGGTGGTATTAAAGGAATTGGGCAAAGTTACAACTATTTTTCGGTGTATAAACCATTTCGTGTCATTATTTTTCATTTTGCCGCGATTAAGACTTACCCATACGATTCGTTATAAAGCCACAAATCACGGCAGAATCACTGAAACAAAACAGTTATTCTGCTTATTTTCAACAATATAGAAAACATCTTTCTCTATATTTATAATTATTTTGTATATTTACGCCTGTCATTGAATACCTTTATCCATTTCTTGCAGACGATACCATACATTTTAGTATCAGATGAAAGAATGCGGAAAAAACAGCGGTTATCAAAATTTTTTTGCCAAAATACAGAAAAACGCATTACAAAGTGGTTTCCGTTTCAAAAAATATTATTACCTTTGCGGCAATAAACCACTTATTATTAACTAAATTTTACTGCAAATGAAAAAACTATCTTTACTCCTTTTCGCAGCAGCCTTTGCTGTGTGCGCTTCAGCGGCGGTTCCCGTGAAGCTCACCCACAAGGTGGTGAACCCGAAAATGGTGCTTAACACCGAAAACGTTCAAGTAGAGAAAACCATCGCCAAAGCGCCCGGCACCTCAGCCGAGCCGCTCGATCTTTAAAAACACTTGCAAAAAATACGAATTCTCCACGAAATTTTTTTTGATTCGATAAAAAAGCAGTAACTTTGCGATTGGCAATTCAAGGAAAACAAGGTATACACTTCTTATTCACATATAACTAAAAACTCTACGTCTATGAAAAAATTCTTACTCGCAGTGTTTGCCCTGGCAGCGATGAGCGCCGGCGCATTCACCCTCGCCCCCGCGGCGCCCACAGCGCTCGAAATGGCCAACGCCAAACCCGTGCCCGAAGATGTGATGCACAAAATCATTGAGAACGCCGCCCGCCGCGTCAAGCAGAACGGCGTCCGCCCCGTGACCAAGATCTCCGACGTTGAGGGAGCCTACTCGTGGGCATATCAGCTGGCCTCGGCCCGCGTGGTCAACCCCGACACGGCAAACATCATGGAAACCGGATCGAAAGACGTGTTCATCATCAACGCCGACGACGATGCCGCTTCCGCCCAACTCTTAGGCATGTTCGACGCTCCCGTCACCCTGACACTTGACTTGACAACCTACGACGCGCCTACCCTCTCCTTCACAGCCAACGAGATTGTGTCTTACGCCACCCTGTCCGGCAGCATCAACTGCCAATGCTCCATCCGCGGCTATATGTATCTTACCGCCGCTGATAACGGAGTGGCATCTGACGGTTGGTATTACAACACCCCCATCATTTTTCTCCTGGACGACGGCACAGTAGGCCTGCCCACTAACGTGTGGCTGGCACGCTATATCGTCAACTCGACCAACGGCACATACAACGGCTACACCCTCAACCCCGTGTGGTTGCCCGGCAGCCGGCTGACAGAAAAACAGGTTGAAGGCAAAGTCGGTTCGTTCGCCTATACATACAACGGCAACAACTACACCTATCCCGTGACCTACACCGAGGATGACACCTACAAACTGACCATCAACAACTTCGGCGGCTACGCCACCAACCCCGCCTACATCCAGCTCAAGGAAGACAAGACCTGGGAAGCCGAACTCACCGTGCTCTCCGTCAACGACAACGGCTCTTACACCCTCTATGCCGCCACCGCTACGGCTCCCACAACGAGCAACCTGACCGGAACCGGAGATGAGACCACCCTCACCTCCGACACCAACTGGTGCACCTACGATGCCCAGACCAGGTACTGGCAGGGCAGCCGCGGCGCGTTCACGATGACAGGCGAGTTCGTCTGGCCGGGTAACACCGCAGTGGAAGGCGTGAACGCGGTCAAGAGCGTCTCTTCCGTGAAATACGTCAACATCGCCGGCCAAGTGAGCGCCAACCCGTTCAGCGGAATGAACGTGGTGATCACCAACTACACCGACGGAACCCAATCTGTGGCCAAAGTCATCAAATAATCGGCCATAAGACAAATCACCAATACAGGCGGCCCGCGCAGTGTGCGGGCCGCCTGAGTTTCATATCCGAGAGGGAATGTGGGTCAGACCTTGTTGGTGAACGGGCGCCAGGCGCGCTCCTTGATCAGTCCGTCACGGTAGGCGACAAGGAGTTTTTTCAAGTCCTCGATCTGCTGCATCAGCTCGCTGCCCATGTCGGTGTCCTTGACCATCATGCGGTGGTCGGTCATTTCCACCAGTTGGATGGTGCTCTTGATGTCGATGCCCTCCTGCACGGCCTTGGCGATTGAGGTGAAGGGCTCGTGCTGCACCAGTTGGAATCCGCGCGAGTGGTAGACCAGCGTGTATCCGGCGATTCCCGTCTCGGGCTGATACGCCTTGCTGAATCCGCCGTCGATGACCATCATCTTTCCGCCGGCCTTGATGGGGTTCTCGCCCTTGATGGTTTTCACGGGCACGTGACCGTTGATGATGTGGCGGTTGGTGCCCTGCACGCCGAACTCGTCGAGGATCCGGTCGCACACCTCGGGGTCGTTGCGCAGTTCATAGTAATGTCCCTTGGTTTCCTTGTGGGTGGTTTTGTCGATAACAAGGTAGCGCTCAAAGGTGGCCATCTTGTCCTTGTCGAATGCGGGCGAGTCCTTTCCGCACCAGAGATACCAGATGTAGTCGAGCGCGAAGGCGGTCTGCTCGGGCGTGTCGGCTCCGAAATAGGCCTCGCGGATGAGCGTGCCCACTCGGTTGAGCAGTTGCTTGCCCTTGTAGGGTTTGCCCTGGATCTTCACGTTCTTGAGCGTTCCGTTGGCGTTCATGGGAATGGAGGCGTGGAAGAGCAGGTTTCCGTTGACGACGCTGAAGATGCAGCCGTTGCGGAAGAGGCAGCCGATGTGCTTGCGCAGTTTCTCCGATTCGACAAACGACTGGTGGAGTTTCTTCACGAGCGCTTCCTCGTCTTGCGAGAGTTGGAATGGCGCGCTGGGGAGTATGGTGGGGAAATCGGCGTCCTTGAGTTCATAGTCTTTCCCGTTGAGTACGATCACTTTGCGCTCGAAGTCGATTTTGTCGAGCAGCAGCCGGTCGTTCATGTCGAAGTCGGGGCGGCGCATGATGGTTTGGGCCTCGAGTTTGAACTGGATGATGGTGATGGCCTTGTGCATCTGCGCCGTGAGCAGCACTTGTCGGCGCAGGTCGGGGTCGTTGTCGGTATAGCCTTTTGGGAAGAACACGGTGCAGTCGTCGTTGGCGTACACGTCCATGGCGAACGTGGCCAGGGGCAGGAGGTTGATTCCGTATCCGTCCTCGAGCACCTCGTGGTTTCCGTAGCGGAGCGAGTTGCGGATCACGTTGGCGATACAGCAGTCGTTTCCGGCGGCTGCTCCCATCCAGAGGATGTCGTGGTTGCCCCATTGGATGTCGAAGTTGTGGTAGTTGCACAGGATATCCATGATCTTGTCGGGGCTCGGCCCGCGGTCGTACACGTCGCCGAGGATGTGCAGGCGGTCGATGGTGAGCTGGTGGATCAGGTTGCACATGGCGATGATGAACGCGTCGGCGCGGTGGGTGCTGATGATCGTGCGCACAATCACGTCAACGTAGGCCTGCTTGTTGGGGTCGCTGGTGCTCTCGTGGAGCAACTCCTGTATGATATAGGAGAAGTCCTCGGGCAGGGCCTTGGTCACTTTCGAGCGTGTGTATTTCGACGACACGTTGCGGCACACTTTCACGAGCCGGTTGATGGTGATGAAGTACCAGTTGTTCAGTTCATCTTCATCGGTGAACTCATCTTTTTTTATCAGTTCGAGTTTGAGTTCGGGATAATAGATAAGTGTGCAGAGGTCTTTCTGCTCTTTGATTCCGAGTGTTTCGTTGAAAATCTCGCTCACCTTCCGCTTGACGGTTCCCGACGCGTTGCGCAGCACGTGCTGGAACGCCTCATACTCGCCGTGCAGGTCGGCCAGGAAATGCTCCGTGCCTTTGGGAAGGTTGAGAATGGCTTCAAGATTGATGATTTCCGTGCTTGCGGTTGCTATATTGGGGAAGTTGCGCGCCAGCAGGCGGAGGTATCTCAATTGGTTTTCATCGTTTTTTTTGTTCATCGGTATGGTCTTAGGTTAATTAGCGCCGCAAAGGTACAAATAATTCCATAGAATATAGAAAATATAGAGGATATAGAAAATCCGGAATTTCCCGGAAAATTATTAAAATTTGTTAATATCTTGCCTTCTGTCGCCTTTGGCACGGCTATTGCACCTCAATATGTACATTCCTTTTTTTGTTTCACCTTTTTTTGAAAAACACACTTCACTATGGAAAACACACCCAATCCCGGAACCACCGTCTACAACGTGATCATCCTTGACAAGAGCGGCTCGATGTCGAGCATCGCCAAGCAGGCCGTCATCGGCGTGAACGAGACACTCGGATCCATCCGCAGCCAGCAGAAGAAAGCCAAAGAGGAGGATAAGCCCATTCACCACAAGGTGACTCTCGTGGCTTTCTGCGGCTGTGAGTTGAGAAAGATCTACGACGCCGTGCCCATCGAAGAAACCCGCGACATCACCGAGCAGGACTACACACCGTGCTGCATGACACCGCTCTACGACGCCATCGGCAACACCTGCACGCGCATCCACTCCCTTGTGGCCGACAAGCCGCGCGACTCCGTGGCCGTGACCATCATCACCGACGGATACGAGAACGCCTCGCGCGAGTTCTCCGGTAAGGCCATCAAGAGCCTCATCGACGCCTACAAGAGCAAAGGCTGGATGTTCGCCTACATCGGTGCCGACCACGACGTGGAGGCCGTGGCGAAAAACCTCGAGATCGACAACGTGATGCAGTTTGACAAGTCGGAGGCCGGAACCAGAAGAATGTTCCGCCGCGCGTCAAAGGCAAGAGAGGCGTGGGCAAACGATATGGCAAATTGCTCAATCGCGCCCGAAATGAGTGATGAGGAATTGCTCGAGGCCAAGCTCAAACGCAGCAAAAGATTCTTCGACGATTGGGTCTAAAGACCTGAAAAACACCGCAACTCGCGTGTTCAACGTGCCGGCCCGCTGCCGCGGGTCGGCGCGTCGCGTTTTTTTCCGAGCATCCACGGGGCATGGTGGTGAATCAGCCACGCGAAGGGGAATATGGCCGCCATCACCAGCAGCGCCACCACCGGTTTGCACCACGGGTTCAGGTCGAGAAAGCCGGGTTGCGCCATCCGGTCGAGGGCGATGCGGCAGATACCGATGGCGTAGTTCTGCAGGGCAAGGTAAACCGTTCCGTTGACGACAATCATCTGCACCCATCGCCGTGTTCCGGCGCGTCGGGCAACGGCTTTCCCGGCGGCGAGGTAGGCCGGCAGCAGGGCGAATCCGCAGCCGATCCGGATAAGCCCTTTGAGCCACTCGTCAGCCACGGGCAGGGCGGCGATGGCCACGGCAATCGAGGCGGCGAAGGCGAGCAGGAGCGCGACGGTGGCGCGCACGGAGGAGAACTCCACGCGTTGCAGGGCAGTCCGGGCACAGTCGCCGAGGGCGTAGAAGGGCAGAAACTGAATGGCGTGGGTGATGTTCCAGAACGGGACATACAGGCTGAACGGCACCAAATATCCCGCCGCCTGGTAGCCCACCGAGAGCGCCAGGGCCACGGCAAGCCGCCGCGCGGGCGAGTCCACCGCCCGGCAGAGCCAGTAGTAGCCCACCTGCATGGTAAACAAGCAGGCGATGTACCAGAACGGGCCGCACACCGTCCGCGGATTTCCCGTTGCCCACTCCAGCACGGGCTGATAGACCGGAATGGCCTGCTCGGCCGCTCCCTCCATCGCGCGCCCCACGGCGAGCCAGAGCAGGTAGAAGAGCAGGAAAAACGTGGCGTAGGGCACAAGGATCTGTCTTGCGCGGTGGACCAGAAAGTCGCGGAATCGGGTGGCCCAGCGCCCGTGACTGTACAGGAACCCCGAGATGGCGAAGAACACCGGCACGCGCATGTTGAACACCACCGCGTCGTCGAGCAGCGGCAGCCGAGGCGGCGTGTGGAAAAGCACGACGAGGAAGATACTGCCCAGGCGTACGTAGTCGAGCCACGCCTGTCGGGGTTTTCCGGTGATGGAGAGGTCGGCGGCCATGGGGAGGGTTCTATAAATTAATAAAAGGTTAAGATGGGGCTTGGTTGGTTTATGGACCCCACCTTAAAAACGGAGTTGGTGTGTCTCGGTCCGGTCGGGCGCGTGGCGGTAGGTGAAGGTGACCCACTGTCCGGTGATTTCGCTGTCGTAGCGGATGTGGTATCTCCCCGGCGGCAGGTTAAACTCGGCCGTGGCGTCATAGTCGGTGGTTTCGGCCCTCGATTTGGTGGTTCGCTTCTCCACGAGGCGCCATTTGCTGTCGATGAGTGTGGCCACGATGAAGGCCGACTCGCCGTCGGTGAGCGGCAGTCGGGTGCGCGTGATGCGGACGCGGTCGAGGCCGGTCGAGGCGATGGTGATCAGTCCGTCGGGCATCACCCTGTCGGGGTCGGTGAGGCTGAACTGTTCAATAGCGGTGGTGGCGGGGCCGTGCTCACGCTGTCCCATCAGCAAGGTGAACAGGGCGATCGCCACCACGAAGGCTATCACGTAGAATTCCACCGAATGAACGTCCATCGCAGCGGAAGCGCGTGTTTGTTATTGTATGAGCCGGACTTCGGCCTGGGGTTGCCCGGGCATGGATTCGGCGTTTGGCGCGGCGAAGATCTGGTAGATGCCAATGGGCAGGCGCTGTCCGGTTTCATCGTAGGGTTCCCAGTTGAGTTCCGCACCGGCGGATGTGAGTTCGGCCACGAGCGTACCGTCGCGTTTGGTGATTCGCACCACACTGCCGGCTTCAAGGCCCGAGATGGTGACGTAACCGATGGCGGAGTTGTCGATGATGACCGGGCTCACGCCCACTTTGGCGTAGTCGACCTGTTCGACGGGCGTGTCATCGCCGTCCATGTCAAACTCTACGAGGCCGTTGATGGTGTTGATGAATGCTGAGTTGCCGGCGATACAGATGTCGTAAATCATCGGTGCGGGCAGGTCGCTGTTGTCGCCCATGAACTGCGCGAGAATCTCGGAGCCTTCCGGGTTGGTGACCACCACACCCTGCGCGTTGGTTCCGAACCACATGCGTCCGATGGAGTCTTGGGTGATACAGTTCACCTGCTCGCCTTTGAGCAAGGGAACAGTTCCGACGGTGGGCATATGGGCGATGAAGTTTTCCTCAAAAGCGCCTCGGGGGTCAAAGTTGATCAGTCCGTCTGGGGTTCCGAGCCACACGCGTCCGTCACGGTCGGCGTATAGGCAGGTCACTTTGGCGGGGTCGAAGATGGTGCCGTCGTCCATGCTCCACTCGTCAACCCGCACGGCCTCTGAGGTGGAGAAGTCGTCGGCGTTGCGCATGTATGCCACGAGGCTGTTGTTACCTCCGGCAATCACTTTCACGTCACCGGCTCCGATGGCGAAACTGTTGTGCTTAAATGATGAGGCGGTGATAACACCCGGGTGCGCAAAGTCGATAAAGTCTTCGCTCAGCAGCGGTTGTTTGAGTATTTTGTCGGCGGGCAGGCAGGCGATGTGCCCTCCGTTGGTACCCCGCATGGATCCAATCCAGAGGTTGCCTTTGGAGTCGAATTTCAGTTGTGGCGACAGGGCGTTGGGTATGGGGTAGATTTGCCGTCCGATTGAGTCGGGCCAGCCTTTATCTGTTTCTTTCGCGGAAGCGTTGCGGACGATTTGGCTGAGTGTGTCGTTGATCACGCGGCACACACCTCCGTTATAGTTGTCGCGCAAGGCGGTGAAGTACACGTTGGGAATACCCCGGGGGAAAGCGATCGGGGTGAGGTCGGTCAGATTGAGGTTGATCATGTCCCGCGGCACTACGTACGACCATTTGCTGCCGTCGTAGCGGTTGATATTGACTTGGTTCTGGTAGGTTTTGTCGAGCAGGATGTTGTCTCCGGCGTTTTGGAAATATACATTGCCCTCGGCGGGGTTGTATCGCAGCCAAAGCATGGGGGTTCTGAACCCGGGCCGGAGTGAGACGGCGTTGGGGTTGGAGTAGTTGGTTGTTCCTTGCTTATAAAGCCCTTTGTCGTCAAGAATCCATGGCGTTCCGTCACCTGTGGGGCAACTGGAGTAGAGTTCTGTTCCGGTGGTGGTTTTAGGTGTTACGCCAAAGGTTTCGGCGGCGATGTTGAGCAGAACCTTATTTGCGCGGCAGTTGGCGATCCAACCTGTTGGCGAGGGTTGCAGGTTGATGGCGGTGGCTGAGCGCAGCAGTGTGGCGTCGCACGATTGTGCCTCCTCGCCGTCGAAAGTGGCGAGCAGGACTCGCCCGGAGGCAAGGACGAAGAATTTAGAATCGTTGACCGGGCGGAGTTTCGCGGCATCGGCATCAAAGGAGAGGAAGGTGAAGTCGGAAATGGTTTCGCGCCGGTCGCCGGCAGCCACCACGGCGTTTTCGGCCGAGAGCACGAGCCACGGGCCGACGATCGCGGCCGAGGTGACATTGGTCTCGTAGTTGCGGCTTTCAACCACATTCCACGTCTGGTCGTTGAAAATCAGGTATCCGAACTCGGTAGCCACCAGCACACTGTCGCCGTGGAATGTGACATCGTTGATGCCCTTTTTCGAGTTCATCACCACGTCGCTGAGGTCACTCACGGGAATCACCCGACCGTCGTCGTAAACAACGTTGATGTTGCTGTTGACGAAGGTGACCAGGAGGTAGTTGTGGTCGTAGTTGTAATACATTCCGGTGGCGGAGACATCGTTGAGCGTGTTCGACTTGGAGTAGGACTCAACTTGTCCGGTTGTCTTGTCGAACGCCGAAACGGTTCCGCTTGAGAGCATATACACCTTCTGCGATGTCTCAATCATATCCACGGCTTGGGAGCCGAGGAAGGTGGGGTGTGATTTCCACACGCCTGTGGGCACTTGCGCGTTGGCCACAAGTGCGAGTAAGAGTGAGAGTGTGAAGAGGATTTTTTTCATCTTGATGGGAATATTGGATGATTATTCTGCCGCGGCTTGCTTTGCGGCCTCAATCCAGGCGGAGACTTGCTCGAGGTTGGGCGAGGGCAGGCCGAGGTGGTATTTCTTGTTGATATCCATGAGTTCCTGCATGAGTTTTCCGGGTCGCTCCACGGCGGCGAGGGCGTCGATGGTGAGCGGTCCGGCCTTTTGAATGGGCGCGACCCACTCGGCGGGGATGCCGAGTTCGGTGTAGGCCTGCTCACGGTCGCGGCGGGCCACTTTCTCGGGACGCATTTGCGGGAACAGGAGCACGTCTTGGATGGTGGTTTTTCCGGTCATGAACATCACGAGGCGGTCGATGCCGATTCCGATTCCGCTGGTGGGCGGCATGCCGTATTGCAGGGCGCGCAGGAAGTCGTGGTCGATGATCATGGCCTCGTCGTCGCCTTTGTCGGCGCGGCGCATTTGCTCGATGAAGCGTTCCTCCTGGTCAATCGGATCGTTGAGCTCGGAGTAGGCGTTGGCGAGTTCCTTGCCGTTGACCATGAGTTCGAAACGCTCGGTCAGGCCGGGTTTGGAACGGTGCATTTTGGTCAGGGGCGACATCTCGACGGGGTAGTCGATGATGAATGTGGGCTGAATGAAACTGCCTTCGCAGAACTCGCCGAAGATTTCGTCAATCAGTTTGCCTTTACCCATCGACGGGTCGACTTCCATGTTGAGTTTCCGGCAGATGTCGCGGATTTGGTCTTCGTCCATTCCGGTGAGGTCGTAGCCGGTTTTTTCCTTGATGGCGTCGAGGATGGGCAGTCGGCGATAGGGGGCTTTGTAACTGATGATTTGCCCGTTGAACTCGGCTTCGGGACATCCGTTGACGGCGATGCAGATCCGCTCGAGCAGTTGCTCGGTGAAACTCATCATCCAGTTGTAGTCTTTATAGGGCACGTAGAGTTCCATGCAGGTGAACTCCGGGTTGTGGTTACGGTCCATACCCTCGTTTCGGAAGTTCTTGCCGATTTCGTACACACCTTCGAATCCGCCCACGATGAGGCGTTTGAGGTAGAGTTCCGTAGCGATTCGCATGTACATGTCCACGTCGAGGGCGTTGAAGTGGGTGATGAACGGGCGGGCGGTGGCGCCGCCGGCGATGCTTTGCAGGGTGGGTGTCTCAACTTCGGTGTATCCGGCCTCATCGAGTGCGGCGCGCATGGTGCGGAGCACGGTGGCGCGTTTGATAAAGGTGTCGCGCACGCCGTCGTTGACCACGAGGTCGACGTATCGCTGACGGTAACGCAGTTCGGGGTCGTCGAATGCGTCGTAGGTGACGCCGTCTTTGGTTTTGACGATGGGCAGGGGGCGGAGCGATTTGCTCAGCACGGTCAGCGCCGTGGCGTGAACGGAGATTTCGCCGGTTTGGGTGCGGAAGACGTAGCCTTTCACGCCCACGAAGTCGCCGATGTCGAGCAGTTTTTTGAAAACGGTGTTGTACAGTTCTTTGTCTTCGCCGGGGCAGAGGTCGTCGCGGCTGACGTACACTTGAATCCGTCCGCGTGAGTCCATCAGTTCCATAAAGGAGGCTTTGCCCATGATTCGGCGGCTCATGATTCGTCCGGCCACGGAGACGTCGCGCCGGGGCGCGTCATCGCTGAATCGGGCGCGGATGTCGTCGGAGTATGCGTCTACGGGGTATTCGGCGGCGGGATAGGGGTCGATGCCCATTTGGCGCAGTGTGGCCAGTGAGTTACGCCGCACGATTTCTTGTTCGCTCAGTTCGAGAATATTCATGGTGTAAATGGTGTACTAATGTGTTATTTTTTGTTCGCGTTCAGGCTGTCGGCGGCTTTCTGGGATTTGAGTTCGGCGGCGAGCACGCTCACTTCGCGCGCCACAGCAATGTTGAGTTCGTTTTGGAACTGGGTGTCTTGCCCTTTTTGGGCGTAGAAATCCGCGGCTTTTCGCATCAGCGCGTTGAGTTTCTGCTGTTCTTCGGCCACGTCTTCGCCGTTCTGCATGCGCCGCGAGAGGTCGATGGTCTGCTTGGCCAGGCTTTGGGCTTCCTTGACGGGGTCTCTGTCGGGCACATAGCCTTCGGCAAGGGTCATGTCGGGTCCGGTGGGCACGGTGTCGACTTGCTCGGTTTTCATCGGGCGGTCGTCCACGGGGACTTGGCTGGCGGGCTTTTTGTTGCAACCGGTCAATGCCAGGCCGGCCACGAGTGCGCATATGATGATGTCGCGTTTCATCGGGGGGTGTGTATATTTTTGTTTTTTATGTGAATATCAACCGACAAAGGTACGCATTTCCCGCCAATCTACCCAATAATTCAAGTTTTTTTGCATTTTTCTTGTGCCCGGGAGGGTTTTGGGCGGATTTTGGCATGGAATTTGCATATCAGTGATAGGAACGATTTTTAAAATTCGAGATAATTTCGTAATTTTGCCCTGTGCTTAATCACACCCGAACTGATGGACTATTTCCACGAACATACGTGCTTCGTTTGCCACCAACCAATTCATGGCGGTTTCTGCCGCGATGAGTGGGGCAACGTGGTGCATTACGGCTGCCGCACACCGCTGTGCTGCAACTGTTTCCGCTACACCGACAGCGAGGCGCTGCACCTGAGCGACGGGCGTGTGATCTGCAAAACGTGCCTGCCGTCGGTGGTGCGCAACCAGTGGCAAATCAACTGGGTGAGGCCGCGCGTGCTGAGCCTGCTGGCCAAGTACGGCATCAACGACCTGCCCGCGCACATCTATATCCGCATCGACAACTCGGCCTCCATCAACGGGCTGATGAACCAAAGCGGCATCGACCCCAAAGCCGTTGGCCTGGCCTCGACACAAATGCGGATGAGCAGCAGCAACCGCATCGAGCAGCGCCACCGTGTGAACATTCTCAACGGGCTGCACCGCGCGTTCTTCGCCGGCGTGCTGGCCCACGAGTTGATGCACATTTGGCAACGGTCACACTTCATCGAACTCGACGACCTGCACAACGAGGGATTCTGCGAGCTGGCCTGCTACCTTATGCTCCGCCAGATCAACAATCCGATAGCGCGGCTGCACATGAGCCGGATGGAATACTCCCCCGACCCCGTCTACGGCAACGGATTCCGCGCGGTGAGAGCCGTGTACAACTCCCTGCCGCGGCCCTCCCTGCCCGACACCATGCGCTGGCTGCTCGCCAACCTGCTCTACCCCACCATGCACGGAGCCACGCTACAGGCGGCCCTGCGGAACAATCATAAACTCTAATACAATAACCACACAACAAACCTCTTATGAAAGAACTCTCCTCCGGTACCACTATCACGCTTCGCGGCGGCGGCACGTGTGTCGTTGAGCGCGAATTGGGCCGTGGCGGCCAGGGTATCGTGTACCAAGTGAACATGGACGGCAAGCCGTACGCCCTCAAATGGTACACGCAATCCTACGACCGCGCCTTTTACGACAACCTTGCCCGCAACGCCGAACAAGGCTCACCGAGCAACTACTTCCTCTGGCCGCTGAAAATCACCGAACATCAGCAAGGCTCGTTCGGTTACATCATGGACTTGCGCCCGTCGCGCTTCAAGGAAATCGGACAGTTCCTGCTGGCCAAAGCGAAGTTCAAATCCATGCACGAGTCAATCGTGGCCTGCCTGAACATCTGCACAGCCTTCCAGCGTCTGCACGCCAACGGCTACAGTTACGGCGACCTCAATGACGGAAACTTCTTCATCGACCCCGCCACCGGCGACGTGCTCATCTGCGACAACGACAACGTTGTGCCCGACGGACAAGACGTATCCGGCATCATCGGAAAACCCGGCTACATGGCACCCGAAATCATCGAGGGCGCGAGCAAGCCCAACCGATACAGCGACTACTTCTCGCAGGCCGTGATCCTGTTCCTGATTCTGCTGGGCAACCGACCCTTTGAAGGCGCATGGGCCGCCTCATGCCCGGTCTTGACCGAAAAATTCGAGCGTGAACTCAACGGATTCAATGCCGTGTTCATCTGCGACCCTGACGACTCCAAGAACCGCCCCGTGCGCGGACTGCACAACAACGTGATCCGCCGGTGGCCGCTCATGCCCTCGCTGCTGCGCCGATTCTTCGAGAAGGCCTTCGGCCGGGATTCCATCACCAATCCCACCGCCCGACCGATGGACCGAGCCTGGCAAAAGGTAATGCTCCAGATGATGGCCATGTACGTGCCCTGCCCCATCTGCGGTAAGCCCACCTTCATCTACATCGACCAACAGGCCACAAAATGCATCGAGTGTGACCACGTTTTCCACCGTCCGGTGAGACTCAAAATCGAGCAGTACGAAATCCCCCTTGTGCCCGGACAGGAAATACGCGAGGCGATGTACAACATCGACCGACCGCTCACCTCCGTAATCGGACGCGTAGAACCCTGGCCGTCGGACAAACGCTTCTCCGGCATCGTCAACACCTCCGGCACACAATGGATCGCCACAACGCCATCGGGAAAAGAAAAGGTGGTGCAAGACAAAGAAATGGTGCCGGCCCAACCCGGCATCAAACTCCGACTGCCCGCCGCCACAACGCGATTCGAGATTATATCCTGAAAAACACCTTAATTATCAACCATATAACACCTCTAAACTATCATGAGTGCATTAAACGAATTTGAACAGATTCCGCGCAAGGTGATGACCCTTTTCTTCCTCGTAGACAAGTCGGGAAGCATGTCGGGGACCAAAATCAACGAACTCAACGTGGCCATCCGCGAAGTCATTCCCATTGTGGCCGACATCGCGGCCAACAACTCCGACGCGGAAATAAAAATCGCCGCCCTCGAATACTCCACCACGGCCGAGTGGATGTTCGCCGAACCCAAAAAAGCCGAAGAGTTCCAGTGGTGCGACATCCAGGCCGGCGGCCTCACCAGCATGGGCGCGGCATACAAAACGCTCGAGGAGAAACTCCACAAAACCGGCTTCATGAGAGCAGCCAGCGGCTCGTTCGCGCCCGTGTTCATACACTTCAGCGACGGAGAGCCAACCGACAACTACAACCACGAACTCCAGAAACTCAAGGCCAACAACTGGTTCAAGGCCGGCGTGAAAGTGGCCATCGCCATCGGAAACGACGCCGACAAGGAAATCCTCAAAGACTTCACCGGCTCAAGCGAGTCCGTGCTCACCGTGCACAACAAGGAAGACCTTAAGACCCTGATCAAGTTTGTCACCGTCACCTCCTCGCAAATCGCCTCCAGCACCGGCTCCAAAACCGGCGGCGAGAGAGGTAAACAAGATGATGTCGAAAAAGCCATTGGAGAACAGTTCGGCGGAGACGACAACAAAATCGAAATCGGCACCGCGCCCGACCCCAACGCCGCATCCTGGGGCGACGAGTGGAACTGAGCACACCCATCTGAAAACATAAAAAACACTTTACATCTAACCATAAAAAACACACCAAACTATCATGAGTGCACTGGAAAATTTTGACGAAATCCCGCGCAAGGTGATGACACTTTTCTTTCTCGTCGACAAATCGGGAAGCATGTCGGGAACCAAAATCAATGAGCTCAACGTGGCCATCCGTGAGGTCATTCCCCTCGTGGCCGACATCGCCGAAGACAACGCCGATGCCGACATCCAAATCGCCGTGCTCGAATACTCCACCACAGCCGAGTGGATGTTCTCCGAACCCCAAAAAGCCAAAGACTTCCAGTGGTGCGACATCCAAGCCGGCGGCCTCACCAGCATGGGCGCCGCTTTCAAGGCACTGGAAGAGAAACTCCACAAGTCAGGCTTTATGAGTTCGGCCTCCGGCTCGTTCGTGCCCGTGTTCATACACCTCAGCGACGGGGAACCCACCGACAACTACGCGCCCGAACTCCAGAAACTCAAAGCCAACAAATGGTTCAATGGCGGCATAAAAGTGGCCATCGCCATCGGAAACGACGCCGACAAAGAAATCCTAAAAGACTTCACCGGCACAGCCGAGTCTGTGCTCACCGTCCACAACAAGGAAGAACTCAGAGCCCTCATCCGGTTCGTCACCGTTACCTCCTCGAAAATCGGTTCACGCTCCGCCTCGAGAACCGGAGGGCAAACAGGACTTACAGGCGAGATTACGGGCTTTGTAAACGATCCTGCAAGCGGCGGAATCACTCAAGGCACACAACCCGATGATATCCCTGAAGAGTGGAAAAATTTCAACTAAGAACCAGTCTCATCTCCCGAGAACACTATGAACAGCCATCAACCGATATCGTTCAGCACCTCGGTCATCGGAGCGTCGCACATCACCGGAGGAAAACCCTGCCAAGACTCCTCACTGAGTTATGACGACTCCGCAATAGGTCTCCACGTGGCCATCGTTTCAGATGGCCACGGCGGGGCTACCTACGTGCGCTCTGACCGAGGCTCGCGAATCGCCGCCCGGATCGCACTCGAGAAAGTACGCGAATTTGTCGCCAACCCTGAAACCGCAGCGCTCTTCCGTGACAGAAGAGGCGCGGTAACCACCGTGGCCACCGACCTCAACCAGTACGACACCCTGCTCCACAATTCCGCGCCGCAAGAAAGACAATTCCTGGGACAATCAGATCAGGACAAATACGAGCAGAACCAAGCCTACCGGCAGCAAGTCGAGGGCAACGAGGACATCGAAAAAGCCATGCGGACACTCTTCCACAGCATCGTCGTCCAATGGATCTTAGACATTGAACAAGACGCACAGGAAGAACCGCTCAACGAACACGAGCGGCAACTCCTCGGCGGAAAGGACATCAAAAAAGCATACGGAGCAACACTGCTCGTGGCCGTGAGCATGCCCACCTACCGGTTCGCCTTCCAACTCGGCGACGGGAAAATCTTCGTCTACCGCGCCGACATGACCTGGGACCAACCCGTGCCGTGGGACTACAAATGCTTCCTCAACCTCACCACCTCGCTCTGCCAGTCCGACTCCATCCCCGACTTCCGATACGCCTTCGACGGAACCGATGACCCCACACGGCGACCCGTGGCCGTCATCCTCGGAAGCGACGGAATCGACGACACCTGGCAAACCGACGAACTCATGGAATCGGCCTACACCAACATCGTGCGAAATCTCACAGAAGAAGGTGTCGAACAAACCATCGGTGACTTACACGACAAAATCCTGCCCGAATGGAGCAAACACGGCAGCCATGACGACATGTCCATCGCCGGAATCATAGACCTCACCGCGGCGAAAATGATGACCGAAATCTGGGACAACCAGCGACGACTCAAAGCCGCCAACGACGACCGCGAAAAATGTGACAAAGAAATCATCTATCACAACGCCGTGATCGAAGAGACGAAGGAAATACTGCGCAGCAACACCGCCAAAATGAAACAAAGCGAAGAGGAAATCAAGCGTTTTACGGCCAACCTGAATGCATTGCAAGAAACCATCCAGTCGATTGAAGAAAAAATCGAGCAGCAGAAAAACGAGCTGAGAACCAAACTCGAAGACATCGCGCCCGAACAGCTGCAACCCGAAGCGGAAAACACTGAACAGGAACCAGCCACCGAACCTGAACCTAATCCGGAAGTCGTTGAACCCGAACAGGTCGCTGAAACGGAAACTCCGCCCGAGCCGGCAGTGGAACAGTCCGAGCCGAAGGTGAGCGAAGTGACTGAACAACCAACGGAAACCGTACCGGAGGAAACCAAACCGGAGGTGAACGCCACCCCTCCCTACATTCCGGCACCAATCCACTCTGAGCAACCGCCAACCGGCACCAATGAACCCCGCATGAGAGAATGAACCACTTCCACGACATTCTGCGAACGCTCGTTCTACAACACGGGCCAGGGGTGCTCACCCGACGCCAACTCGTGTATATGTTCAACGACCTCGCCCCGCAGCACATACGGCAACAATTCCGCCGAGTGCTGCGGCAGTCGGTTCATGACCACATCGGACAAAACCTGATTGAACTCCTCAACCGCCACAACACCACCATCCCCGAAACCGAAATCGAGCGGATCACCTACCAATTCAAACGACAGAACCTGTACCTGCCCGAACTGGCCGAATACGTGGTGAAATGCTACGTCTATGCGCTCACACAGCAATCAGCCCCTCCCGTCCCCTTCAACCCACCCGAAGAACCCGACCGCGCCGACCCCGGTTACCACGGACAACGACGGCAACAAATGCGATGGGGCATCGGCGCGCACATCAACGACAGCGACGACTGCTACGCCGGACAATGGTCGATGAACAACCCGCACGGCGTTGGCGTGCGAATCGGACGGCACGGCATCCACTACGCCGGACAATGGGCCGCGGGGAAGCGACACGGACGCGGACTGATTGTCCTGCCAACCGGCGAAACCTTTGTCGCCACCTTCCATCGAGGTGAGATCCAGCACGGCACACTCGGCGCGTTTTTCGCCCAAGACGGCTCGCTGGTCATCGGAAATATGGGACCCAACGGGCCCGAAGGACCATGCCTGCGCTTCGCCCCCGACGGAACACGACACCAAGAAATGTACCGAAACGGAAAACGCGTAAACCACTAATAACCAAAAACCATGAACAAAAATAACACCATCGAGTTGCCGCCCCCTTTCCGACACGGGAAGTACTCAGAGAAAGACCGGAGCATCAACCTCCTCGCCGAGCAAGTCAGACAACTCAACACTCGCCTCGACCAACTGCAGCAACAGTTCGTCCAAGCGACACAAACAGCCAACGACAAGCAACGCATCATCGCCGAACAACACCGAACCCTCGAGCAATTCCAGCAAGACCTGCTCCTGAAAACACAAAAACCGCTCATCATGGAACTTATCGGCATCGCCGACAACCTCGACATGATCCTCAACCGGCAGCGGGAACAGGCCGACTACGACTCCTTGCTCAGCGCCGTGGCAAAACTGCGGGAATGGGTCAACGCCGTGATGGCCGACAACTCCGTGGTGCCTTTCTCCGAACCACCTCAGGCCGGACAGCCCATCGCCCGGGGCAACCGGCAACGCGTCACCGCAAACCTGGCAACCCACGACCCCAAACTCGACAACGGTTACCAAAGCCTCAAACCCGGATACGTCTGGACCATGCCCTACCTCGTGGCAACATCCGAAACACGACTGCAAGACATCATCGCGCAATCGGCCGCGCCGCAAGGATTCACATTCGTTATCCGACCCGAAGAACTCGCCTGCCTGCACTATACACCAGAACAAGAATCCAACAACCAATAGCCATGAACGCATTCGGAATCGACCTCGGAACCACCAACTCCTGTATCGCAATTCTCGGACACAGCGGACAACCGCACGTGTTCCAAAACTTTGAGGGACTCTACACCACCCCCTCGGTGGTGTACTTCGGCGACGGACCACTCGACAGCGGAGAAATCATCGTCGGCCAAGACGCAAAAAACCAGATGGTGATAAACCCGCAACGCACCGTCTCGTTCATCAAACGACAAATGTCCAACCCCGCCTACCGCCGCCAAATCAATCCGCACATCAACATCAGCCCCGCACTCGTTTCGGCGCTCATCCTGAGAAAACTCGTCTGCGACGCTAACGAAAGCCGACGCGCCGACGGACTGCAACCCATCAACAAAGCCGTCATCTCCGTGCCGGCCTACTTCGGGCACAACGAGCGGGCTCTCACAAAACAAGCCGGACACCTCGCCGGACTGCGCGTAATCGACATCATCAACGAACCCACAGCCGCCGCGCTCAGTTACGGGGGCATATACCCCGACGGAAGCAACATCATGGTATACGACCTCGGCGGAGGCACATTCGACGTGTCCATCATGCGCATGCGAGGCTCGAAAATGGACACCATCTCAACCGACGGCAACCAACGCCTCGGCGGAAAAGACTGGGACGAGGCACTGCTCAACTATGCCCTGCAACGCGCCGGACTCGGAATCACCGTCAACGACATCGCCGACACCCCCGAATACCCCGCCATGATGCTCAACGCCGAGAATTGCAAGAAACAACTCTCCCGAATGCCCCAAAGTTCCCTCAGATTCACCTACCAGGGACAAATCTACGTCCAACAGATCACCCGAACCACCTTCGAGGAAATCACCGTTGACCTGCTCGAAAAAACCATCAACATCATCCGCCACGCCTTCTCCATCGCCATCGAGAATATCACCCCCGACGACATCAACGAAATCATCCTCGTGGGCGGGTCGTCGTATATGCCGATGGTCATCAACCGCCTCAGAAAGGAATTCTCCTGCAACATCCGCCTCGACCCCGGAAAACCCGACCGCGCCGTGGCCGAAGGCGCCGCCATCTACGCCGCCCAGCACGACGGATTCGCCACCGAAACCACCATCGGAAACGACCTGAGCAGCCACTCCTACGGCATGCGCTCCTACCTCAGGGGAACCGACCAGGAAATGGTGTTCAACCTCATCAAACGCGACGACCCGCTCGTGTTCGACCAGACGCACACATTCTGCACCCGTGGTGACAAACAAACATCAGCGCTGATTCAAATCTATGAAACCGACAGTGTCGACGACAAAGTTGAACTCACTGAAGCCCGACTGCTCGAACAGAAAGAGATCAACTGGGGAAGCCCCGTGGACAAAGACACCAACATCACCCTCCACGTCATCCGCGCCAAAGACGGCATCGTGCACATCGAGGCCGAGTGCCAGAACTCCCGCGCCCGCTTCGACATCACCCCACGCGGCCTGATCACCGATGATGACGCCGAACCCCTCCGCGAAATCATCACCAACCTGAAACTGTAAGAACACAACAATAAACCCGCCTTCCAAACCGGCGATTTTTCACGCGATTTGGAAACTGAGTTGCAACTCGATTTCCAAACCGATGATTATTTTCGCGATTTGGAAACTGAATTCCAACTCGCTTTCCAAACCGATGATTTTTTGGCGTATAGGTCATTTTGCAGGCTGAAACCTCTGTATCTTGTTGTGTTTCAACGTGTAGGAGTGCTTGAAACGCTTTCAGGCCGTTT
>CACYCT010000060.1 GCA_902772965.1 uncultured Bacteroidales bacterium | reverse complement strand
CCCGGCAATATCCACAACAACACCGATGAGGCATATACAAAACTCGTCGATGGGAACAAGAACACCAAGTGGGTAGTGGTCATGTCGGGCAGTTGGCAGCCCATTTACATCGACCTCAAGAGCAGCGTCCCCTTCAAGCCCACCAGTTACATCCTGACCACGGGTAATGACACGCACGCGTTCTATACCCGCAACCCGAAGAACTGGAAAGTCTATGGCCGTAACAGCGAGAGCGAGTCGTGGACCGAACTGGCCCATGTGACCGACGGCACCGGATTGGGTACGAGCAGCTCTGCCGACTACACGTTCCAGTTCAACGGCGTCACCAAGGCCTATCAGTACTACCGCTTTGAGGTCATCGAGATTGGTGGCGCAGACAGATATAACCCCAGCTACTACGTCTTCCAGCTGGCCGAGCTGACGCTGATGGGTGTCGCTGCCCAGTGACCTCCGGCTGAATGACGCGTGAGCCTCTAAAAAATGTGAGGGTGTGCCAGAATTTTGACACACCCTCCTCTTTTTGGTGTCATTACCGACTTTTGATTTTCCGGCTGAGGTATCTCGGCAGGAATCCGATGTGGTGAACGATGGTGGAAAATGCGCCGAAGTGGTGGCACATGATTCGGAAACGTTCCGCGAGCGAGCGTCGGTGGTTCTTGTTGGTCAGCCCGCCGTCGAGGTAACTGATGATGGGCTGGTCGCCGACGTACGCGTTGTGGCCGTTTGAGAAACGAAGCACTTTGACACACCAGTCGTAATCGGCGCTGAACCGATACTGCAGGTCGTAATGCGGCACACTGTCGCTACGGGCTATGAAAGCCTGATGACACACGAGCATCCCGCGGCGGAAGTCTTCGGCCTTGAGCGTGGCGGGCGCTGTGAGGTGGCGCGGACCGATAACATTCCGGTTGGCGTCAACGATTTGCGTTTGTCCGTAGATGACAACGGGATTTCCGCCGGCATGTTCCGCGACTCGTGCGAGTGTGTCGGGCGTGGCGAAGGCATCGCCGGCGTTGAGCCAAATAAGGTATTCCCCCTCGGCGCGGTCGATGGCCTTGTTCATCGCGTCGTACAGGCCGCGGTCGGGTTCGGAATAGAGGCGCGTGCCGGCGATGTTGGCTTGACGGATGAGTTCGAGCGTGTTGTCGCTTGAGGCACCGTCGATAATCAAGTACTCAAAATCGGTACAGGTTTGCTCGCGCACGCTTTCCAGCGTGGGCGCAATCACGTCTTGGGCGTTCCATGTAACGGTAACTATGGTAAATAGTGGCATAGGTGTTGTATTTTCTTTGTCAAAATCAGGTAGGCGGATAGGATGATGAGGTACGTCAGCGTGGCGAGCAGGAGCGATGACCATTGTATGGGCAATAGTAGGCTTACTGCGGCGCTTGGCGCGGCGAGAAGTGCGGCGGTGATCAGGTTGCGCCCATAGGCGGCGAACCACGTCCTCGCACGGGTCTGTGTAGTCCGGGCGGCAAGGAAGACGCTGATTGTGAGTGTGATTGCGGACAGAACCGCGGCCATGACGATGATCGTGTTGATGCCGAAGCGCCATAGCGTGAATGCGGCAATCACGAGCAGAACGCGCTCGGCCGTGATGATGTTCCGAATGATGTGGGTGGAGTTGAAGAGTTTGAAAATCACCATCATATAGTTGTTCACGGGGTATATCAGCGCCCAGATGAGCAACAGTTGCAGGTAGGGAATGACAGGCAGCCATTTGTGCGGGAAGATGCAGCCGATGATTTGGTTGCACATCGCCATCATCGCGCAGCATACGAGGGTGAGCACGAGTGTGTATTTGTCGAACATCTGCCGGGCGATGGCAGTCCGGTCGGTGTTGAGCGGTTGTTTTCCGGCGAGTATGAATGTGGTCGACGACACGGCCGCCTCAAAGGCGTTGACGGGTGTCTGCTGGAGTTTCTGGGCTTGGTTGAGGCATCCGGCTTGTGCCGCGCTGAAGCGTTGTCCGAGCACGAAGGCGAAGATGTTTTGCGAGACTTGCACCACGATGCCGCTCAGGAGCAGGTTGATGCCATACCGGTAGAGTTGCCTGAACCGGAGGGTGTCGAATTGCGGTTTTGGCCACCAGCGTGTTGTGGCCCATGCGGCGAGCGACAGCGCAACGGCATACGTCACCTGCAGCGCCACAAGTGCCCAATAACTTGCTGTGGCATAAGCGATAGTGACTGCAACCGCCGTTGAGACAGTACTGGCGAACAGGCTGACAATCGCTCCTGCCTTGAACCGGAGTTGGCTTCGGAGTAGTGTCTGCGGCGCGATGGTGAGTGCGGCGGGCAGTGCGTTGAGACCGAGGATGGTGAGAATGGGTTGCAGTAGTGGCCGTTCGAGGATGTTTGCCACTGCCGGCGCGATGGCGGCGTAGAGCAGGGCGATGGCGGTGCCCACGGCGGCATTGAACCAGAAAAGCGTGTCGAAGTCGCGTCGGCTCGGGTTGGGCATGTTGAGCAACGCGTCGGAGAGGCCGCTGTCGATCAGCGCCTGAGCGAGTGCGGTGAACACGCCGAGCATGGCAATCAGTCCGAAGTCGTCGGGCGTGAGCAGGTAGGCCAGCGCGATGTTTCCGGCAAAGGCGATGACACCTGCTCCGAACCGCTCGGTCAGAGCCCAGAGGTAGTAGCCTATGGTTCTTGAGTTTGTTGATTTGGAATCCATGAGGCTGAGAGCAGGCTGAACAGGAAGATGCAGAAGGACAGGTGCCGCAGCGCGTCGTTGTACAGGAACGTAAGGGCGACAATGAAAGCGAGTAGCAGTTGCAGCGGCACGTCGCGCCGGCAGTGGGGTAGGGGAGCCCGGGCGAACACGGCGGTGCAGTAGGCGATGAGCAGCGCGATGCCGATAAGTCCGAGTTGTATATAGATGTGGAACACGTATGGAATCGATCCGCTCAGCAGCCAGTCGTATTGCCGGGCGAAGTCGGTGGCGCCGATGACGTTTCCCTTAAAGTGTCCGAGGCCGAATCCTGTGATGACGTGACCGGGTTCAAGTTCGTTGAGAATGGTCAGGAACATGAGTTTGGTCAGTCGCGGCACGTCGGCGTGCCCGATGTTGTCGATGTCCCATTGCACGGCGGCTTCGGTGTTCTCCAAGTTCTCGAACATAAAGTAGGCGTAGGCCTCTTCGGTGTTCTTGAACATTCCGCCGCCCTGGGCGAGGTCTTTTGTAGTGGTGTTGTAGATTTGCGCGCCGATCCAGAGCGCGCCGGCCATCAGGGGCGCTGTGACAACCAGCCGCGTGAGCAGTTTCCGGTCGAGCGGGAGCAGCAGTAGGATGTACAGGGGTAGCAAGATGAAACTCACCTTTGTCTCGTTGAGGAATGTGGGCAACAGCAGCGCGAGCAGATACCAGTTTTTCCGCACGGATTGGAGGAGGTTGTCGTAATCCAGTCTGCGCCTGATCAGGAAAAACGAGGCGAGATAGATGCAGATGGAAATCTGGCCGGAGTAGAGTTGTCCGAGGCTGCCGCCCACAAGGTCGCCGCTGCCGTATAGGAAGAACTGGTAGGGGATGCAGAACATTTGCAGGCAGAGGAAGATGAGCAGGTTCCGGTCGAGTTGGTTGAGAAACGTTTCGCGTTTTTCCCTGCAGAGCGCGACCGCGACGGGGTATGCCGTGGCCAGGCCGATAAACTCGCGCAGTCCGTTGAGCCATGTCCCGGTCGGAATGGGGTTGAGTTGTGTGGTTGTGATCCACGTAAGGGCGATGAATGCGGCGATGAGCCACCAGATAATCCGGTTTTTCACCACCATAACGGCGGCGGTGATTATAGCCGCCTCGCATATCAGTGTGGCGGCGGAGCGGAGTTGTGTCATGGGCGAAAGCCATTCGTCGGCCACGAAACCGACGCATGTAGTCACCCAGAACACGGTCCAAAACAGTCGCTCGGCTATGTGCAGGCGGTCAAGACGGGTCGTGAGCAGCGTAGCCGTAGGTTGATTCATTGGCGTTTTTGAGGTCGTTGACAGCGATGCCGACGTTGTTGATTCGTCCGTCGGAGGCAAATCGGTTGAGCAAGGCGATGTTATCCCGCCGCGTATATCCTGCGCGGGTTACCGCGAGGGTCATGTGGGCGTGGTCGGTAAGGGCGAAGGTGTCGGTCACCTGCCCTACCGGCGCGGAGTCGATGATTATGATGTCGTGGTTGGCGCGAAGTTGGTCAACGAGTTGCCTCATCCGGTCGCTGAGCAGCAGTTCCGATGGGTTGGGCGGAATGGCGCCTCCGACGATAACGTCAAGGCAGTCGAAACCGTGCAGGGGTTGCGTGATTTGGTCGAGGGTGACGCCGGTTTGACTGAGGAATGAGGTTGCTCCGGGCAGTTCGTTCAGGCTGAGGGCGTCGGCCAACTGCGGATTTCGTATGTCAAGCCCCACGAGTGCCACGCGCCGGCCTGTGAGTGCGAACGCGGCTGCGAGATTGACGCTGACAAAGGTTTTCCCTTCGCCGCTGACGCACGAGGTGACCAGCACCACTTGCCCAGCCGTGTCGGCCGCGGTGGGGAGCATGAATTGCACGTTGTTGCGCAGCGAGCGGAACCGCTCGGCGTTGGCCGAGGTGTCGCCTTGCGTGACAATGAGCGTTGTCTCGCGGTTGTTGTGCGCGATGGTTCCGATGACAGGCAGACTCGTGAGTGCCTCGAGTTCGTCTTGGGTGGAGAACCGCGTGGTGAGCATACGTTTGAGCGCGAGCAGGGCGATAGGTATGAGCAGTGTGCCGCAAAGTGCGAGGAAGAACACGAGCGATTTGTTCGGCCGCAGGGGTCTGGAGCGGGCGTAGGGTTGGTCCACAACCGTGCCGCGCGGCGTGTTGGCGGCGAGCAGGAGTGCGTTTTCCTCACGCTTCTGGAGCAGGAAGGTGTAAATCTCGTTTTGTATTCCTTGTTGGCGGTAGAGCGAGCGCACCTCGCGTTCGGTGGTGGGGAAGGTGCTCATTTTGCTTGAACTGGTGGCGCTCACGGCTCCGGCCTGGTTGATTTGCACGCGCAGGGCGCGCAGGGAGTTGTCCACACCGGAGATGACACCCTGCCGCATGGTTTCGATTTGCTGGTCAAGCGCTTGCAGTTGCGGGTTGTCGCCGATGGCCGAGGCTTCGAGGCGCATGCGGCGCATGATGAGTTCGTTGTATGCGCTGATGGCTCCGGAAGCGGCGGTTGAGTCGGCGCTGAACGGGATGAATGTGTTCCGGTTGGCGGGGTTGTTGACGTAATCCTTAATCATGGACACAATCCGGTAGCGCGCCTCGAGATTGACCATCGCGCGGTCGGCCACGTCTTGGCGTCCGATCAGGCTCTTGGTTTGCAGTTCGGGGTCAATCATGTTGTGCGCGCGCTTGTAGGCCTCGATTTCAGCCTCACTGCCCATGAGGTCTTTATAGACCAGTTGCAGGCGGTCGTCGATGAATTGGGCGGTGTTCATGGCGCGTTGGTCTTTCTCCTGCAGGCCGCGCCGGTTGTACAGTTCGATGAGCGTGGCCAGCATGTCACGTCCGCGGGCGACGTTGGTTTCCTCCACGTTGATGTCAATCGCGTTGGCTTTCTTCCGGAGCAGCCCCACGGTGAGCGTCTCGGCCAGCCCCTCGGCGTAGGGCACATTGCCCGAAACCACTGCGGTGATGTTGTATTCCTTTCCGGCGCGGTAGTGGTCTGTGGGGCGGATGTTGAACAGGCCGTAGGGCGTTTTCAGCGTAGCGGGGAGTTTGACGTTTTCGGCATGAGCCAGTTGCTTGAACCGTCCCTCCTTGGCGGTAAGTGTCGCGCGGCCGGTGCGGTCCACTTTCATTTTGATGGTAAAGGCGGTGCTGAGGGTGTCGAAGAGCGTCTCGGGCGCGTCAACCTCGATGGGGGAGTCGCCGTAGTGGTCCACACGCTTGAGCAGCGACACGCGCTCGATGTACGTGCGGTTGAGCCGCAGACGCTTCACCATCTCCATGCGCAACTGCTGACTACCCATCACCACAATCTCGTCTTCCACACCGCCGCCACTGCCGAAGGACAACGACTTGAGAAAAGCGTTGTTCTTGCTTGCCGAGGTGGGCATACCGGCATCGTTGTCGTTTATCAATACCGACGCCTGTATCTGATACACGGGCTTTTTCACTTTCAGATACAGCACCGCCAAACTCAGGCACGCCACCGCCGAGAGCACAAAAAGCCACCAATAGCGGCGATAACGCGCGATCAGGGAACCCAAGTTGAACGACGGCTGAGAGGAAATATTCGGATTGCTGGACATATCTATCTGACTGCTAATGCGATGACAAGCGAAACAATCACACTCACGGCTCCGGTGATGGTGCTCACCATTGAGAGTTTGAAGGCGTTGTTCTGGTTATACTTGCTGTTGTCGATTCGGATATTGTTCGGCGCGACGTAGACCACGTCGTTTTGCCGGAGGTAGAACGCCGGTTGGGTGAACAGGTTGGTGTCACTGAGGTTGATTCGGTGGTAGGTTGTTCCGTTGGCATCCCGCCGAATCACCACCACGCCGTCGCGCAGACCGAACTCGGTGAGGTCACCGCAAGCGGCGAGGGCGTCAAGCACGGAGAACTCGCGGCGGTCGACGCGCACGCGTTGAGGCTGTTTCACCTCGCCCATCACGTTGACGTAGAATCCGGCCATCTGCACGCTCACGTACGGGTCGCGCACGGTGGTGGCAATCCGCTCGCGGATGATACGCTCCACTTCGGCGGTGGTTTTTCCGGCCACGGCGATACGTCCCAGCAGCGGCAGTTCGATTTGTCCGTCGCGGTCCACGATGTGCGTCATCAGCCGTGGTGAGCCCTGCACGGTGCCGTCGCCGCGCGTACTCGGATTCGACAGCGGCGCGTTGAACATGGCTGTGGCCTCGGGGGCCGAAGAGGTGATGGTGACCATCAACTCGTCGTCAACGGCGATGATTATCTCGGCCGGAGCCGACACGGCGGGTAAGCCGCCGGTCACATCGGCGGGCAGGTTCTTGAAATAGGCGAGGTTGTTGTCCTTACTCGACGAACAACCACCCGCAATCAGCCCAATCAGGCCGACCAGCAGAGCAAGGATAGAGTTCTTCATACAGTATTATAACGCACAAGAGCCCTTTTTATTATAAGAACGCCTGCACGCATTAGACACTTGATTTGAGATGAGTGAATGCAATCGTCTAACTTTTCTTTTTGGGGGCATATTTGACGAGCAATTTTTATGAAGGTTTGTTTTTGACCTGATTGCTGATTTCAAGCATTCTATGGTGTATCTCCGGTTCTGTCGGTCTGTTTCTCGCGGACTGAAAATACGAATTTCCCGCATTATCGGTTCGCCAAACTGACTTAGGTTCTGAAGTTATAAGGTGGGTTCTATAAATTGCTCGAGTCGGGTTGGAGGCAGATGCCGAACAGATTTTGATTCAACGACGCGACATAGTAGCGGGCT
>CACYCT010000059.1 GCA_902772965.1 uncultured Bacteroidales bacterium | reverse complement strand
GTGTGTCCGTTACAGAGACAAAAGTAACTGAAAAACTGCGACAAGGCAGTCGGAACTGCAACCTCTATCGAGGTAGCCTCGCTCCACCTTCCCTCCTCCCCACTTAGGCCGTACTCGCTTCGCTCGCACGCCCAAAGTGGGGTTAAAGAACTGCAACCTCTATCGAGGTTTATTTGCACCGCCTGCCTTGTCGCTGTATCATTCACTCGCAGGTTTGCTTGTATCAGCCACACACTGCCGGTTTGCCTGTATCGGACACACGCCCCCGGCCTACGGCCACCCCCTCTAACTTAGAGGGGGAACTCAACCTCGCTGGCGTTCAGCGTGTTAGCAGTTCCTCCCCTAAGTTAGGATCAAGCGAGCGGAGCGAGCCGTTTTTTACCGACTACACGAATCTCCACTTGATGGTGCCCACACCTTCTTGGGTGGTTTTCTTCGGCACGGAGAAGGCCGATTTGAGGGATTCCTGCTCGCAGGATTTGCGCACTTCGGGGTGAGCCCACGCCTCTCCGGTGCCGGAAATGGCGCGCGCCTCGATTACTTTTCCGCGCGCGTTCACACGTACGCGGACGGTCACGGTTCCTGTCCAGCGGCTATGCGGGCGACCCCAGTATTCAAGGGTGTATCCTTCGAGACCGGCGATACCGGGCCGTCCGGCGGTGGTGCCCTGGTCGGCGTTGCCGTCGGGGCTGCCCTGCTTTCCGGAGGCTTTTCCGGCCGACTTGCCGAAGGCGTCGGCAACGCGGTTGCGTGTGGCGTCTTCATGGCCGCGTTTCACCTTTTCCTGTTTTTCCGCAGGTTTCGTGGAATTTGCGGAGCCTGTTTTCTCTTTGGGGTCGGGTTTTGGTTTCTCTTTCACCTTCATGGGTGATTCCTGCTTGGCCGTGACGATGGGTTTCGGCTTGGGTTCGGGTGGTCCGGCGTCTTCAAGGTCGTCGCCGTCAACGTCGGGCTGGTCGGTGACGTTGTCGGTGGGCGCGGGTGTGTCGGTGTCGAGTTGTTCGGTTTGCTCTGCGTCGGGCATATTGCCGAGCATGACGAACTCTCCGCCGAAGAGTATGCTGTCCTGCTTGAGTTTGATTTGCTCGCCTTCGGGCGGATATTGGTAGTGCAGTCCGGTGAACACCAGTCCTAATCCCACCATCAGGCAGATCAGCAGTGTAGCCAATGCGGCAAGTAGTTTATTCTTACGGTCGTTGTCCATAAGGATTGGTGGGGAGGTGTGTTGTTATGGTTGTGTTGGTGTTTGTTGCTCCGTCTCGGGTTGTGTTGTTTGTTTGTTGTAGTTTGCTGAGGCGGGTTTTGTCGCGAGCACGACTTTGAGTCCGGAGTGTGCGCCTTTGTCGAGAATGTCCACGATTTGCCCATAGGGCACTGCCTCGTCGGCGTAGAGTGCGACGAACTCTTGCGGATTGGCCTCGTGGACGGTTTGCATAAAGGCTTGCAGTTGTTCGGCGGGCAGGGGCATCAGGTCGCCTGCCGAGATGGAGTCGCCCCGGGTGGCGAACATATTGAGGTCTTTGTCGATGTAGATGCGTGTGGTTGGTTTGAGTGAGGTTTGCTGCCCGCTTTGTGGCAGGTTCACCTCGAGCGCCGACGGGAAGACGAACGTGCTGGTGACCATAAAGAAGATCAGCAACAGGAATATCACGTCGGTCATGGAGGCCATGCTGAACATCGACAGGGTTTGGTGTTGTCGTTTAAGAGCCATGGTGTGGTGGTGAGAGGGTGTTTATTTGGCGGGTTCGTTAAGCAGGTCCATGAATTCCATGGATTTTCCTTCGAGTTTGTTCATCACTTTGTTGACGCGGCTGGTGAGGTAGTTGTAGGCGAACAGAGCGATGATACCAACGGTGAGGCCGCCCACGGTTGTGATGAGTGCTTCGTAGATACCGCTGGCGAGGATGGTGACGTTGCTGTTCTGCCCGGCCTCTGCAAGTTGGAAGAATGCCTGTACCATACCTGTAACCGTTCCGAGGAAGCCGATCATGGGCGCTCCGGCGGCGGTGGTAGCGAGCCAGTTAAATCCTTTTTCGAGTTTGGCGATTTCCATGTTTCCCACGTTTTCCACTGCCACGAGCACGTCGTTCATCGGCCGTCCGATTCGGGTGATGCCTTTCTCGATCATCCGGGCGTAGGGTGTGTTGGTGTCTTTGCACAGTTGGAGTGCCTGGTCGACGTCACCTTTGTGGATGTTGTTTTTGATTTTTTCCATGAATGCGGCGTCTTCTTTCGATGCGCGTCCGATGGCGAATACCCGCTCGAAGAAGATGTAGATGCTCACGATGGCGAGCAGTGCCAGCGGAATCATGAGCCATCCTCCGAGCATGGTGAGGTTCCACCATGAGAGGTCTTTGGTCACCGGTTCGGCGGCTGTGGCGGCGGTTTGAGCGGTTTGGGCAAGTTGGGGCGCGGCGGCTTGTGCGGTTTCGCTGATGGTTTGTGCCGCTTGCTGTGCCGAGTCGGCAATGGCTTGGGTTACTTGCAGGAGTAGCATGGTTGGGGTGGTTATGTTTTAGTCTATTATTAATTCTTTTTTATATGCCTTGATGGTGGCTTCGAGGCCGAGGTAGAGCGCGTCGGCGATGAGTTGGTGTCCGATGGAGACTTCGTTGAGGTAGGGTATGTGGCGGACAAAGAAGTTGAGGTTGTCAAGGCTGAGGTCGTGGCCCGCGTTGAGTCCGAGTCCCGCGCGCCGCGCGGCCTCGGCGGCTGCGATGTATGGGCGGATGGCCTCTTCGGGATTGTCGTGGAACTGGTGGGCATACGGTCCGGTGTACAGTTCCACGCGGTCGGCTCCGGTCCGGGCCGCGAGGCGGATGTTTTCAGGGTCGGTTCCGACGAAGATGCTGGTTCTGATTCCGGCTTCTTTGAGTGTGTCGACCACGGCCACGAGTTGGTCGAAGTGTGCCTGCACGTCCCATCCGGCGCTTGACGTGAGCGCGTCGGGCGCGTCGGGAACGAGGGTGACTTGGGTTGGCTTGACTTGTGTCACCAGATGAAGAAAATCATCGCTGGGGTAGCCTTCGATGTTGAATTCTGTTCTTACTAAGGGGCGGAGGGTGTACACGTCGGCGCGCCGGATGTGTCGCTCGTCGGGGCGGGGGTGCACCGTGATACCATCGGCTCCGAAGCGCTCGCAGTCTTGCGCTACGGTTTCCACCGAGGGTACGTTGCCTCCCCGGGCGTTGCGCAGGGTGGCTACTTTATTGATGTTGACGCTCAGATTGGTCATCTTTTCTAAAATGAGGCAAAAATTAGTGGCTGATTTTAAAACATTTCGTAACTTTGCTCCGTCGCTGCCGGAGCGTGGTTTCTCATAATTGCGCAAAAGTAGTAGGAAAAGTTGAGATAAAAAAGTAAAAAACTTCTAAAAATACTCCTAACCGGTGTTTTGGGCCGTTTTCTGGGGTAAAAACCGATTTTGACATGACAAAAATGGTGGTTTTCGGCAATCAGTTCCAGCGCGAGTACGGTGCGGCGATTGCGCGTCTGTTGCTCGAACTTGTCCAAAAGGGTAATCAGGTGACGGTGGAGCGCGAGTTCCTGGAATACCTGCGCGCGATGCCTGTTGACCTGCCCGAGGTGGTCAGTGTTGACTGCGGCGCGGACATCCGGGCCGACGTGGCGCTGAGTCTGGGCGGCGACGGCACTTTTCTCACCACGGTGATGTGGGTGGCCGGGCAGGGCATTCCCATCATCGGAATCAACACCGGGCACTTGGGCTACCTCACCACGTGCGACATCTCCGAAGCCGGACAAACCATCGCCGCGTGGGAGCGCGGGCAGTGTGACGTGGAAGAGCGGGCGATGCTCACCGTTCGTTGCGACTCCGTCGACATCGACCACCCCGTCGCGCTCAACGAAATCGCCATCCTGCGCCAGGACACCTCAAGCATGATTGAACTCGAGACATCACTCGACGGCCGGCCGCTGACCACCTACAAAGGCGACGGCCTCGTGGTGTGCACCCCCACCGGCAGCACCGCCTACAACCTCAGTGCCGGAGGCCCCATCATGGAGCCGACGACGCGCTGCATCGCGCTCTCGCCCCTGTCGCCACACTCACTCACCATGCGGCCTCTCGTGGTGCCCGACACGGCTGTCATCACCATCGTTACGCACTCCCGTGCCGAATACTACCAGGTAAGCCTCGACGGAGAGGCGGTCGTCTGCCCGACAGGAAGCCGGGTCACCATCCAACGCGCCCGAACCAACGTCAAGGTCGTTCAACAACGCGGGCACAACTTCGCCGCCACACTCCGCGCAAAACTCCACTGGGGGGAATAATCATGCGCTACAACCTGACAGACAAGGAACTCGGCAGAATCAACCTTACCCTCTCCCGAACCAACACACGCATTATCGGCAAATGGAAATCGGGCGAGGTGCATATCTCCGCGCCTATGGGAACGCCCTTGCGGCTCATCAACCAGTTTATCGAGAATAATCGGGAATGGTTCAATCAGCTGCGGCCACACGGGCCGATGATTCCATACCACATCGGCTTCACGTTCAAGTGCCTGAAGTGCGAGATCAGAATCACTGAGCAGGAAACCCACCCCGGATGCCTCATATCCGAAAGCGACGGCCGCGGAACTTTCACCATAGCCGCGTATCCCGGCATAGACCTCAACCAGCCGCATATACGCAAGATCATTAGAAAACACGTCTTATATTACCTCAAACACCAAGCCGAAATGGAACTGATTCCGATCGCGTGGAACGTGGCGAGAGAATACCGGCTGACTCCAAAAAATTTCAAGATAGGCAGCGGACTGCAGCGCCTCGGCTTGTGCAGCGAACACGGTGAAATCACCCTATCATGCGCGCTGATGATGCTCCCGCCCGACCTGATTCGGTATGTCATATGCCACGAGTTGGCGCATTTGACACAGTTCAACCACTCGTCCGCCTTCCATGAGCTGCTCAACAAGATGCTCGACGGCCGCGAGGTGGAATTGAAGCGTCAAATCGACGCGTTTCCCTGGCCCATAGACAGATAGCCGCCCGCCAAGCGATTTGCCGCGATTACTTGCCGTAGCCGTTGATGTGGCGGAAGGTGTTGGGCGAGTGGCCGAGGTGCTTCTTGACGTATTTTCCGAAGAAGGACAGGTTGTCGAACTCCATCTCGGCTGCGATTTCTTTGATACTCAGGTCGGAGTAGAGCAGGAGTTGCTTGATCCGGTTGACAACCGACTGCGCGATCAGTTCGCCGGCTGTCCTGCCGGCATGGGCGCGGCAAATGCTGGTGAGGTACTTGGGTGTGACGCAAAGTTCGGCGGCATAGTTTTGCACCGAGCGTTGCCGCACTTTCCCGTCGGCAAGCATGATGACGAACCGCCGGAAGAGTTTGTCGCCTTGCCGCAGGATGTTGCTTTTCTCGTTTTCGATGTGCTGGCTGACGTTGCTGAGCAGGTCGTAGAGCAAGGCCTGCACGATGTATCCCATCGTTTCCCGGCCGAAATTGAGGTTGGTGTGTTCGATTTTGAACTTCGCCAGGCCGTAGTAGTGGAGCATGAGTTCCACTTCTTCGGGATTGAAGTGGATCACGGGGTTCGAGCGGATCTGCATGGCGGCCTCAAAGAGGCTTTTGTTGATCAGGTTGAAGCCCAATCCGGTGCTGAATCCGAGTATGATGCAGCGGAACTCGGGGGTGTAATGCCCGAGGTCGACCACGGTGCGGGCATCCACAAATATTCCGTCAAAGCGTTTCAGGGTGTGCTCGTTTCCGTTGAGGTGCAGTTGGATTTCCCCGTTGAGACAGAAGCCGAAAGCGAAGAAGTTCACCTTGAAGGCTTTGGTCAGGGTGGGGAAAGAGGTGATATTGTCGGCGAAATAGATTTCCCCGTCGGTGTATTGGAAGTTGTTGTAGATGTTCCTCAGGTCGCCAAAATTGATTTCTTCAATCATGATGGGTGTGATGTGGAGAGGGGATTGGTTTGGTTACTTATACGCTTGGCTGTAGATTTGGATGAGTTCTTCCCTGTTGAGGAATCTCGGGTCGAGGTCAAGCATGGCTTGCGACGTGGCGGTTGCGGTTTCGACAAGTGCCTCGAAGTCGTCGGGCGTGACACCCCAGTCGCTGAGGCGGATGTCTGCCACGCCGCATTCGCGCTGCATGGTTGCGAGCGCGTCGAGGAAATCGCTGGGTCGGGCGGCTTTCTGCTGGGTCATTTTCTCAGCCATTTTCATATATCGCTTCATGGCGTCGTTTTTAAACGTCTTGAAATAGGCTTGACTCAAGGCGATCAGTCCGGCTCCGTGTGGCAGTCTGGGGTAGTGTGCGCTCAGGGCGTGCTCCAGTGCGTGCTGGCCGGTGCAGCAGCTGGTGCTTTCCACCATTCCGGCGAGCGTGCTTGCCCAGGCGACTTTGATTCTTGCCCAGCGGTTGTTCGGGTCGTTGACGGCCACGGGGAGGTATTTGTATAGCAGTCTGATGGCTTCAAGGGCGTAGAGGTCGCTGATGGGCGTGTGTGCCCGGCTGATGTATCCCTCGGCGGCATGGAAGAAGGCGTCAAAGCCTTGATAGGCGGTCAGGCGCGGGGGGAGGCTCATCATCAGGTCGGGGTCTACGATAGCGATGGCGGGGAAAAGCGCGGGCGCGCCGAAACCGATTTTCTCTTTCGTGGCCTCGTTGGAAATAACGGCCCAGAGGTCGATTTCGGTACCTGTTCCGGCCGTTGTGGGAATGGCAACCACGGGCAGAGCGCGCTCGATGGGCTGACCGCCTCCGGTGCCTCCGGCAACGAAATTCCAGATCGGCGCGTTCATGGCCACGGCCACGGCGATGGCTTTGGCGGTGTCGATGGTGCTTCCGCCGCCGAGGCCGACAACGAAGTCGCAGTGGCTTTCGCGCGCGCAGTCAGCACCGCGCTCAACGCCGTCAACGGTGGGGTTGGGCTGCACCTGGTCGAAGACGGTGGATTCGACACCGGCCTGACGCAGACCATCAAGCAGGGTGTCAAGATAGCCGAGACGGCGCATTGAGCCGCCGCCGGAGATCACGATCAGGGCGTGTTTTCCCGGAAGGGGAAGCGACGCGATATTTTTGAGTTCCCCACTGCCGAAGACGAGGCGGGTGGGAATATTCAGTCCGAATTTCATTTGTCCTCTCATAGTGGTAAGGGTGTTGAGGTGATGGATAAGTTGGATTAGAATACGAGACCGACGCCTCCGATGAAACTGAGGCGTTGCAGCCCCATGCCGGGCATGAAGTCTTGGCGGCGGTTGAGCAGGTTGTCGGCGCGAAGCCAGAGTGTGAGCACGCGGTCGAATCGGTACGACGCTCCGGCGCGCAGGTTGACCAGGTCTTTCATGTCGATCCACTCATAGGCGGGCTCGGCGATGACTCCGGTGTTGGTGTATGACGGGAACATTCCGGCCATTGCACGTCCGTGACGCCAATCAAGGCCGCATTCGATGGTAAGTCGGGAAATCGGGTTCACGCGCAGGTCAAAGTTCATAATCAGGTCCGGGCTGTCGACACCTCCGAGTGAGCCGCGGTTCCATCCGTTGAGGGTGAGGTCGTTGCTGGGCGAGTAAGCGATTTTGAATTGCGCGTCGGCGAGTGAGCGGTAACTGTAGTTGAGTTGGGCGCCGAATCGGATGCCGCGGTACTTGATGTTGGTGTACCGCGTGGCGGCGTAGATGTTGTCTTGGCGTGTTCCGGCACTGAGGAGGCTGTTGTGGTAGGGTGCCTGTGTGATGTCGCCGGTCACGGGGTTGACATAGTTGTACAGGCAGGGGAGGATGGCCGTGAGCTCGCTTTTATACACGCCATATCCCACATACGCTTTCGCGCTGAAGCCTTTGAAGGGACCGATTTTCACGCCGGCGTCTCCGTCAATCGGCGAGAATCCGTTGAAATATCGTCCGAGCGGGTCGGAGTAGCGGTTTTGCGCGGCGAGGGAAGAGAGGGTGTTGAGTGTGGCGCCGCCTTGTATGTCGGCGAACACAGCCAGACCGGTGAGCGGCTCCACATCGAGTTGGACGTTGGGCGAGATGTGGAAGTCTTCGTTGTTCTGGATGTTTGTTCCGGGTTTGCGCATGTAGAGTTTACCCATATATATGTCCGCTCCGGCGCGTGCGCGGAAAGCGCGACTTTCCCATTTGTAGTAGGGCGAGATGGTGAGTATGAACGGGCTGTGGTGGTCGGACTCGGGTGTGGTGGCCATGCCTGTGAAGTTTCCGAGGTCGTCGTACTGGGGCATAAGTCGGTTGTAATCAGCCTTGTGGCTGATGTAGTCGCCGGTGATGTCAAGTCCGAGTACGCCTTTTGCGAGGGCGTAGGTGCCGCCGATTTCGAAATTGAGCGTGTTCTCTTTGGCGCCTTTGACGTTGTCGGTCAGCGAGAGGTCGTAACCGGCGTGGTTGAAGGCGATTGAGGCGTGATAGGTGAAGTCGGAGTTGATCGGTTTCCCTTCCCAACCCGCGTTGAGTCCGTATTCGAGGAAGGACTGCTTGTTGAGTTCGTCCCATTCGCGGTTGGTTCCGCCGTAGTAGTTGAACGAGTCGTAGTGCACACGTCCGGCGAGGTTGAGCGTTCCGACGTTGGTCTCGGTGGTGAAGTTGAGACCGCCGGTGTTGTCGTTGAATTTCTGTTTGAGTCGTTCGGTAAGGGGCAGAGGTGTTCTGTTTCGTCCGTTCCAGGTGCTGTTGTGCTGTGCCCAGATGGCGAGTTGGCTACGTTCGGAGTCTATGATCCGGTATCCTGCGCTGGCGGCGAAGTTGGCGTGCGTTCCGCCTCCGAAGTCAAGGTATCCCCGCCGGTCGCTGAAGTTGTGGGCTGTGCGGTAGCCGTAGGGCATCATGGTCGGGATTGACGTGGGCACGTCGGTGGGTTTGACGTTGGAGGTGTAGTTGAGTTGTGTCGCTGCGGGCGGGGTGATTTTCTTCACCTGCGGCAGCACATTTTTCTTGGTGGCCTTTTTCTCGACGGGCACGAAGTCTTTCTCAAGGGTGATTTCCTTGTTGAGCGGTTTCTGCTGTGTGCCTTGTTTTTGCTGGGCCGAGGCGCATACAGTGGCGAGCAGCAGTGCCGAGGTTATGATGATTGTTCCTGTTTTCATATGGCTGAGGTGTGTGCTTTACTTCTTGGATTTTTTTAGGGAATTCAGGCGTGAGTTGATTGCCTCGGTGATGTCGGCTTCTTTGCCCGGATAGGAGTTTTTGAGGCTTTGTAGGTACTCGCGTGCCTCTGATGTTTTTCCCTGCTTGGCGTAGATGTCGCTCAGCAGGATGAATCCGCGTGCCACCCAGTAGGCGTGCGGCGAGCCTGAGTCGAGAAGTTTCTCGATGGTTTGCTCGGCCTGCTTGTTGTTTCCGGCGTCGAATTGTATCTGGGCCAATTCGTAAGCGGCTTGTGCGCCTTCTTCGGTTTTGGTGTCCCGTGCGAGGTTGGCCAGATCGGCGTGCGCCTGCTGTCGGTCGCCGAGGTGGTTGGCGGCGATGGCGCGGTTCATGGTCACCTCGCGCTCTTCGGCTGCCGAAAGCCCGCCGCGCTGCAGCAGTGTTGCGGCGGTGTTGCGTGCGAGTGTCCAGTTTTTGAGTTTGGCCGCGGTGCGCAACAGTCCGAGTTCAGCGGTTGTGCGGTTGTCGTCCGACGAGGAGTTCTCGGCCAGTTCCTGATAGGCTTTGAGTGCCTCGGCAGTTTTGCCGGAACGCATGAGGATGTCGGCCCGCATGCTCATCGCGTCCTCGGCCCACGACGCGTTCTGGTTGCCTTTGAGGGCGGTGTCGAATCCGTTGAGGGCTTGTTGCAGGTTGTTCTGGTTGTAGTTGTGGCGCGCGATGTAGTATTGCGCTTTGGCGGCATAGGCTCCGTTGGGGTTGTTGGTCAGGTAGGCCTGCATTTTGGAGATGTCGGGTTTGGCGGCGATGGCGGCCTTCTCGGCGGCCTCGAAGGTGAGGCGGTCGATTTCGGAGATGTCCACGCGCGGACCGTCGGGAACCGAGTTGAGGAAGCGCTCAAACTCGGGTAGTTTGCCGCGGTCGGCATAGATGAGTTTCATATCTTCGGCGGCCACGTGCGCCTCCTCGCTGGAGGGGTAGGACTTGATCACTTGCTTATAGGCTTCGATGGCGGCGTCCTCGTTGTTCTCGTTCTTGTCCACGATGGCCATTTGCAGCAGTCCCTTACGCGCCTCGACGGATTTGGGGTATTTCTGGGCGAGTGCCTTATAGGTTGCCACGGCTTGCGCGGCACCTCCGGCGGCGGCTTGCGCGTTGCCCTTTTCGAGCATGGCCTGCGGTGCGAGTTCGCTTTTGGGGTATGCGCGCAGGAGTGCGTCGAGTTGGGTGATTTGCGCGGCGTAGTCCTTTTGCATGCCGCTCATCATGGCCATTTGGTACATCGAGTAGTCTTTCTGCGCGCCGTCCTGCGTGAGTGCCTTGTCGTAGTTTTGGCGCGCGGCGGTGTAGTCCTGGGTGTAGTATTGTGTGTCGCCGAGACGGTTGTACGCGTCGGCGCGGAGTTCGGGCGTGAGGTTGTTGTCAACGGCGTTCTGGAACGCTTTGCGCGCCTCGGCGTAACGGCGTTGCTGGTAGAGTGAGTATCCGAGGTTGTACTGCGCGAGTGCGTAGTTGGCGTCGGTTTTGGCTGTGGCGTTGAGGTAGCCTTGCTGCTGCGTGGAGGCGCCTTTGTAGTCGCCGGTCCGGTAGAGCGCTTCGGCGAGCCACAGGCGTGCTTCGTTGTAGGTGGTTTTGTCCTGGTTGCCGAGGTCGACGGCCTGCTTGAGGTAGTCGACGGCGGCTTTGTTGTCGCTCTGCGCCAGCGACTGCATGCCGAGGTTGTAGAGCACGTACTGCTTTGCGCGTTTCACTTTTGTGCCGGGTTTCTTGATCCGGTTGATGCTTTTCAGTGCGGTGGTGTAGTCGGTGGAGGTGAAGTAGGCGTCGGATAGGTAACCCTCTACTTGCTCTTTGTATTGCGAGTTGGGGAACTCGTTGAGGAACTGCTCGAGTCGCTCGATGGAGCGTCCGAAGGGCGACTTGGCACCCTTGTTTTGGCTCACGGCGTAGTTGTATAGGGCCACCTCGCGGGTGTTCCGGTCGAAGTTCATGTTTGCGGCTTGCTCGAATGCCCGGGCGGCTCCGTTGATGTCGTCGCGTTTGAGTTTTGCCTGTCCGAGGTAGAGCCATGCCGACTGGGCGATGGCGTCTTCGGTGTCGGTGGCAAGGGGCATCAGTTCAATCACCCGGCCATAGTTCTGTTCCTTGTACTCGAGCACGCCCATGGTGTAGGCCGCGGTGCGGTAGATGTCGCCTTCGGGGCTGTCAAGGTAGCGCTGCAGGTATTTGCGCGCCTGGGTCTCGTTGCCCTTGTGGTAGTAACTCTCACCCACCATCCGGCTGAGTTCGGCGTTGAAGTAGTCGTTGTTTTGCTCGGAGAGCAGTTGGCCTCCGGTGGCGATCACGTCGTTGAACCGTCCCTGATGGTATTTGATTTGGGTGATGTAGTATTGCGACTGGTAGCCGAGTTCGCCCGTCGGGTCGATGTGCTGGAACCGGTCGAGCGCCTCGTTGTAATGACCTTCGGCGTAGTCGATATATGCTTTGTAGAATACGGTAGCCTGCCCGTATCGGCGTGTTTGGGTGAGGTTGGCGTACTGCTGCTCGGCGAGGGCGTAGTTTCCCTGGCGCAGGTTGCAGTATGCTTTGCGGTAGAGCAGGTCTTCGTTGGCGTCAAGGTCTTGCGCGTTGGGCCGGACGAGGGAGTAACTGAGTTGGGCGTTGTCCCAGTCGCCGCGATAGAAGTAGTAGTCGCCGATTTTCATTTGCGCCATTTGCGCCTGGGGGTCGGTCGGGTGCTCTTCGACGAAGGCGATCAGGTGGTCGACACTTGCGGCCTCTCCACGCTCGAAGCGGCTGAGGGCCTCAAGCAGTTGTGCCTGTTTGAGTTGCTCTTCGGAGGCGGGAAGTGTGTTCAGGTGAGCGATTTGGTCGATGCAACCGGTGTAATTGCGGCTTTCGTACATCAGTCGTGCTCTTTCGAGGTATCCGTCGGCACCGGTGTTCATCACATCGGGCTGGGCGGCGATGACCGATGGTGCGAGGGTTGCGAGCAGGAGCGCTAAAGTTTTTATTTTCATAGAGTTAAGGTTATACGAATGACCTAAAAGCCGTTGCTTTCGGATTAAAATCCCCGGCTCGGCTTATTGGAATTTACTTTTTTAACGTACAAAAATAGTTATTATTCTTCGAATGGCGGTTGTGTTCGGGCGTTTTTTTGTGTGATTTATGTTAATTTAGCAAAAACTTAAGGTGCGACAGTCCAGAACTTTCACATGAACGATGCCTGAGTGGCGGAGCAGACCGCCACCGAAAACAGTGTGCAGGGCGCGGTCAGGGGTGTTTTCACTGAAAAAAACAGAATAGTGGTTGAAATTGCGTGCAGTCATGGGATTTTTTTGGTAAATTTGCTGCGGAAAAGTTATCGATAGCCGCAATGAAGTCGCCCTACCGCCAGTCACGAAGCGAAACGCTGGTGTACATCGCCCTGTGGGTGGTGATGTTCACCCTGCCTGTTGTGGGATTGTATTTTCACATCCAAAACCATGACGAGGCTTTCCGCTGGATGGACGTCAAACGCCTGTGGAGCCCGCTGCTGTCGCTTCTTGTGGCTTTTGTAATTCACAATTACCTGATCGCGCCCCTTCTGGTGTGCAAGCAGAAAAAAGTGGTCTACCTCGCGATGGTGCTCGTGCTTGTCGGCGTGTTTGAACTTTACCAGTGCAACCACCATCCGGGCGATCCGCCTCCACACGGCAAACCGGATTTCGAGCGCGTCTCTCCCGGCCATAACGACAAGCGGCACAATCACCACCACACCAGAAGACCACCCCTGCCGCCGCGCGACAACCACAACCTTGTGGCGCTGTTCCTGCTCATCCTCTCGCTCGGAACCAACCTCGGCGTGAAAAACTACTTTCGCTCGCGGACCGACCGGCAGCGCATCGCCGAACTCAAACGCGAAAACCTGCAGCAGGAACTTGAATACCTTAAATATCAGGTCAATCCGCATTTCTTCATGAACACGCTCAACAACATCCACGCCCTGGTGGATATTGACCCCGAGCAGGCGAAATGCAGTATCGTGAAACTGTCGAGACTGATGCGCTACGTGCTTTACGAGGGGACCAAGCAAAACGTGCAGTTGCGGGCAGGCATCGAGTTCCTCAAGCACTACATCGACCTGATGCGCATGCGCTACACCGACAAGGTGGACATCCGGTTCAACCACCCTCAGGATGTGCCCAACGTGGAAGTGCCGCCGCTGCTGATCGTCTCACTGGTGGAAAACGCCTTCAAGCACGGCGTGAGTTACAACCACCACTCATTTATCCACATCACCATCACCACCGTCGGCGACAAACTCACTTTCACTTGCCACAACAGCAAGCACAACACCGAGCACGAACCCGGAGGTATCGGACTGAAAAATGTCATCAAACGCCTCGATCTGCTCTTCCCCGACCGCTACGAGATGAAAATCGATGACCAACCCCAGACATACTTCATATCACTCACCATACCCATCTCCCAAAGCCTATGATACGCTGCATTGTGATTGATGACGAACCCCTCGCGGTGAAACAACTGGCCGCGTACTTCGAGAAAACTCCCGGAATGCAACTCGTGGCAACCTGCCTGAGCACCGAAGAAGCGCGGAAAGCGCTCGAAAAGGAATCGGTTGACGCCATGTTTATCGACATCAACATGCCCGACCAGAACGGCATCGACTTCGTGCGCTCGCTCACCAACCCGCCCATGATTGTCTTCACCACGGCATACGCCCAATATGCCCTTGAAGGCTTCGAGGTGGAAGCCATCGACTACCTGCTCAAACCCTTCAGCCTCGAAGACTTCCAGCGCGCCGCCGCAAGGCTGAAAAGACAAGCCGAACTCAAAGCCGCATCCACAGACATCTCCAAAATCGACGACGACAACGCGCTGTTTTTCAAAACAGAATACAAAGTGGTGCGCGTGAGCGTGGACGATATCCGCTACATCGAGGCCATGAGCGAGTACCTGCGCATACACGTCGACGGACACCCGCGCCCGGTGGTGGTGCTGCTGAGCATGAAAAAAATGCTCGAGCGCCTGCCCACACCCACCTTCATGCGCATACACCGGTCATACATCATCAACGTCAAGAAAATACAGGAAATCAGCCGCAACCACGTCATCATGGATGCCGACGTGAGCCTACCCATCGGAGACCTGTACAAAGATACGTTCAACGCCTACATACAAACCAAATTCCTCTCCAAGTAGGACGCTGAAACAAACGGAAAAAGCCGTGTCCCTTTGGGAGATTGGACACGGCGAATTGGAGTTTTTCTCATAGCTTTTTTTTCGTGAGGGCACTCGCCAACCGGCAAGTGCCCTCTTTTATGGTGGGTTCTATAAATTGCTCGAGTCGGGTTGGAGGCAGATGCCGAACAGTTTTTGTTTCAACGATGTGACATAGTAGCGGGCTACAGGTCAATAAGTTGAAGCAAAAGATGACGGCAGGTGCCCCAACCCGACCGAAACCATCAATTTCATCTGGAATTTATAGAACCCACCTTATGTTTGGCGATTCAAAACAAACAACGTAACTTTGCACCCGAAAAAACTACAGACCATGAAAATAGGCGACCAAGTTAGATTCCTCAACGACGTCGGCGGCGGAAGAATCAGCCGAATCGACGGAAAAACCATCTACGTCGAAGACCAGGACGGATTCGAGCGGCCAACCATCGCATCGGAACTCGTCATCGTCGACACACACAAATCCTACGAACCACCGCTCAAACTACGCTCGAAACTCGTTGAGCCCGACCGGCCGCAACCCAAACCCAAAGCCGAGCCGGCAACCGCTCTGCCCGTCGTTGAAACGCCCGGAGGCGACACGCTGAACGTCCAACTCGCCTACGAACCACGGGAAGTGAAACACCTCAACACAACCACCTTCATCCCCGTGCTCGTCAACGACAGCAACTACTTCCTCTACTACACCTACATGACCCGCCCCGACGACGCGCAGTGGACCACAAGGGCGCACGGACTGATCGAGCCGAACACGCAAATCGACCTCCAAGAGTTCGCGCAGACTGAACTCAACTCCATGACCCACATCGCCCTGGCCATCATTCCCTTCAAGCAAGACAAGCATTTCGCGCTGAAAAACGCCATCATGGTCGAGCAACGCCTTGACGTGACAAAATTCTTCAAACTCCACTGCTTCCAGCCCAACGACTATTTCGACACACCCGTGCTCGCCGTCGACATCGTGCGCAACGACCGACCGACACGCCAAGTGCACATCGACTCCTCCGAAATCGAAGCGGCCATGCGGGGCGACAGAACCGAGAGAAAGCAGCGGCGGCGGCAAGCCGCGCAAACTCCCGGGAAACCGCAACAGCAACGGCGCGACGAAATCATCGTGCAGGACCTCCACATTGCCGAACTGCTCGACGACCTTACCGGGCTGAGCCACGCCGACATCCTCAACTACCAACTCGACAAGTTCAACGAAGTCATGCGCGAGAACCGGCACCTGCTCGGACAGCGAATCGTCTTCATTCACGGAAAAGGAGAAGGGGTGCTCCGCAGAGCCATTCTCGAAGAACTCAAGCGCCACTACCCCGCCTGCCAGGTACAAGACGCCTCATTCAAGGAATACGGCTTCGGAGCGACACAAGTCACCATACACCGGAACAAATAACCAAAAACACCCTAAATGATTGAACGACACATCATCATCAACCCCGAAGTTGACCCCGTGGTGTTCTACGGAGTGAACAACGCTAACATACAACTGATCCGCAACCTATACCCAAAACTGCGCATCGCCGCACGCGGCAGCGTAGTCACCGCCATCGGAGACGAGAGCGAGACAGCCGACTTCGAAGCCAAAATCCGAACACTCGCCGACTACGCCGCCCGATACAACAAACTCGCCGAAGACGTCATCATCGACACCGTCAAAGGCACGCCCCCACCCCAACTCAACACCGACGACGTGATCATCTACGGCGCCGGAGGACGACCCATACAGGCACGCACACCCAACCAGCAACACCTCGTGTCCACCTTCACCGAAAACGACCTCACCTTCGCGCTCGGACCGGCCGGAACCGGAAAAACCTACCTCGCCGTCGCGCTCGCCGTGCGAGCACTCAGAGCCCGCGAAGTACGAAAAATCATACTCTCACGCCCCGCCGTCGAAGCCGGAGAGAAACTCGGTTTCCTCCCCGGAGACATGAAAGACAAAATCGACCCCTACCTGCAACCGCTCTACGACGCGCTCGAAGACATGATTCCCGCCGCAAAACTCAAGGAATACATGGAAACCAACGTCATCCAGATCGCACCGCTCGCATTCATGCGCGGACGGACACTCAACGACGCCATCATCGTGCTCGACGAGGCACAGAACACCACCACACACCAGATCAAAATGTTCCTCACACGCCTCGGAATGGGCTCGAAAATGATTGTCACCGGCGACATCACCCAAATCGACCTGCCACGCTCCACCGCCTCCGGACTGATTCACGCCCTGCGCGTGCTCAAGGGAGTCAAAGGCATCGGACGAATCGAGTTCGACAAGAAAGACATCGTCCGACACCACCTCGTACAGCGAATCGTCGAGGCATACGAGCGCGCCGAGGCACAACCGGAAGGCGGCATCGAATCCAAAGAATAAACACTGCCATTCCAGCCAAAAAATCAACCGAAAACGCAACTTTTTCATCTTCAGACACATCAAATCAGATGAAAACAAAGGGAAATCGCCGCAAAACTTTGCGTATCCCGACAAAAAATGTAACTTTGCACGCCGAAAACTGCAACAAAACTCTCACAAAAAATATCAACCTATGAAACTTAAACACCTACTCGGCATCGTAGCCCTGACACTGGCCTCCACCATGATGGCCCAAATGCCGCAGATGCCGCCCATCCCCGTGGACGACGCCGTCAGAATGGGTAAGTTGCCCAACGGACTGACCTACTACGTCCGCAAAAACAACTACCCCGAAAAACGCGTCAACTTCTACATCGCGCAGCGAGTCGGCTCCATCCAAGAGGAAGAGTCGCAACGCGGACTGGCCCACTTCCTTGAGCACATGGCATTCAACGGAACCGAGAACTTCCCCGGAAACGGCGTGATTGACTACACACGCACCCTCGGCGTCGAGTTCGGCTCCAACCTGAACGCCTACACCTCCACCGACCAGACCGTGTACAACATCAACGACGTGCCCAGCACACGCCAGTCAGCCCTCGACTCCTGCCTGCTCATTCTGCGCGACTGGTCGTGCGGACTGCTGCTCGAAGACAAGGAAATCGACAAGGAGCGCGGCGTGATCCACGAGGAGTGGCGCCTTCGCTCAAGCGCCTCGCAACGCATGCTCGAGCGTAACCTCGAGACACTCTACCCCGGCTCCAAGTACGGCAAGCGCATGCCCATCGGACTGATGAGCGTCGTCGACGGGTTCAAATACAACGAAATCCGCGACTACTACCACAAATGGTACCGCCCCGACAACCAGGCCATCGTCGTGGTAGGTGACATCGACGTCGACTACACAGAGGCAAAAATCAAAGAACTCTTCTCGCCCATCAAACTCGCCGAGAACGCCGCACAGGTCGTCACCGAACCCATTCCCGACAACGAAAAAATGATTGTCGTGGTCGACAAGGACAAAGAGCAGCAATACGGCGTAATCACCCTCTACTACAAACACGACCCCTCGACACGCGAAGAGAAACAATCCATGGCCTACATGATGGAAGACTACGTGATGGACATCGTATCGGCCATGCTCAACCAACGCTTCCAGGAAAAAGCGCAGGAAGCCGACTGCCCCTTCCTCCAAGCGGGCTGCTACAACGGCCCGTTCATCATGAGCAACACCAAAGAGGCCTTCACATTCTACGCACTGCCCAAACCCGGACAAACCGAGGCCACACTGCAAGCGCTCATCACAGAAGCCCGCCGCGCCACCGTGCACGGTTTCACCGCATCTGAATACGAGCGTGAACGCGCCGAATACCTCTCGCAAGTGGAGAAAACCTACGAGAACCGCAACACCATCAGCAACGAACGCTACGGACGCTCCTACATCGCCAACTACCTTGAAGGCGACCCCATCCCCTCGATCGAGCAGGAACACGAAATCATCAACCAGATCGCGCCCAACATCCCCGTTGAACTCATCAACATGGCCATGCCCGAAATCATCCCCGATGGCGAGAAAAACATGGTTGTGATGAACTTCAACCTCGAACAGGATGGCGCCACTTACCCCACCGTCGACGGACTCAAGGCAGCCGTCACAGCCGCCAACGCCGCTCCCGTGGAGGCTTACGTCGACAACGTCAAAAACGAGCCCCTGATGACCAACCTGCCCAAACCCGGCAAAATCAAATCGGAGAAGCACAACGCCAAATTCGACTACGACGAACTCACACTGAGCAACGGCGTGAAAGTTATCCTCAAGAAAACCGACTTCAAGGACAACGAAATCCAGATGTACGCCGAGTCCAAGGGCGGATCGTCGCTCTACGGACAAAAAGACTGGGCCAACACCTAGATGTTCGACTACGCCCTGATGATGTCCGGCCTCGGCAACTTCGACAACACCGAACTCCAGAAAGCACTCGCCGGAAAACAAGCCTCCGCCAACCTCTCGATCTCAACCTCCTACGAGCGCCTGACCGGACAATCCACCGTGAAAGACCTCGAGACCATGTTCCAGCTCGCACACCTGCGCATGACCGACATCCGCAAAGACGACAAGGCCTTCAACAACCTGATGGGACAAATCAAAACCGTGCTCGAGAACAAAGGCCTCCAACCCGAAGCCGTCTTCAGCGATTCCGTCTCCGTCACCCTGAACAACCACTCATGGCGCGATATGCCCTTCGAAGCCGCCGACCTGCAGAAAGTGAACTACGACCGTATCCTGCAAATCGCCAAAGAGCGCACCGCCAACGCCGCCGACTACACATTCTACTTCGTAGGCTCGTTCGACAACGACTCCATCCGCAAATACATCTGCCAATACATCGCCACCCTGCCCGCAAAAGGCAAGAAGGAAAACTACGTCAACGTGGCCGAGCGGCCCAAAGGAACCGTGCTCAACCACTTCACCCGCAAGATGGAAACCCCCAAGGCCAACGCGCGCATGTACTGGTACTCCACCACCATGCCGCACACCCTTGAAAACACCATCCTCGCGCACGCCGCCGGTGAGGTGATCGACAAAATCTACCTCCAGAAAATCCGTGAGGACGCCGGAGCGGCCTACTCCGCCAGCGCCTCCGGCTCCGTGCAGCGCGTCGGCGACAAGGTGTTCACCTCCATCGTGGGCAGCGTACCGATGAAACCCGAGAAAGCCCAGGAAGCACTCGCAATCATGCGTCAGGAAGTGAAAACCGCAGCCACCACCGTCGACGAGGCAACACTCAAAGACATCAAAGAGGCCATGATCAAGAACTTCGACACCGCCAGCCGCGAGAACGGCCACTGGATCAGCGTGCTCAACCTGTGGGTTGAACGCGGCTACGACAGCCAGACCGACTACAAGGCCACCGTCAACAAGATGACGGCCGCCAACGTGGCCAACTTCGTCAAAAACGTCCTCAGCGCCGGAAACAACGTTGAGGTGGTCATGCTGCCCGAAGAATAAATAATCATATAATAAACGTTCAATTCTCCCCGATGGCGCGTGATGCGTAGTCGGGGATCTTTTTTTGGCGCAAATCAGTTTTTTAGCCCCCGAACGTCCCTGAAAATACGGGACGGGGACCGCCCACCGTCTCCGACGGCCACTATAGCCTCTATGGCAGAGAACGTCTACCGTCATCGGCACCGGAGGCGCGAACGACCACGGAGCATTTCGTGGTTTGCGCCGGTCATTCACTTATTGGTAGTCGCTTCGCGAGAAATCTTACAAATCTATTCAAATCACACATTTGCAAAGACCTCTGCCCGTAAGACATGAAATTACATAAAAAATCCTTAACCGAGTAAGGCGAAAAGTTGACCATGGTTGTTTACGTTGTCGTTATCTTTATCCCCAACAACTTGAACAACAAGGACAACATTAACACTCGGATTTGGATTACCATGCAGTTTGACAGGGCACAGCGCCGGAGGCGGCTGAGAGCGTCTACCGTCATCGCCGCGCCGGAGGCGCGGGCGGGTCGAAGACCCGATTTTGTGCGTAAGACCATGCAAGCGAGTCGAAGACCCGCGCCGCTTGGTCAAAGGAATAGGTGGCATCAACGTGCCTCGAAGAGGAACTTCCACAGAGCAACCGTCACACGAACACCACGCAGACGGTGCAGAACCTCGATAGAGGTTGCAGTTCTTTAGCCCCACTTTGGGCGTGCGAGCGCAGCGAGTACGGCCTAAGTGGG
>CACYCT010000058.1 GCA_902772965.1 uncultured Bacteroidales bacterium | reverse complement strand
CCTTCTTTTCGCAGTTTCTCAAAGTCCTGCACTCCGGTGGGAAGACGTCGCTTGGTGTTCATAGTCGCTGAATTTTTCGCAAAGTTAAGGAATTTTTACCATTCAGGCAAATTATTTGCTCAGGTGTTGACGTAAGGCGTTAAGGGCTGGCTGCAGTTGATTGCCGCGGTAAAGGATATTTCCCAGCGAGTCGGTGGCCACAAAGGCGGGCAAGCGGGAAAATTGGAGATACTCAACGGCTTGATCACTCAATCCTGCCGGAGCCCAGAAATGTTGCCATGTAGTTGTACTGTCGTTAGTTACGAGCCGATGCCAGGTAATGGTGTCGGGTGAGGCGAGTATGTCGGCTCCGGCCACGCGCCGCGGATTGTCGGCAAGAAATTGTCTGGCGCGTGAAAAGAGCGTTTTCCGGTCACGCAGGTCTTTATCCCACAGAACGATGAGCCAGTTACGCCGGTCGTGTTGCGGCACGAAAGTTTCGAAGTCGCCATTGAGGCGCATCAGCAGCATTCCTCGGGTGTTTCTTGGCGGGTTGTCGGATTGGAGGCTGAGGTGGTCAAGTGTAGCCGTGAGCCTCGGGAGGCGGGCTTTTGGCGAGATGGAGGCAAGCAGGCGGCGAGTGGTTTCGAAGTCGCTCAGGCGCGTGTAGTCGGCCACAAGCAGAATGGTGGCGAGTGGATTGTCCGGTTGCTTGCTGATAAAGTCGGTAATGGCCTGGTTGAGTTTGTCGGAGTTCTCAGCGTTGTATAGGTCGGCGTGGTCGCGCCGCCAGTCGGCCCAAGCGGATGTGAGTTCGCTGTTTCCGCCGATTCGGTGCCGCATCGGTGCTGTGGCGTCGCCGTCAATGGTGATGTGATTTCCGTTTACGGCAATAACTTGACCTAAAAGTTGGTCTTCACTCCCGATGATTGACACGAGTGTGGGTTCAGTACTGTGGCCGGTAATATTCCATCGGCCGTTGTCTCCGGTTTTGGATGTTGACGTGGCTAAAGAACCTTTGTCGTCAATATAGACGGCACGCATCCGCCCGCCGTAGTTCTCGAGGTTGAGGTCGATTTCAAACTTATCGTCCGTGCAGCCACTTAGAGCCACCACGAGCACAGCGATGAGGAAGGGGATTTTCGTGTTGGTCGTCATAAATTACCGTTGTGGAATTTGAGGTATCTTAGGAGTTGGAGAGCCTTTGCTGACAGGTATTTCTGGAGGAGGCGATCCGTAATGGTGGGTCAATGCGATAATCACCCCGGCTCCGATGAGGCAAATCACACCAATTTTCAGTTCATCCCACGAGAAATAGTGGATACCCATCGGCCAAAGCAGCAACGGAACCGTGAGCAGCCCATACCCCACCGGCTTGAGTATCTTTTTCCACATCGGAACAAGTGATGACGTGAAGCAGATGGTGTAGAGCAACCAACCGATCGCAATCCAGAACGCGGCAAGGAGCATAAGTGTCTTGTTCTGAAAATGCATAGGTTGCCCCCAGACATAACCTTTTTCCGGTTCAACCACTTTGGGTTCGTTCAGCGGTTGGGCGGTAGGGTCGGCGGTGATGGCCTTGGTTGCTATTTCCACGCTGGTGTTGGCCACCGTCTCGGCCACGTCGTTGGTAAAGGAATGCACCACATCCGGCAAGGTCTCGAAACTTGCTATCCCGGCCAGAAAAATCAGCACCCACGCCATACCGTTGCGCGCTTTCACCGCCCATTCGGGCGAAGTCCAGCCGTATCGCGGATTGCGGTCACTCATGTGGTACAGCACATAGCAAAACCCCACGCCCAAAACAATCTGCACGATGACCTCGGCGTAGAATTGCCACAGCGTTAGCGGGGGAAGTCCAGGTTCATTCATATTGTCGCATTTTGGGTTAAGATTGCAAAGGTAACATTTTTTGATGAAAGTCAGTCACGTTTCACGGCAAATCTGCCGCAAGAATGATAGCGCGATAAATATTTTAAAAAAATCTCTCCGGTTGTGAAAGAAAACGCCACCACCGCCACTCTATGATTGCGGAACAGCAAAAATTCCCCGATTACTCACCTTTAAAATCCTATACGATATGAACAACAACACGTTCACCGTTGACACGCTCAACACCCTCTCACAATCGGTAAGCGCACTCATCGACGGCAACCAACAGCAACTCCCCGCCGCCGACTACCTGCGTCAGACACTTGCCGACCATCTGCCTGCCGAGTTCCCGACACTCGCCGAGGCCGAAAACTTCCTCGCCGATGTGGAAAAAGGAATCAAGCAATTCCGCTCCACCATGGAATCGGTTGAGAACACCGACGACCCCATCGACGCGCTGCTCGAGCAGACACTTGCAAACCTGAGCGATGAGCAACAACCCGCCGCGCTGACCAACATCCTGGTCACCCTCCAAGCAGCGACAGCCACAGAACCCCTCAGCGAGCAAGCCTTGGCCGACCTAACCGAACAGGTCGCAACCAACTACCCCACCGACGATGACAAGCGGCAAGCCATCCGCACCGCACTGTCCGCAGACACTCTGCTCGACTATCAAGCGCTCGCCAACGCCGCCACTGCGACAACACTCACCGCCGACCAACTCAACCAACTCCGCGACACGCTCACCGAGCCGCTCTACTACGCTGTGGCCGCACTGCTTGAAGCCAGAAAAGGCAACCTCACGCTCGCCGACGACATCAACCCCGAAATGCTCGGAATGAGCATCGCCGCAGCCCTCAAAGCCGCAGAGGCCACAGCGGAACTCAACCAAGGCACGCTCGAACTGCCGCGATGGGCACAGATTATTAGAACCATCACCGCCGTTGTGCTCACCGGAGCCACACTGCTCGCTCTCACCGGCGCGTTTATGGCGGCAAGTATGGCTCTGTGCGGATTCATGCTGCTTACCTTCGGAAACTCCGTGCTGGTCTATCTCGCCGTGTTCGGAATGTTGTTCTACCCGACCATGAAGTTTTCCGAACTGCTCGAAACCACCCTTGACAACGCATACGACTGGTTTAAAAACGCCTACGACCGCGCTTACCAATGGGCCGGTACGGCCATCGAATGGCTCCGGAAGAAATGGGAAACGGTTCAACAGCAACCCGTCTTCAACACCCAAGCCGAAGCCGTCACCTCCGAGGAACTGACCACAGAACCCCTCGCCGAAACTCCCCTGCAAACCGCCTGAACACCGCCATACAAAAAATCCTGCCCCGCAATCGTCACGGTTGCGGGGCAGGCACTATGGAACAAACAGAAAAAACAGACGGAATTTCCGCTACGCACTATTATTTACCCACGATACGCATGTGCGCCTTAGGATAGCGCAACACGAGGCAGGAGGCCTCGGTGAGAACAAGGGCGTCGGTGTTGCGCAGGCCCGACGACTTCAGGTTGAGCGACTCGGTGCTGAACGGGATATGGACATACTTCTGGATGTACTCGGGGTCAATCACCAGTCCGCACTCGGCCAGTCCGCACTCGTCGAACACCTCGCTGAGCAGCAAGTAAAGCGTGCCGAACTTGGAGTGCAACTCGGTGAAGTCGATACCCCACTTGCTGACCGACTCGCGCGAGGTGACCACACGCTGATAGTCCAATTGGCTCAGGGCGCTCATGAGCATACTGCCGCCGAGAAGCACCTTGCGCTTGCTGCCGCTGTTGCCCGTGAAGGCCTCGCGCATCAGTTCCACAACCTTGCTCTCGTCCATCGCCGGACCGGTGTAGACAAACTCCTTGCCCGCCTGCTGCCACACGCCGCCGGTGAACATCACAAACTCTTTCTTGTCGGGATCCCACATACGCCGGCGAACGCCGAACAGGAACGACTTCTCCATGCCGAGGCGCATGTCGTAAATCGCGGCTTCCTCCTGGTCGCTCATCGTCCAGCCCACCTCCTTGTTGGCAAGGCGCTGAAGCGTGCTCTGCTCAACCTGCATCTTGAAGATCTGGCAGAAATTCTTCGACTTGTTGGGCAAGGCCTCAAACTGCGGGCTCATCACGTCGAGTTCACTCGCGGCGCGACCCATACGGATCAGCGTGGAGCCGGCTTCGATGCCGGGCAGACATCCCGACACTCCGCCCACATTCTTGCCGTTGACCGGCATCACCACAAGACCGTCTTCGGTGCGGGAACAAACGTAGAGCATCAACTCTTGCTCGCTTTGGGTCATGCCGTCATCAAGGTATCCGCGCACGCCCTGCACGAGAATCGTGTCGGTGGCATCGAAAATCTGGTCGTTGTCGGTAGTGATGGTGAATCGCGGTTGGGTGGCACCGGGGGTGATTCCGCTTCCCTCCGCATAATCGTCGGCGAGGGTGGCCGAGGTGGGCTTGGTGTCAACGCTGTAGTAGTCCACAACCATCGAGCCGGAGTGCTTTGCGCCGCCGAAGCGGGAAAGTTGGTCAAGCGGCGTAGCCATAGGACGGATGCGCACGATTTGGCGGTCCACCTCGTTCAGGAGCAGTTCGGGCGAGGCAACGCGGGTGAGGTCGGTGGTGAGCGGGCCGTCGTCGACATGACTGCCGCCGTCGGTTCCGGGAACGATGATTCCGGGCACACCGGCCAAGAGCGCGCTCACGGCGCTGGCTTCAAAGCCGTAGGCGAGAATGGCCACGAAGATAAAAACGAGCACGAGCAGAATCATGCGGTGGTGACGGGCGATCCAGCGGGCGGCGCGGGCCAGTCGGCGGGTGGTGGTTACAATTCGGTTTTTCATTTTGAAACGTGTTTTAAAAGGTAAGATAAAAGATTTGTTTTTCAGTCCCAAATCGAGCGCCGGCAATAGCGCGGAAACGTCGGTTCGAGTTGCTCAGGCGCGCTCGGGGCGCGGTGGTCAAAGGTCTGCGTGGCCTCAATGGCCTCGTTGCGGCCCCGAAGATAGCCTTCTGCTTCGGCTTGGTCAATCAGGCCGCGGATGTGCTCGGCAAGCGAGGCGGGAAGCGATTGCATCGCCTGCTCGGGTGACAGTGCCGCCTGCTCGCGAGGAACCACATCGGGCGCCTTCACCTCGGCCGAGGCAACAGCCTCCGGCGGCACCGAAGCCGCGTCAATCTCAGGCACAAGGGGCATAGAATCGTTCATGGCATACAATTTAAGGGTGAAACAAAAACACAGAGTCGAATCACGTTCGACGCTGCAAAGGTACACCATCGCCCAACCCTGTCGCCATATCAATTTAAAGTCGCCGGAAAGTGCGGAAACACAAAAAATTATTAACTTTGCAAGCGCAATCCACACCTTGCCTATGCTCAAACCCTATCTGCTCTGTTCACGAATCGAAGCCGGCCTCGACGAAGCCGGCCGCGGATGCCTCGCCGGCCCGGTCACAGCCGCCGCAGTCATACTCCCGCGCAACTTCACACACCCCGACATCAACGACAGCAAACAACTCACCGAACGCCGGCGCGAACTCCTGCGACCCATCATCGAGCGCGAGGCCATCGCCTGGGCCGTGGCGCACGTCGAACCTGAGGAAATCGACCGCCTCAACATCCTCCACGCCAGCATCACGGCCATGCACCGGGCAGTGGACCAACTTAAAATCCGCCCTGAATGGCTACTCGTTGACGGTAACCAATTCATTCCCTATCCCGGAATCGGTCACACCACCATCATCCACGGCGACGCCACCTTACTGCCCATCGCTGCGGCAAGCATACTGGCCAAAACCCACCGCGACGAACTCATGCGGAAACTCGCCACGCAATTCCCCGGCTACGGTTGGGAGCAAAACAAAGGCTACCCCACCCCCGCCCACCGGAAAGCCATCGCGCGCCTCGGTGCCACGCCCCACCACCGCCGAAGTTTCCAACTGATTGCCCTACCCATACTCTTCGACTGACCAATCCGCGACACAACGCCCCCTGCGTGCCATGCCAATGCCCGACAAATCCGCCCCCTCAAATCGCGAAATCAAGTCCCGGCCGCCGTCTAAACGCACCTCACATCCGCAGGTTTCCATTTGCCCGTCACATCACTAACCGCCCTGAACCCAATCGGCTCACGCGACCGCAACGCCCAATTCACCTGCTTAACCAATTCTTTCTTATTAGTCATCATAATCTGTCGTGTTTAGTTCTCTACACTATACACTCAAAACTCTAAACCACGAGCGCAGCGAGTATAATAGTGAACATAAAAAACATTGTCGTGATTAAATTCTCACGGCAAAGTTACCTGTTAGCGGTCTCTCACTAAAAGACACAAAAAACCTCGGCGTATAGGTCATTTTGCAGGCTGAAACCTCTGTATCTTGTTGTGTTTCAACGTGTAGGAGTGCTTGAAACGCTTTCAGGCCGTTT
>CACYCT010000057.1 GCA_902772965.1 uncultured Bacteroidales bacterium | reverse complement strand
TAAGTTAGAGGGGGTGGCGCGAAGCGCCGGGGGCGTGTGTCCGATACAAGCAAACCTGCAAGTGAATGATACAGCGACAAGGCATCCGGTGCAACCTCTATCGAGGTAGTCCCACATACTTGCCACCCATCCCCACTTAGGCGTTCGCTCGCTGAGGCTCGCTCCGCCAAAGTGGGGTTAAAGAGTTGCAACCTCTATCGAGGTTTAGTCTGTTGCTATCAATTTGTTCTAATTTGAATTTGTTGTCCTCTTTTGCGGCAAGTCCGTTTAATCCGTTTTTAAGACAAAAAGACAGGACAAGTATAAACGCCGGACAGAAAGGCAAAAGAGCGTTTTTCATCCGTTCAATCCGTTGTTTTTAAGACAAAAAGACAGAACAAGTATTAACGCCGGACAGAAAGACAAAAGTCCGTTATCATCCGTTCAATCCGTTGTTTTTAAGACAAAAAGACAGAACAAGTATAAACGCCGGACAGAAAGACAAAAGAGCGTTTTTCATCCGTTCAATCCGTTGTTTTTAATACAAAAAGACAGGACAAGTATAAACGCCGGACAGAAAGGCAAAAGAGTTTCATCCGTTCAATCCGTTGTTTTTAAGACAAAAAGACAGAACAAGTATAAACGCCGGACAGAAAGACAAAAGTCCGTTATCATCCGTTCAATCCGTTGTTGGCGTAAATGGAGTGATTACTTTTCTCGGAAATACAGATTGATTTGTGTTCCGGAGAGGTTCCAGTGCTCGCGGATTTTGTTCTCGAGGAATCGCTTGTAAGGGTCGCGGATCCACTGCGGGAGGTTGCAGAAGAAAATGAAGGTCGGCACCCGCGCGCCTTTGAGCATGGTGATGTATTTGATTTTGATGAATTTTCCCTTCACTGCCGGCGGCGGGAAAGCCGTGATGTCGGCTTGGAGGATGTTGTTGAGTTGCGAGGTGGGGATGATCACCTTCTGATTCTTGTACACATCGATGGCTGTCTCGAGCACTTTGTAGATTCGCTGCTTGGTCAGCGCCGATCCGAAGATGATGGGGAAGTCGGTGAACGGGGCGAGTCGCGAGCGGATAGCGGATTCGAAAGTGTCGATGGAGCGTTGCGACTTATGCTCGGCGAGATCCCACTTGTTTACCAGCACGACAAGACCTTTGCGCGCTTTCTGGATGATGGAGAAGATGTTGACATCTTGCGCCTCGATGCCTCGGGTGGCGTCGATGAGCAGGATGCACACGTCGCTGTTCTCTATCGCGCGGATGGAGCGGAGCACGGAATAGTACTCGATGTCCTCGTTGACTTTGTTCTTCTTCCGTATTCCGGCGGTGTCGACGAGGTAGAAGTCGAATCCGAACTTGTTGTATCGGGAGTAGATGCTGTCGCGTGTTGTTCCGGCGATGTCGGTGACGATGTTCCGGTCCTGCTCCATCAGGGCGTTGATCAGGCTGGATTTTCCTGCGTTGGGACGTCCTACGATGGCGAAACGCGGAATGTCGTCGTCGGGCCGGTCGTCGGCTTTTTCTGGCATTCGGCGCACCACCTCGTCGAGCAGGTCGCCCGTTCCGGTTCCGTTGATGGCTGAGATGGAGTAGGGTTGTCCGAGTCCGAGCGCGAAAAACTGGGCTTCGGTGTAGACGCTTTCGTTGTTGTCGTCTTTGTTAGCCACAACGATGACGGGTTTGGAGGTGCGTCGCAGGATGTCGGCCACGTGGTCGTCGAGGTCGGTGATTCCGTTTTTGCTGTCGACCACAAAGAGGATCACGTCGGCTTCCTCAATGGCGAGGGCTACCTGCTTGTTGATTTCCTCTTCGAAGATGTCTTCCGAGTTCACTACCCATCCACCGGTGTCTACCACGCTCATTTCGAGTCCGTTCCATTCCATGAGGCCATATTGTCGGTCGCGCGTGGTTCCGCTGGTGTCGTCAACAATGGCGGCACGCGTTTGTGTCAGGCGGTTGAACAGTGTCGACTTGCCCACGTTTGGCCGGCCGACGATGGCTACTAATCGTCCCATAGTTGTATTCTGTTGCGTGTAATTATCGTTTAGCGGCCGCAAAGGTAGTGATTTTTCGGGATATAGGCAAATCGGAACCATCGCCGTGGCGGCGTGAGAAAGCGGCTTAGAGGGTTCCTTGCTCGATTCTGACGCAGATACGCTCGATCAGCGCGTCGTCTTTGTTGCGCTGGGGATGGTAGCCCTGCTTGAGGCTCACGCCGAAAAACCGGCCGAATGTCTGCCAGAAACCGGCCTTGAATGTGCCCAAAAACGCTTTTACGATGCTGTAACTCGACTGGTTGGTTTCGCGGTTGATGAGTTTTATGAGCATCTTGCCCTGCGATTTGGTCATCTTCTTCATCGTGGGCTTGTACTGGTTGAAGATTTCTTTCTCAAACTTTTCCAGATAGGCCTGCTTTTGTTTCTGCGACTGGTAGGTGTCGAGGTACTCGTAGGTTTCGAGCAGGGTGGAACTGATGAGTTTGGCGTAGGGCAGGGTGCGCTTGATGTCGCGCACGGTTTTCCAGTAGAATTCCTCTTCCTTCTTGTTTTTAAACCGCTCGCGCGGGAAGACGGTAATGTTGTTGAACACGAGCATCATGAGCGTGTCGCCCGTTTCGGCTTCGATGAAGTGGTAGTACCCCGCGAAGGTTTTCTGCAGGGTGGAGGGGAGTTCCATTTGGTCGATAGCCACTTGCGCGCGGGCGGGGAGCGCCATCGACACGAGGACAAGCAATATGGGCAGGATGCGGTTCATCGCGGCAAAATTAAGCAATAGAATTGAATTGTCCATAGCCGAATAATTAAAAAAGCCAAAACATACTCATTTTTCCTGATTTAGGACACAGTCCGCGGCGTGCTCCCACCGCAGTGGGGGTGTTTTGATATTCCCCAAAAATATGCAATTTTCCTTAAAACTATGGGGCTTTCGTGGCAAAACTCGGGAAAAAGTAGTAATTTTGACCGAATTTTTTTATTCACCACAAAGCCATGACAGACCCCGCGTTATATCTGATACCTGTTCCGCTGAGCGATGTGCCAGTGGAAAATGTGCTGCCGGCAAGCAACTTGCGGGTGGTGGGGCAGATCAAGCACTTTGTGGTTGAGAACCTGCGCTCGGCGCGGCGGTTTCTCAAAGCCTGCGACAAGAGCATCGACATCGACGAACTGCACTTTGACGAACTCAACCGGCACACCGACCCGTCGGCCCTGGATGCGATGCTCGCCCCGATTGAGCGCGGGTTTCCCGTAGGGGTAATCAGTGAGGCCGGTTGTCCGGCTGTGGCCGACCCCGGCGCCGATCTGGTGGCCATCGCCCAGCGTCGCGGAATGAAGGTGGTGCCGATGGTGGGGCCGTCGAGTATTCTGATGGGACTTATGGCCTCGGGGTTCAACGGACAGAGTTTCGCCTTTCATGGCTATCTGCCCATTGACGCGGCCGCCAAAAGCCGCGCGATCAAGGAGATGCAACGTCGGATTGACGTTGAGAGCCAAACTCAGATCTTTATTGAAACCCCTTATCGCAACGATGCCCTGCTGAGTGAACTCACGCGTGTGCTCCCTCCGCGGCTTCGCCTGTGTGTGGCCACCGACATCTCCGGAGCGCACGAGCGCATCCTCACCCGCACCATCGCCCAGTGGAAGCGGCAAAGCGTCATCATCGGCAAGGTGCCCACCATTTTCCTTTTATACAAGTAAGATTCAGACTAATGGACAATAATGAGTCATCAACATATAAGCAACCTGTTCGAGGCGTGATTGCCTTCGACGATTTCGACGACAGTCCCGTTATGCCGCCGAAATCCGGCAGCGACGAGCCGGCAAAGCCCAAGTCGGCACATGGCTCGGGATTGTCGTTCATGAGTTTCGGCAGCGGGAGCAGCGGCAACTGCGCCTACCTCGGCACGTCAGAGCAGGGTGTGCTCATCGATGCCGGCGTTGACCCCGAGAAAGTGTTCGCCGAACTTAAGCGCAACGGAATCTCGCCCCAAGCCGTCAAAGCCATCGTGCTCACCCACGACCACCAGGACCACGTCCGCTACGTTTACAAAACCATTCGCGGATTCAACAAGAACATCGCCGTCTACTGCACCATGCGCGTGATGAACGGCCTGCTGCGGCGCCACAACATCTCGCGGCGTATCAAGGAATATAAAGTCGACATCTGGCACGAGACACCCTTCAAAGTCGCCGGAATGGAATTCACCGCTTTCGAAACCTCCCACGACGGCACCGACAACGTGGGGTTCAACATCCGCTTCGGGGAGTTCAACTTCGTTGTCGCCACCGATATGGGAGTGATTACCGACCGCGCGGCCCACTACATGTCGCAGGCCCACTTCCTGATGATCGAGAGCAACTACGACCGCGCCATGCTCGACAACGGGCGCTATCCCGAGTACCTGAAAAGCCGCATCCGCGGGCCGCGCGGCCACTTGGACAACACCGTGGCCGCGCGCTTTGTGGCAGAGCAGGTGGGGGCGCAACTGCAGTGGGTGTTCCTCTGCCACCTGAGTAACGACAACAACACGCCCGAAATCGCCCTGGCCACGATGCGCGAAGCACTTCAGAGCCGCGGCCAAACCGTGGGTGACGCGAGTAATGCCCCTGACCAGCGCGACCGCGATGTGCAACTGTATGCCCTGCCGCGATACGACAGTTCGCCGTGGTTTGTTCTCTAACCCACTCCGGCCTATGGGAAAACGCATCGCCCTCTTGCTGATCCCTTTGGCGCTTACGGCAGTAGCGCAAGAGACCGCCCCGATCCGTCTCCAACTCGACACGCGGCAGTACACCGAGCGCATTCTCCAACCCGTCATGCCGAGGCCGGTTGACTTCGGCTCGCTCGGCACGAAGCCAAAACCCGACTTCACCCTCCCCTCCAATCCGTTTGAGCCCGACCGACAAGCGCGGAACGCCTTGAACGAACTTCCATTGCCGGAACAGCATTTCGGCACCGCGTCCCGGCATTACCTGTCGGCGCCGGAATATAATTTCCGTATGAACCCGTACAGCCGCAACCGCGACGTTGCCGGTGTGATTGCCGTAGCCGGAGGTGGATTTATCACCGGCGCGAGCAGTTACGAGGCTATGCCCGCCCTGGGTAACTTTGCCGAGGCTTCGGTCGCCTACACCCGTCCGATCGGCGAGCATGTCCTGATTACCGGCGGAGTGAGCGGTAACAAGTACCACATCGGGCGCGACGCGTGGAACAGTTACGGCGTTTTCGGCCAGGCGACTTGGCGGTTGTCCGACCGGATCTCACTCAACGCCTTCGGTCAGCACTACTGGAACCAGATGGCCACTACGCCGGCCGCGCTGCCTTACCAGCAGGGCTCGCTCTACGGCGCCACGATGGGGTTCAAGATGAGCGAGACGGTGAGCCTCGACGTTGGCGCGCAGCGATACTACGACCCGTATACGCGGCAGTGGAAAACGCTGCCCATCGTCGCTCCGACGGTCAACATCATGGGCGCGCCGATACGCCTTGATGTGGGCGGGCTGCTGTATCAGATTCTGGACAATCTTCTCGGCAGCAAGCGTTACGATTCGGGCGGTTCCGGCGTTGCGCCGTCGGGCACGTTCAACGGCCCCCTGCCCGCCGGATTCAACCCCAACAGCCCCGTGCGCATCCCCGACGCGCTGAGAAGATAGGCCTGGATCTTCAGGCAGTATATCATGCGGTGGCGGAGTTTTAGACATAAAGACAGAACCGTGTGATGGTGTGGGGCAGAGGGGCAAAACTCCCGGGATTGATACATTGTTTTTTGTTTGTAGTTGACTGAAATAATGTGTTATTTCGAGTCGCTGTTTGTTCTGTCCACTCAATGGAATCAGAGAGCGCCCCGACGGCATGGTGGGGGCGCTCTCCGGAATGATTGGTTGTTGCGGTATGGCCGTTATTGGCTGATGAGGAGGCCGATTATCGCGTTCAGGTCACCAACGTCGATGGAGTTGTTCGTGTTGTCGATGTTGGCGGCGGCGAATTGCGCTGCGGTGGGGGTTTCGGTGCCGAGCAGGAAGTTGATCAACATATTGAGGTCGGCTACGTCAACACTTCCGTTTCCGTCGATGTCACCCGGAGTTGCCGGGGGAGCGACGATTTCCCAGGCGCCGGTGTCGGCGTTGCGGCGTTTTATCTGCCAGTTCTTGGCGGCGAGGGCTTCGATTTGCGCCTCGGTGATGACGTTGGCCTCTTTGTCGGAGTTGTAGTCGAACAGGAGCACTCCGGGCTTCGAGGACGGCGCGGCTTTGAGTTGGGTGATGAAGTTGTTGACGCGGGCAGCGGTACTCAGCTGATTGCAATACACGGCCACTTCTTCGGTGTATAGGGGCGCCTCGGAACTGACTGTGAGACTCTTGATGCCGTTCCAGGCACAGTTGAGTTCGGCGAGTTTGGTGTTGCTTGTCAAATCGAGTGAGACGATTTTGTTGTTCATGCAGTCGAGGAAGGTGAGCTCGGGGTTGCTGCCAAGCTGAAGCGCCGTTACCTGGTTGTTGGCCAGGCTGAGGTGTTTCAGCGCGGGCAGTTGTCTCGTGTATGTGATTGATACGAGTTTGTTGTTGTCGGCCAGCAATTTCTCGAGCGCGGTCAGGTTCTGGATTCCACCCAGTGACTCGATTTCCTTTCCGCGGACATCGAGAGATGTGATTTCGGGAATCTCGTAGTAGGTTAAGTACGTGTCGAGGCCTTGCGGAATTTGTTTGAGGCAGTAGCGGAACATACCGTCGATGAAGGTCGGATACGCGATTTCAATGCCTTCCATGCCGTCGTAGGATTGCGTGAAAACGGAGGTGGAGCTATAGTAGATGTATATCACTTTCCAACCTTTTTGTTTCAGTGTGGCAACGTGTTCCGGGGTGAACACGTTGTAGTCAATCCGGTTGCCTTGGTCGTCTTTCTTCTCGCTATAGACATCGGCGAAGCCGCCGAAGGAAGAACTGTCGTAGTCCGGCCATGTGGTGAGCAGGGTGTCAACGGCGAGTTTGTTCAGTTTGTTACCATATAGGGACACCTCAGTAAGCGGTGCCGAGGGTAATTTCATGGAAGTGAGCTGATTGTATTGCACATTGATTTTCTTGAGGCCTGTGGCCGCCGACAGGTCGAATGTTGACAGGCGGTTAGAGGAGCAGTCCAATATCTCCAGCGAGGTTGGGTTATTGGGCAGCAACAAGGTTGAGATGTCGTTGGAATTGCAGTTGACATCAGTCAGTTTGGTGTTATTGCCTAACGAGAATGTGCCTGTCAGTTTGTTATTGTGGAACCAGGCCTTGGTAAGCCTTGTGCAGTAGTTCAAATCGAGCGAAGAGATATTGTTGTTGTTGCAGTAGAGTGTTTTCAGATATTTGTTTTGAGTAAGGTTGAGTCGCGACAACTGGTTGTAGTCGCAATCGAGATTGGTGAGGTCGGGACAGGTGCTGACATCAAGATTCTGGATTTTGTTGTTTCTGCAGTTTAAATCGGAGAGCCTGTCAAGGTTGTTTACGCGTAGATCCCGGATCTGGTTGTCGCGGCAATTAAGAAAGGTGAGTTTCGGGTTACTTCTCAGGTCGAGTAGGGTGAGCTTGTTGTTTTGCACTTCAAGGTAGCGGAGCAGTTTGTTGTCGCTCATGTCGAGTGTGGTCAGATTGTTGCCGGGAACACGCAGCACCTGAAGCCGGTCGAAATATTTGATGCCGGTCAGATCAGCGATGTGGGAGTAGGTTTCAAGGTTCAGTTCGTCTGTGTTCAGGCGGTCAATGGCTTTGAGTGTGGTGCCAAACTTGTTGGTGACAAAGTGGCGGAAAAACTCGTCGGGGAAATTGGTTTGATTGACGGCAACATCGGTGAGCGGCGTGAGCCAGGCGGTGGTGTTTTGCAGGCGTGTTCCGTTCGAGTCGAAGATATATCCGTTATTGGTGTTGAAATAGCCGCCTTCGGGTGAGGTGACATTTATGCCGCCGAAAGTTGACATTCTGGAAATGCCGTTGGTGATATAATTCGAAGACGTGATTGAAATGTATGAGTCTTCTATAGAGAGCACTGCCAAGCGATTAATGCCGTAACTTCCGGCATCGATAACGACATTGGAGCGTACAAAGTTGACAGTGCCTTTTCCTTCTCCGTCGATGGCCTCGCAATCGGTTGATAGGATCGTCATATTGGCATCTACGATGCTGAGTGTGACGACGCCGGAACCGCTTCTGATGGGACACAGGGCATCCTGATTGTTGCTGCCGCTGATGAACAGGTGGGAATTGGCGTCATATCCTCTGATATACGTGTCCTGTTGAAGGAAGACGGGCGCGCCTCCGGTAGCGCTTAACGTGTTCGAGCCTTTGAACACGATGTTGAGGCTATTGCAGTCGGTGTTGCGGATGCAGTACTTCTTGCTGCCGGAGCACGAGATGTTGACATTGGTCAGTGTCAGTTGTTTGGTCGACGGGTTGTAAACCGCCGTTCCTGTGGTAATGTTCGGACCGGTGATGTTCTGGCAGTTGTCACTGGTCACTTCCACGCCGCCCACGCTGAAGCCGTAACTCGTGGCGGCCTGGGTCGTCAAGGTGGCGATTAGTGTCAACGAAAGCAGAAGAGTTTTAAGGGGGGTAAATGCTTGTTTTTCATTTAGTTATGAGTATTTATTGTTGTTTAATCGGGCGAATGCGGCGGTGATGGCGGCCATGAGCGAGCCGGTGGAGGTTGTGAGCCAGAACATGTTGGACACATATCCGATAGGCGACGGCAGGGCGTTGGTGTCGATGGCGTTCTGCATGGTTTTGAGCAGTTCGCTCTGCTGCAACTCGGGCATTTTGCTGTACACGTCAATGGCGGCCTGCAGTTGCTCGTACATGAACAGCGGCCTGCCCCATTGAATGACGCACCACGTGACCAGTCCGCAAATCAGCGCGCCGTAGATAATCATCAGAATGCCCACCATCCACAAAGCGGCGTATTCGGCCATGCCGCCCATCTCGCGGAAGTAGCGCCGCTGGTAAAACCACACGAACACAGGGCCAAGCAGGAGCAGGAGCATCATCACCCACGACAGGGGCGCGACGCGGTCGGCAAACACGGCCGCCACCGACATCACGCTCAGGTAGCACCCCATCGGCAGGCCGAACTCGGCCCCGCGGCGAAACACACTTTTAGGCTGGTTCATATCAGTTCCGGTAGTTATTATTGCGCAAAATTACAATTTTTTTGGGAAATAGTGTTATTTACTCAGATTTTTTTAAAGTTTTTAGGATTTCAGTGGATAAACGTATCTGTTCAGCGATTGCGTTGAAGCAAACAAATGACAGTCAATCATGCCGCATTAAGGTGAGGATATAAAGAATAACGACAACGGGAACAACCAAGACAACTTTTCACCTTACCTGATTACGGATTATGTCTTTTTGCTCTTCATCAACACAAGTTTTGTCTTTCTGTCCACTTATCGACTCGGGTTGTTTATGTCTAAATTCCAGTGGATTATGTCTATTCATAAGACAAAAAGACAAAAGACCCGGGTCAGAAAGACAAGTTCAAGTTTGCCTTTGCTGCCAATAAAAATATAGACAACGGGGACAACCAAGACAACTTTTTACCTTACCTGATTACGGATTATGTCTTTTTGGTCTTCATCAACACAAGTTTTGTCTTTCTGTCCGTTATCAACGCAAGTTATGTCTTTATGTCCTTAATCAGCACAAGTTCTGTCTTTC
>CACYCT010000056.1 GCA_902772965.1 uncultured Bacteroidales bacterium | reverse complement strand
ACTTCGGTTCAGCCGGATCCATATATCTCCGCACGCGACGGCCAAAATTCTCCAACGGGAAAAAATGGAATCTGAACGTCACCATGCGAACAGGTTCTTTCGGATTAGCCAACCCTTCCATTCGATACGAGCAGAAACTCTCGCAAACCGTAAGTCTCTCGGCCAATGCCGAGTATACCTACGCAACCGGTCAGTATCACTTCCGGTACCGGAAACGCTTTTCCGACGGTGTTGTCGCATGGGACACCACCGCCGTACGACACAACGGCGACATTAACGCGCTCCGACTCGAGGCAGCACTCTTCGGAGCAAGCGACAACGGAAAATGGTACTGGAAAGCATACTATTACAATAGCGAGCGCGGTATTCCCGGAGCGATTGTCAATAACGTCTGGCATAACTCACAGCGCCAATGGGATCGTAACTTCTTCACGCAAGGCTCTTGGCAAAGACGAGTCTCCGACCGGTTCGAAACGATGGTTAACGCCAAGTATGCCCGCGACATGATGCGATACCTCAACCCCGATACAACACTGATGTACATCAACAACCGCTTTTGGCAAGACGAAATCTACATCAGTTCGGCCAACAAGTTCACCATCATTCCCGATTGGGACGTAAGCCTGAGCGCGGATTACAAGTGGAACTATCTCGACGCCACCCTGCCCAACTTCTCCTACCCTACCCGGCACACCGCACTCGCCGCACTTGCCACAGCACGCACTTGGAGAGGCTTTAAGATGCAGGCCAGTCTGCTTTATTCCATGGTGAACGACCGGCACAGCTCGCGCAACAACGGGCAGATATTGGCACACCACTCAAAATATTTACACAAGTTCACCCCCGCCGTCTTCCTGAGTTACCAACCCTTCCCCGCCATTGACCTGAGCGCGCGAGCATTCTTTAAGAGAATCTTCCGAATGCCCACATTCAACGACCTGTACTACACCGATATCGGCAACGCAACCTTGCGCCCCGAATACGTCAACCAATGGAACATCGGCCTGCAATGGCAGCACTACGACCCGCAAGCAACACTAATTCGCCTCAAAATCACCGCCGACGCGTACTATAATAATGTTACCGACAAAATCCTCGCCGTGCCCAGCGGAAGAGGACAATACCGATGGATGATGATGAACATCGGTCGCGTGAAAATTCGCGGAATTGACCTTACTTCCACAGGTTCCATCGGCCTCGCGCCCGAAACAGTGCTTGAACTCACGCTCAACTACACCTACCAACGCGCGCAAGACTACACCGACCCAACCGACCGCGGTGAGGGCGGAACCTATCTCGGGCAAATCTCTTACGTGCCGTGGCACTCAGGCTCTGTGATCGGACACTTCGGTTGGCGACGGCTTGACGTGAACTACAGTTTTATCTATGTAGGCGAGCGTTACCACGTGAGCGCGAACATTCCGGCGAACCACGAGCAACCCTGGTACACCCACGACCTCGGACTGTCGTATCTGTTATCGCTAAAAAAACTGAAGATAAAAATCACCGGCGAGGTGAATAACCTGTTCAACCAAGCCTACGACGTGACTCACAACTACCCCATGCCCGGACGTAACTACCGCCTCACACTCAAATTCGACCTATGAAAACACGACACTTTATCATACTGGCCACTCTGACACTGCTGTTCGCCGCCTGTCGGCAGGAAGAAGTGATTTATGTCCCCGAGCAAGTGGTTGTCACACAACCCGAACTCACCGACGTGAGCGGTTTCTACCTCCTCAACGAGGGCAACATGAACTCCAACAAGGCCTCACTCGACTACTATGACTACGCCACCGGAACCTACACCCGTGACATCTACGCCGATGTTAACCCCGACGTGGTGAAAGCCCTCGGAGACGTGGGCAACGACATCGCAACCTACGGCAACAAACTCTATATCGTGGTCAACTGCTCAAACAAAATCGAAGTTCTCGACCGCAACACTGCCCGGCGAATCACGCATATCGACATCCCCAACTGCCGATACATCAAGTTCCACGGGGGGTATGCGTATGTCACATCATATGCCGGCCCGGTGAAAATAGACATCAACTACGAGCAACGCGGTTATGTGGCCAAAATCGACACCGCAACGCTGCAAGTGGTCGACACCTGCGTGGTCGGATTCCAACCCGATGAACTCGACATCGTAAACGACAAAATTTATGTTGCCAACTCGGGTGGATACCTACTTGACCAGCAGTCGGGCAACTCAGGATACGAAACCACCGTCAGTGTAATAGACCTGCCTTCGTTCACTGAACAGAACCGTATAGATATAGCCCCCAACCTGCAATACTGCCGCGCAGACCGGCGGGGCATTCTCTGGATCAGTTCACGCGGCGACTACTACGAAACTCCCGGTCGTCTTATCGCTTACGACACACGTCACAACCGCGTGGTCAAAACCATCGACCTCGCCGTGGCCTCGATGTGGATGGACGGCGATTCGCTCTATGTGCTCAGCGGACAATGGAGTTACATAGGGCAAACTTTCGGATCCAACGGCTACACCATCGTTAACACGAAATCTATGGAAATCGTGTGCGACAACTTTATCACCGACGGAACCGATGCGCGCATCACCCGACCCTACGGCATCGCCGTCAACCCCGTGACCAAAGAAATCTACGTCACAGATGCGCGCGGATACATCGTGCCCGGTCGGCTGTACTGCTTCAGCCCCGACGGAAAACGACGCTGGGATGTAAGAACCGGAGACATACCCGCGCATTTCGCCTTCATCGGACGCAACAAAAACGAACACTAATCCCCCACCCCATAAAAATGAAAAAAATCGCACTCGCCCTGCTTCTCTTCACCACACTCTCAGCAGTGGCACAAAACAAACCTTACATAACCAAAATCTATGACTTTTGCCCGGCACCGGGGCAATTCGTGAACGAATTGCCCGAATGGTACGAAGGCGATACAAAAGCCGACGTGCTCCAACGTGTGGCCGAAAGTTTGTGCGGATACGAAAAAGGTGCCCGGACCATCATCGCCGATGGCGGAATCTCCCTCGGCGCCTACGGCGGATACGTCGTTTTCGGTTTCGATCACCCCGTGGTTAACCTCCCCGGAGAATACGACTTCCAAATCTTCGGCAATTCTTTCCAAGCCGATTCATCGTCAACCGCGGGCGGAAGCAGTGAACCCGGTATCGTTCTTGTGAGCAGGGATGTGAACGGAAACGGTCTGCCCGATGACCCGTGGTATGAACTCGCGGGAAGCGAATACGGCAACACAGCCACACAACACAACTACCACGTTACCTACTATCGCCCCGACGAAAACAAAACGCCAACCCCCCAACCCCCATTCATCACCGATGATTCCTACATCAAATACACGTGCAACAATCCCGAACAACCCTCAGGTTACATCAATCACCTCTCGTTCCACACCCAATCTTACTGGCCCGGCTGGTTGGACACCGACACGCTCGGATTCTCCGGAACTCGCCTGCCCGACAACGCCTCCGACGAATCAGGACGAGGAACCTACTGGGTGCAACGTTTCTATGGCTGGGGATATGTCGACAACCGACTCGACTATGACTACGGTTACGGCGTGAACGACAAACCGCTTCAAAACGGAATGAACCTCGGGTTCAAAATCGAATGGGCCGTTGACGCGGAAGGAAACCGCGTGAATCTGCCAACCGTGGATTTTATCAAAGTGTACAACGCCGTGCAGCAGTCTTGCGGGTGGCTCGGCGAGACTTCGACAGAGGTGATGGGAGCGATTGACATCCACCCAGATGCCGTTGTGCCCGACCCCTCAGAGTTGAAAGGCGACATCAACAATGACCGCCAAATTGATGTGGCCGATATGAATATTCTCATCAATATCATTCTTGGCAATGATTCGGCTGAGAACTATGGCAGTCGCGCTTTAATCAACGACAACGACACTGTCGTCGATGTCGCCGACCTGAATGAACTACTCAATATTATGCTCGGGAAATAGGCCTTCAGCGATTATGGCAATTAAGCCAACAGGTCAAGCGCAATTTGTCGCGAGGCGTTGAGCAGATTCGGGTCGTGCGCGTCGGAATTGACCACCAGTCGGGCTTGCTGGCGGCGCAGTCGGGCAAAGTAGCGCTCATCAGGGAAGAACCGGTGATGGCGTTCATAGGCTTTGGTGTTGATTTCAATGATATAGCCATAGTCGAGCGCGGCATCCAGCAAATCGTTCACAAGTGTGGTGAACCACGGTTCGGATTCGATTCCGGCTCGATACAATCCGGCATTGAGCGCGATTTTATCGCAGTGTCCGACAATGTCGAATCCCCCACGCGATAGCATCTCCACCGCCCGGGCGAAATACGTACGCACCACCCATTCTATGTCGCCGTCAAAGTACCGGGCCATCTTTTTCTCAAAGTTTTCAAATTTGCCGTCAATATCCACCAATGTATCAGGTTCGGTAAGGGACGGAATAAAATGTATGGAACCGATTCGGTAGTCGAGCGGCAACCGACGGAAATAACCATCGGCCGGACCTTGCTCACCCGTGAAGTCGATTTCCATTCCGGCGAGGATACGCAGTCGTGGGCCTGAAAGAGAACGCAGTCGCTGGATTTCATTTAGGTACTCGGCCACACTTTCAGTGGTCATGTTGCAGGTACTCTCGGTGTTGATCGGACTATGCGGCGAGAAACCGAGTGTGGTGAATCCCAGTTCAATCGCGGCGTCCACGAATTGGTTCATCGGAGCGTGTCCGTCACAGAATTGGGTATGGGTATGCAGGTTGTACAGTGGTGTTGCCGTAATGGCGGTGATGTCGAACATAAGTCAGAACATTTTGGCGATTTGTTCGGTGGAAATCACGTTGATGACGAGTTTTCCGTCGGGCGTGTAGTTGGGACGCGGCAGTTGAAGCAGTTGTTCCACTAAATGCGCCATCTCCTCTTGGCTAAGGATTCGTCCGTACGGAATGGCCGCAGAGGAAGCCACACGCAGCGTGATGAGTTCAAGGATACGCTCGCGTAGCGAGATTTCCGTTCCGCCGAGTTCGTCAATCACGTTGGTTAGTAATTGGATGATGTTCACGCCTTCAAGTCCTGTGGGCACCGTTGTAACGAGCCAGTGACCGGCACTTTCTTCATTGACGCTGAAACCGATTTGCCTCACCTCAGGCAGCATTTGCTCGAAGATGGCGCTTTGCGCGGGTGTGAGTTGCAATTCTTCGGGGAACAGAAGCGCTTGGGCGCTGATACTGTTGGAGGTGATTTGGCGCTGGTATTGGTTGTAAAGCACTTGAAGGTGGGCCCGATGCTGATCAAAGAGCATCAGTCCCGAGCGTGCGTGCGTGGCGATGTATCGGGCGTTAATCTGCAGATAAACAGATGCCGTAGATTGCATCGGGTTTTCTTCGGTCGGCAGAATGGTTTGCTGCTCAGGTTGTGGCTGACCGATATTCTTGCCGTCAGGCGAAAGGAAGTTCTCGTACAGTTGTTGCCAGTCCGACGGAATGTGTTCACGTTGTCGTCGGTCGGCTTGCTGGTTAAAGGGGTTATATGGCTTGTCACCATGTGCGGGCGGCTGGCTCACTTGCCTGTTCGGGTCATAGGGCGGGATAGCAGGCACATCGGTGGCGTCAAAATCGATGGCGGGCAGGTTGGCGAATCGTCCGAGCGCCTCTTTCACGGCCGCAGCGAGGATTTGCCAAATCGGCTGCTCGTTTTCAAATTTGATTTCGGTTTTTGTCGGGTGTATGTTCACGTCGATGGTTTCGGGCTCGACGTTGAAGCGGAGAAAGTAGACCGGTTGCGTATCGGGTGCGATAATCTGGTCGTAGCAGGTGAGAATCGCTTTATGGAAATATGGGTGACGCATGAAGCGCTCGTTGGCGAAAAAGAACTGTTGCGCTCCGCGACGACGCGCGGCCTCGGGTTTTCCGACGTAGCCTGTGATTTTCACGAGCGAGGTGTCGACTTGCACGGGAATGAGTTGCGGCTCAAGGTGCTTGCCCACCATGGCGGTGATGCGTTGCAGGAAAGTGCCGGCGCTGAGTTTGTACATCACGCGGTCGTTGTGGGTGAGCGTGAAGGCGACGTTGTTGTTGATTAAAGCGAGTTTTTCAAATTCCTTGACGATGTTACTCAGTTCCACTTGGTTGCTTTTGAGGAACTTACGACGTGCCGGAACGTTGAAAAACAGGTTCTTGATCATAAAATTGCTTCCCGACGGGCAGGCAACCGGTTCTTGGAGTTGGCAAGTGGAGGCATTGATAATCAGGTGGGTGCCGAGTTGCGCGTCATGTGTCTTGGTTCTGAGCTCAACTTGCGAGATGGCGGCGATTGATGCGAGCGCCTCGCCACGGAATCCCATGGTGGTGAGCGAAAACAGGTCGTCGGCAGATCGGATTTTCGACGTGCTGTGCCGTTCAAAAGCCAGTCGGGCGTCGGTGTCGGTCATTCCGATACCGTTGTCAATGATTTGGATAAGGGTTCGACCCGCATCTTTGAGAATGATCTGAACTTCTGTGGCACGCGCGTCGATGGCGTTCTCGACAAGTTCTTTAATAACCGACGCAGGGCGCTGTATCACCTCGCCCGCGGCGATTTGGTTGGCCACTGAATCGGGAAGTAAGTGAATGATATCGCTCATGGTTGTGGGGAAAGTAACTGTCTGCGACGGGATTGTTTGTCGGGCTCGTTCATGAGTTGACGCATTTTGTCCTCGTCGGTGAAAACGTCCTCGGGGCGCTTGGGTCTGAGGTGGTCATACCACTGGAAGTCGGGTAGGTAGAGTTCACTACGCTTTAGCAGGTAAAGCGGTGTTACATTGCCCGACACTTCGGGCCACATTTTGATACTGTCGATTTGCTGGCGTTCGCGGAGCACAAGGCGCAGGTAACTCGACTCGGCGTGAACATGTTTGTTATAGGTGGAGTCGTCTTCTTGGGGATACAGAATCACGGTGACGTTGCCGTCAACATCCAGTGTTCGGAGTTCTTTTTTGTCAAATGTGGCAAACATGTATTTCCCGCTGAGTTGGTCATAGTAATCCTCGCCGACGTGTTGCGCCATCAGGCCGAAGTTGGGCAGTCTCGCCCAGTCGGCTGTGGAGTCTTTCAGGTGGATGTTGATTTCGGCACCTGAGATTTGCCGCTCACCGTTCCATAACACGGCATGCCGGTACAGGTTGAGAATCGAGTCGGCCTGCGAGAGTTGGAGCGAGTCACAGATGCCTTGCACGTCGGAGCGGTAGAATCGAACTCCCCGGAATGCCTTCACCACTCGGATTGAATCGTGGTCGAGCAGGGTGCATAGGGTGTCGGCATGCAGGTGCAGGGTGTCGGATTGTGAGAACTCGCGGGCGCGGGCATTGCCGGTGACATAACTGTAATGGGCGGCTTCGTCGTGGTATCCGTAGTCGCCGCTGAGAATGATTTTGTCGTTGTCGTCGGTAAGAACCACGTTGCCGCGTGCTTCGCCGTAGTTTCGCTTGCGGTTGTAGTAAACGGTGTCGCCGACAAGGTTCTTCCCGTCGCGCGCGTTGATTTGGGCGCGGTCGTAGAGCGTGGCATCGTCGGCCGAAGTGTTATACCATCCGTTGCTCGTGTAGACGGTGTTGCTGTCCGAGACTATGACCGTCTCCTCAACGATGGTGGCGATATGGGAGCCGGTGTTGTATAGCAGACGGGAGGTGTTCATCTCGTACTCGTCGCTGATCAGGTGAACATCGGTGACGAAATCTGCCTGCTTGGTGTCCATTTCATATCGCGCCGTGCGCGAGGTAAGTTCGGTGTTGTTTTTGTTGTCAACGATAGTTCCGCCGTCGAAGTAATAGCCAATATTGGCGGCGATGTCGTAGTCAAGACTGTCGGTAAGCAGGGTTGTTGATCGATTTTCGAGGCGAACGTTGTTGCGCAGTTGAGCCACATGGAGGTCTCCGAAATAATGGAGCACGTCGGCGAAAACCGAAAGTGTGTCGGCTTGGTTCATTCGAACGTTCCCGAACGCGTCGAGCGATGAGGTTTTGTCATAGTAATACGCGCTGTCGCAGAACATGTACATATCCCCGCGACGGAAACGCACGTTGCCGCGCAGAATCTGATAGTCCTTGCTCCGGTTCTCGTCGGCGATGAGTTCATCGGCGTTCTCAAGAAACACTTTGTCGCGTTGGTATCGGTTGGCTTTCGGAATTTGCGGCGTGATGCGTTCCACGGTTTTTGCCTTTGCCCCCTGTTGTGCTGCACGGGGTTTCTGATCATCGGCACGACTGACAAACTGGCACATTACGATTGCCGCCACAATCAGTGGCAGCAATCGGCTCAAGCCTGTTGTAGTATGTGGCGCGCGTCTCACTCAGCGGCGGATTGACTTGTTTGATTCATCCACGGGTAACGGAACTCGCAGTTACGCCAATTCTCCTCGATGTAAACGTAGGTTTCCTGCTGCTTTTTCTTCACCCACTCGTCAATGATTTCGCCTTTGCGGTGGTTCTCATAGAGATTGCGGAGCACTTGGTAATCGTCGGCGAGGTCGGCCTTATGACCTTCGATGCGTTTATTCAGGCGCACGATGGCCACTTGGTCGCGTTGTGTGGCGGGATTCTTCATAACGAAAGGCTCTGAGATGTCGCCCACGTTCATCTTGTCGACCATCTTGCCCACTTCCGAGGGCAGGTCTGCCATCTCGAAGCGGTTGGAGTGGGTTTTCTCGTTAAGCATGATGCCTTCGTTGTTGCGCGAGTCTTTGTCTTGCGAGAGGTAGAGCGCGGCTTCGGCAAAGGTGTGCTTGCCGCTGATAATGTCGGTGCGAAGGGAGTCAAGCCGGTGGATGGCGTCGGTAAGGTCTTTGTCGCTCACTTTGGGTCGGAGCAGGATGTGGCGCGTGTTCACGCGGTCGCCGCGTTTCTCAATCAGTTGAATGATGTGGAATCCGTCGTCGGTTTCAACGATGTTCGACACTTTCTTGGTATCGCTCAGGTTGAACGCCGCCGTGGCGTATTCCGGCAAGAGCACCGAGCGCGATTGGAACCCGGTTTCGCCTCCGTAGACGGCTGTGCCGGCGTCTTCGCTATAGAGGATGGCCATGGTGGAGAACTCGCTCTCGCCGTCGGTAATACGCTTGGCGTAGTCGCGCAGGCGGGATTTCACCTCGTCAATCTCCTGCTGGGGAATCACGGGGTTTATCGAGATAATCTGTACCTCAACCTGCTTGGGTATATATGGCAGGGAGTCAGCCGGCAGGGAGTTGAAATAGCGGCGCACGTCGGCGGGCGTGGCCTTAACCTTCTTGGTCAGGTTGGACTGCACCTGCTGGATGGAGTACTGGTCTCGGATCATGTCGGCCAACTTCTCGCGCAACTGGGTCATCGGCCGGTGGAAGTATTCCTCCACCTTCTCTTTCGAGCCGAGGTTGGCGATGAAGTAATTGATCCGGCTGTCCACTTCACGCTGAATGGTGGAGTTCTGTATTTCTACGGTGTCGATTCGCGCCTGGTGGAGGAAGAGTTTGTCAATGGCCATCTGCTCGGGGATGATGCAGTATGGGTTGCCGTTCACGTGCTGCCGCTCGTACTGGAGCTGCAGGTATTGCTCTTCGATGTCGCTTTTGAAGATAGGCTCATCGCCAACAACCCACGCGACTTCTTCGGCTACATTGTTTTGTGCGAACGTTGCGCATGCGAATAACAGGCATGCGGCGGAAAGGATATATCGGTTGAGTGTCATATCAAGATGTGTGTAAATTTCAAACCGCAAATTTCCGCATTTTCCCCCAATCGGCCAAATGAAAAAGTTTTAAAAAGGTGTAATCTGCCTAAAAACATGTAAAATTATTGAATTACGCCCCATTCGTGCCGACAACCGACAAAAAATGCTTAACTTTGCACGATATTTTAACCCTATGGCAACGATACTCAACATCGAAACCTCCACCGAAGTGTGTTCCGTGGCGCTCTCTCGTGACGGCGACGTGCTCGACCATCACGAAAACTACGACGGACCGGCGCATGCCACCCTGCTCAGCGCCTACGTCGACGACGCGCTGCGATACGTCCGCTCGCGTGAACTCGTCCTCGACGCCGTGGCGGTAAGCATTGGCCCGGGTTCGTACACCGGACTCCGTATCGGCCTGAGCCAAGCCAAAGGCCTCGCTTTCGGAATGAACGTGCCCCTGATCGGTGTTAACACCCTGCAACTGCTCTGTGTGGCAGCCATGTTCTCGCAGGTGATTGACGACGAGGTGCTCTATGCGCCTATGCTCGACGCGCGGCGAATGGAGGTGTACACCGCCGTTTATCGCCCCGACCTCACGCCCGTGCTCGAACCGCAGCCCATGATTCTTGACCAAAGCAGTTTCGCCGACCTGCTCGACGAAAACACAATCCTGTTCATGGGTAACGGCAGCGACAAGGCAAAAACGCTCCTGACGCACCCCAACGCCCGATTCATCAGCGGAATCAAACCAGTGGCACTTGATATGATAGCCCTGTCGGAACGCGCGTTCAGGCAAGCCGACTTTCTCGACACAGCCTATTCAACGCCGATGTATCTCAAATCGTATCAAGCCGCAAAACCACGCAATAAAGTGCTCGAAGCCGCCGTTACCCAGCAAGAAAACTGATACTTATGCTACTCTACAATACACAACTCAAACGCCTTATTCTGCCCGAATACGGACGTAATATCCAGCAAATGGTGGACCATTGCAAGACGATTGAAAACCGTGATGAGCGCAACCAATGCGCCTACTCAATCGTGAAATTCATGGGCAGGATGTTCTCGCAAATCAAGCAAGAATCAGGCTGGGAACGAAAACTCTGGGACCACCTCGCCATTATGAGCGACTTCAGCCTTGATGTCGACTACCCCTACACCATCGTCGACCAGCACAACCTCCACACCCCCCCCGAGACCGTGCCCTACAACCAAGGCAGCATCAAATTCCGACACTACGGAAAAATCATCGAGCACATGATCGCCCGCGCGACAGAATACCCCGAAGGACCCGAGCGCGAGGCGCTTGTCATGCTTATCGCAAACCATATGAAGAAACTCGTTTGCGCCATCAGCGGCGAAGACGTTGACGACCGGAAAATCTTCAACGACCTATTCCACTACTCCAAAGGACAAATCCGACTTGACCCCGCAACGCACCAACTCCACCAGTATCAAATCATCATGCCCGTTCAAGGCAAAAAGAAACGGAAAAAATGATCGAACGCGAAGAGTTAATCCATATCGGAAGGTTTAACAAAACCCACGGCATTAACGGCGAAATCACGGCGACTACCCTGATCGACACCGAACTGCTTGACTCGTTACGATGTCTGGTGAGCTCCATCGATGGCATTTATGTGCCTTTCTTCGTGACCCGCAGGCGCGACAAAGGACGCGAATCGGTTATCCTCGCAATCGATGACATCGACACAAACGAACTCGCAGCCGAATTGGTCAACAAAGACATCTTCGCGCTCAAATCCGACTACGACCGGCTCGCGCAAAACAACCAAGACTATGACTCCGACACACTGCCTGTTGACTATCTGATCGGATTCAGCGTCACCGACGGTGAATCACCTGTAGGCACCGTTACCGACGTCGACGACACCACCGAAAACGTGCTCCTGATTGTTTCCCGACCCGACGAAACCATCGTTCGCATTCCCGCTGCCGACGACCTTATAGATTATGTCGACACCGACAACAAGATTCTATCCATGAATCTACCTGAAGGATTACTCGAACTTTAATTCGAAACACTAATGAAAATCAACAGATTAACAACGATAGTACTTCTTTTCACTCTTGCACTGGCACTCCCGATGAGCACCGGCGCGAAAAAGAAAGTGGTAGACATCTACGACCTCACACTTGACGAAAACCTCGCTTACCCCGAGATAAACAACGAAAAGCAGGCAACACGCGTGCAAGACTACCAGTACGACATGGCTGTGGCGCTGAAAAAGAAAAACTTCGACGTCGAACTCATGCGCGACGGCGAAGTGATCGTCATCACCCTGCCCGCAGGACAACTCTTCAATCAAAACGACACCACACTCACCGACTTGGGAAAACACTCCCTCAAACCTCTGTTGCCCTTGCTCATCAACCCCGGATTCTACAAAATGCTCCTCGTAATGCACTCCGACAACACCGGCAGCAACCGGTACACGCAATCGCTCACCGGAGCACGCGTCAACGCCGTATTTGACTGGATTGACGACAACGCCTCAGTCGACTTTGTAGTCCCCTACGCACTCGGAGCAACCGACCCGGTCGTGAACAACAACTCCATCGACAACCGGCGGCGTAACCGGCGTCTCGAAATCTACCTCGTTCCCGGCGAAGTGATGATCCAGCAAGCGAAAAAAGGACGCATCAACATCAAAACAATCTCGAAATAAATAAAAAACACATATAGCACATATGGCAAAAGAACTGAAAGACCTCACCAAGCGGGCCGAAAACTACTCGCAATGGTACAACGAACTCGTCGTCAAAGCCGACCTCGCCGAGCAATCGGCCGTGCGCGGATGTATGGTAATCAAACCCTACGGATACGCCATCTGGGAGAAAATGCAACGCTGCCTCGACGACATGTTTAAAGCAACCGGCGTACAAAACGCCTACTTCCCCCTGCTTATCCCCAAGTCGTTCCTCTCGCGCGAGGCCGACCATGTGGAAGGTTTCGCAAAAGAATGCGCCGTAGTAACGCATTACCGCCTCAAAAACGATTCCGAGGGAAAAGGTGTAGTCGTTGACCCCGAAGCGCGACTCGAAGAGGAACTCATCATCCGCCCCACCTCAGAAACCATCATATGGAACACCTACCGCAACTGGATCAACTCCTACCGTGACCTCCCGCTGTTGGTCAACCAGTGGTGCAACGTGTTCCGCTGGGAAATGCGCACACGACTGTTCCTGCGCACCGCCGAGTTCCTCTGGCAGGAAGGACACACCGCCCACGCCACTCGCGAAGAAGCGCAGCAAAAAGCCATCGAAATGCTCAACGTCTACGCCGACTTCGCCGAGCGATACATGGCACTCCCCGTCGTTAAAGGTGTCAAAACCGCCAACGAACGCTTCGCCGGCGCACTCGAAACCTACACCATCGAGGCCATGATGCAAGACGGAAAAGCACTCCAAAGCGGAACCTCACACTTCCTCGGACAGAACTTCGCCAAAGCATTCGACGTCAAATTCATCAACCGGGAAAACCAACTCGAATACGTCTGGGCCACTTCGTGGGGCGTTTCAACCCGACTTATGGGCGCGCTAATCATGACCCACAGCGACGACAACGGCCTCGTGCTGCCGCCACACCTCGCCCCGATTCAAGTTGTAATCGTTCCCATCTATAAAAACAACGACCAACTCGCCGACATCGACCGCGTGGTCAACCCCATCGTTGATGCACTTAGAAAACGCGGAATATCAGTTAAATACGACAACGCCGACAACAAACGACCCGGATTCAAATTCGCCGACTACGAACTCAAAGGCGTGCCCGTGCGCCTCGTGCTCGGGCCGAAAGACATCGAAAACGGAACCGTCGAAATCATGCGGCGCGACACACTTGAAAAGCACGCCGCACCACTCGAGAACATCGACGCCTACGTGGCCGACCTGCTTGAGCAAATCCAGCAGAACATCTACGACAAAGCCCTCGCCCACCGTGAATCGATGACCTACACCGTTGACACTTGGGACGAGTTCACCGCACAAATCGAACGCGGAGGTTTCGTGCTCGCGCACTGGGACGGCACAACCGAAACCGAAGAGAAGATCAAAGAACTCACCAAAGCCACAATCCGCTGTATCCCCATGGACGGCAAAGACGAGCCCGGCAAATGTGTCTTGACCGGTAACCCGAGCCCCCGGCGAGTAATCTTTGCGAGAAACTACTAAACTTGTGAACTTTGCCACATAGCGATCATCTGAATTTGCCGACAGGTTTCACCATTAATCCGGATTTCGGGGTTATTTACCTGTTGTCAGATTTATACACTCCCCAACAACTGCTCGACGACTACATTGTCGCCATGGGACGTGCCTGTGGGCAGGCCGATGCGCTCAAACGATTCGATGTCAAAGTGGTGTATGTCAACCACCCTCCCACGTTGATGACACGCAGGTTCAACGCGGGCAACATCGGCAAGAATGCGCTTCTGACCTGCCCCGTATGTGGCGACATCACGATTGACGGGCAGCTGGTGGCCGAGTTCGTGCGTTGCCTGTTCGACTTCGGCCAACTTGACACGGGCAACAGGCATATCCGGATTGACGACTTTTTGACGCGCGCTCAAGCACGGCAGATGCAACAGACACTCGACACCCCCGACTTGGCCGACAAGTTGGACAAAGTGCACCGGCAAGCCACAACCGTAAAAACACTTCCCCCGTCCGGTATCGCCCAGGTTGACGAAGAGCGCGCACTGGCCGAAGCCGAGCGCATACGGGAGGAGTATCTGTCGGTTATCGGCCGGTTGGTTATTAATTATGTGTCACTTACACACGGCGACCCGCACCTGCTGCTCGGCGATATGCTCACGCAGGCATCGCCGCTGATTTTCGCACCAAAGTCACTCAGCCGTCTGGTTATTGATTCCGATTTGCGCCTGTTGCTCCCTGACTATGATAACGCCGAGGTGAGACTTCATTCGCTCAGCAAGGCGTTGTACATCCTTTTCCTGCAACACGAACAGGGCATTGAACTGCGTAACCTCGACGAGCACATCGACGAATTGCGGGATATCTACGACATCATCATGCCTGAACGCGACCCCGATGCCACCGAAGCGATATTGAACAATCTTGTTGACCCGTTATCAGGCACATTGAACCAAAACCTGTCGCGCATAAAGCGCTTCTTCAAGACCATCATCCTGGACGACAACGTGGCTCAACAGTATTACATAACCGGAAAGCGAGGAGCAGCTTACCGCATCTCCTTGCCGCGGAACCTGGTGACTGTTCCGAGGGTGTTTTGCGGAAATTGTTGATAAATAGACCGTTACATTTTGCAATGTTGCAAAAAAACAGGGGTGTCATTAACGTGATATAATTTTGCGGTGTCGAAAGACGACAACCGAAAATTAACCACTT
>CACYCT010000055.1 GCA_902772965.1 uncultured Bacteroidales bacterium | reverse complement strand
TACCTCCGTGGTGACCTGAACGAAGACAATAAAGTTGATGTGGCGGACCTGAACGAGGAATTAAACATCATAATTACCCAATAAATACGCTCGCAGCAAATACCCCAAAAGAGTTATTTTGAGATAATTACGTAGGCGTTCCCACCCGGAGCGCCTCTTTTTTACGCTACACCTTGTATCCGCAAGATTGTTTCATTCGTAACCATCCGAAGGCAAACCCGTGGCACTTCCGCCATATAGCCGCAAAGCCGAGCTCAAACCAAGCCCGGCTTTATTTTTTATCGACAATACGGCTCTTTTCGGATGGTTAACTCTCGGTGCTGACTCTTGCCGTTGGATTTGGCACTTTTACTCTGATGGGGGGGCACCGAGTACATGAGGGGCATCCACATCGCCGAGCTCCATCCAAAAAATGCCGGCATGAGTCGGCATTTTTTGTTGGTTTTCGGTTTGTTTCAGAAGTTCCGTTTATTTTTTGTCTTTGAGCAGGTCGCGGATCTCGGCGAGGAGTTTTTGGTCTTCGGTGGGTTCGGGTTCGGGAGCGGGCTCTTCTTTCTTTTTCTTCATGATTTTGTTCATTCCCTTAATCATCAGGAAGATGCAGAAGGCGATGATGAGGAAGTCGATGATGTTTTGTATAAACGCTCCGTATGCGAACATCGACACTCCGGCCTCTTTGAGCGCGGCGTAGTTGTCGGCCACGCCTGCGGGGATTTCTCCGAAGCGGACGTACAGTTTTGAGAAGTCGGTACCTCCTGTTGCGAGGCTGACAAGTGGCATGATGACGTCTTCGACGAGCGAGGTGACGATTTTACCGAACGCGCCGCCGATGATCACACCAACGGCCATGTCCATCACGTTGCCTTTCATGGCAAACTCTTTGAACTCTTTTACGAATCCCATAGTGAACAGGTTTTAAGATGAGTATTTGATTGTTTGGTAATCAAAGGTTTTACTATTAAACTTCCTTAATTTGGCGCACAAAAGGGTGTCTGTTGGTTATAGTACGGGAAAAAATCACTAATTTTGCAGCGCTATTTAGCGACTTCTTCGCGCTTGATTTTGTATGCCTTTGTTAAAAAAGTCCTGCAAAGATAAGCAAAAGTTGCCAAACGCAGCGAGTAAACTCACATTTTATCCAATAATTTTCAAATATTCTATTATGGGAAAGATTAAAATCGGTATCAACGGATTCGGCCGCATCGGTCGCTTCGTGTTCCGCGCCTCTTTTGAGCCCCAAAACGTCAACGACGTTGAAGTGGTGGGTATCAACGACCTTCTTCCGGTAGACTACATGGCTTATATGCTCAAGTATGACACTATGCACGGTCAGTTCGACGGTTCCATCGAAGTCGATGCCGAAAATAACGTGCTCATCGTTAACGGCAACCGCATTCGCGTTACCGCTGAGAAAGATCCCGCCAACCTGAAGTGGGACGAGATCGGTGCTGAATACATTGTGGAATCCACCGGTCTGTTCCTTGCTATGGATAAGGCTGAGAAGCACCTTCAAGCCGGCGCTAAATACGTTGTTCTGTCCGCTCCGAGCAAGAAAGGCGATGACGGCCGTCAGGCTCCGATGTTTGTTTGCGGTGTGAATACCGACAAATACAACGGCGAGACCATCGTCTCGAACGCTTCCTGCACCACCAACTGCCTTGCCCCGATCGCAAAGGTTCTGAACGACAAGTTCGGCATCGTAACCGGTTTGATGACAACTGTTCACGCCACCACCGCAACTCAGAAGACTGTTGACGGTCCTTCGCAGAAAGACTGGCGTGGCGGTCGTGCCGCCGCCGGCAACATCATTCCGTCGTCGACGGGTGCCGCCAAGGCTGTGGGTAAGGTGATTCCCGAGCTTGACGGTAAACTGACCGGTATCTCCATGCGCGTGCCCACGCTTGACGTTTCGGTTGTTGACCTGACCGTCAACCTTGCCAAGCCCGCCACCAAGGAGGCCATCTGCGCCGCTATGCGCGAAGCCGCTGAGGGTGAACTCAAGGGCATTCTGGGTTACACCGAAGACGCCGTTGTCTCGAGCGATTTCCTCGGAGATCCCCGCACGAGCATCTTCGACGCCAACGCCGGTGTGTACTTGACCGACACGTTTGTTAAAGTTGTGTCGTGGTACGACAACGAAATCGGCTACAGCCACAAGGTGATTGACCTGATCAAGGTTATGAAAGCCAAGAATGGCTGATTCTCAGAACTTTCTGATACAGTAAAACGCAGCCTGCGGCAAATGTGCCGCGGGCTGTGTTTTGCTGTATGTTGCCGTTTTTATTTCCTTGTGAACAGCAATGTGATGGAAGCCGCGAGGGTTGAGAGGCTGACGACAATCATGATCAGGACTGTGATCAGGTCGCGTGTGGTCACGACTGCGGTGGTGTTGAAATCACTGAGCAGCCTTTCCCACGTGAAGAAGATTACCACCGCGATAAGTGCAATCAGGGCGATGATGAATCCCGTTTTTGCGGTACGCGCCCGTTTTGGCAGCCTGTTGAGCACGCGCGGGGTGAAGTATGGGTTCTCGCCGGCTTTGTGGCTATGCTGGCGAATGAGGTCTTCAATAGGGTCGGATGTGGTGTCGGGTTTCATGAGGCTGACTGTTTAGACGTGAGGGTTTGTGTCATTTTGGCTTTAGCGCGGTGGAGGTGCGACTTGACGGTTCCTTCCGGCAGGTGGCATATGGACGCGATTTTCTTGATGGGCTGGTCTTCGATGTAGAACAGGGTGACGATTGCGCGTTCTGTCTCCGAGAGCGCGTTCATGGCGATGTTGAGACTGTCGCGCGCCTCGAAGGCGTCGTTGCCGTCACTGGGCAAAGTGCGCTCGGCTTCGGGGTTGTCGATGGATATGGTTGGTTTTCGGTTTCTGACGGCGGCGTAGAATTCATTGCAGGCGATTCGGTAGAGCCATGTTGAGAAGTTGGCCAGTCCGTTGAAGGAGCGTATTCCGAGGTAGGCTTTGAGGAAGGTTTCCTGTGCGAGGTCGTCGGCAAGGTTGGTATCTCCCATGGTGAGGTTTAGCAACAGCCGCCGTATGCGCGGTTGGTATGCCTCAACGAGTTGCCCGAAGGCTTCCCTGTTGTCGGCCAGTGCGCATGCGGCGAGCAGTTGCAGTTGTTTCACCTGTGTCATAGTGGGCGTAAGGGCGTGTGGGTGTTATTTTTTACGCCACGCGTTGAAGGCTTCGCGCTGGTCCTGGTATTCGATAAAGCCTTTTCCGAGGCCGAGCAGTACGATGATTGAGCAGAGTCCGCACAGTGCCGAGTCGTGGAACATGATCATCAGTCCGATTCCGACGGCGACGAGTGTGAAGGCGTGTGTGAAGGCCCGCCAGTTGACGCGTTGTTGTGTCTCGGGTCGGAAGGGCGGCGGGAGGGGTTGTCCTTCGGCGGGAGTCTCGAGTGGTGTTCCGGTGGCGGTTTCCACGGGCGGCGGTGTCGGGTAGGCTCCGGCTGAGGTGTAGGATGTGTTGTTGCCGAACATGTAGGGTGGGAGCGGGTAGTTTTTTTCGATGGCCCGCTCGATCATGCGGTACTTGCGCCGGCGGTGCAGGTAGTTGAACAGCAGGGCGATCAGGACGATGAGCACGATTGCAGTGAACGTGATTTGGGTGACGTCTTCCACAGCCGAATGGATAATCCGCGCCTGTTTGACCGGCGTGGAGTCTTCGTTGTTGACTGCGGGCGTGCTGCGGTTCATGTCAATCATGGTGTCGTTGAGCACGCGTTCCATGAGTTTTCCTATCGGTGCGATGCCGATGAGGCGTGTTGTGTCGGAGCCCTGGATGATGGTCGTGGTGTCGCCGTGGGTTGTGATGGCCACGTCTTGCGCCTGTGTCGGAACGGCGAAGATGAGTATGGCGACCGCCAGGAGTGAGGTTAGGATGTGTTTCATTGAAATTCGTGTTTTTGGGTGTTTTCTATGTGTTAGATGTTGCGAGTTGCGGAAAAGTTGCAGTGGGGGTGAATTTTTTTGGAGTGACAAAAAAGACAGGTTCTATAAGTCCGTTTTCGGAATTTATAGAACCCATATTTATAAGGTGTTGTTGTTATTGTAATGTGTTGATATCAAGTGTGACATCGGCTGTTGGGTCGATGCGCAGCGGTGTTATGGTGGCCCATCGGCGTTTGAGCCAGTAGATGTCTGTCCGGTCGTCGTCGGGGTTGTCGGGGTGGAACTCTCCCACGAGCCAGTAGTAGTCTTCGCCGAAGGGGCTGACGCGGTGCTCGTACTCGCGTGTCCATCGTCCGATGGTGGAGACGGTTTGGCGAATGCCTTGCACGGGTTGCTCGGCGTCGGAGGGCAGGTTGATGTTCAGGCATACGCCTTTGGGCGGTGGCGATTCGAGTCCCCATCTGATGATTTTCTCGATGAGTTGCCGCAGTTGCGGTCCTAGGTGCAGTTCCCGCTGCAGGTTTTCGTGGCTGATTGCGATTGCGGGCACTCCATGGACAACGGCTTCGCGGGCGGCTCCCATGGTGCCGGAGTAGTTGGAGTAGATGCCGGCGTTGTATCCGTGGTTGATTCCGGATAGCATGAGGTCGGGTTGCCTGCCGGTGACGAGTTTGTCGAGTGCGAGTTTGACGCAGTCGGCGGGTGTTCCGTCGACGGTGATGATTGTCAGTTGCGGCGTGTTGCTGATGACGTTGGTTTTGAGCGGCCGGGTGATGGTGATTGCGCCCGATTTTCCGCTTTGGTGTCGGTGGGGACACACGACGGCGACGTCGGCGAAGGTTTGTGCGATTTTGATGAGTTCCTGTATTCCTTCGTAATCGTATCCGTCGTCGTTGCTGATTAGTATCAGCGGTCGGGTGTTGTCCATTTAGAGCAGTGAGTTGGGGTCGAGGTTTGCGCTTTCGATGTCTTTGAAGTAGCGGTAGGTTGCCACGCGGAGTTCCATGGTAGCGTCTTCGTCGGCGATGATGATGGCGTGCGGGTGCATTTGCAGTGCCGAGAGGGTGCACATGTGGCTGATGCCGCCTTCGATGGCGTTGCGCAGTGCTGGCGCTTTTTTGTATCCGTTGACGATGATCATCACCTCGCGGGCGTCCATAATGGTTCCTACGCCTACGGTGAGCGCTGTTTTCGGCACCTTGTTGATGTCGTTGTCGAAGAATCGGCTGTTGGCGATGATGGTGTCTTGGGTGAGTGTTTTCTGCCGTGTCCGGGAGGAGAGTGAGGATCCGGGTTCGTTGAAAGCGATGTGTCCGTCGGGTCCCACGCCACCCATAAACAGGTCGATTCCGCCGGCGTCGGCGATACGTTGCTCATACTGTGCGCACTCGCGCTCGAGGTCGGGCGCGTTTCCGTTGAGTATGTTCACGTTCTCGGGTCGGATGTCGATGTGGCTGAAGAAGTTGTTCCACATGAAGGAGTGGTAACTTTCGGGGTGGTCTTCAGGCAGGTTGCAGTACTCGTCCATGTTGAAGGTGACCACGTTTCGGAAACTGACTTTACCGGCCTTGTTGAGTTCGATGAGCCGGCGGTACATACCCAGCGGTGAGCTGCCGGTTGGGCATCCGAGCACGAAGGGGTGCTCCGGGGTGGGGTTGGCGTTGTTGATTCGGCGGGCGACGTAGTTGGCGGCCCATGCCGAGACTTGGTCGTAATCGGGTTCGATGATGAGGCGCATAGGGTGGGAGAGGGGTGTTAGTCGATGATGGTGAATCCGGTGTATTTGTGTAGGCATTCGGGAATCCGGATGCCTACGGGTGTCTGGTTGTTCTCAAGCAGTGCCGCCATGATTCGGGGCAGTGCGAGTGCGGAGCCGTTGAGTGTGTGGCAGAGGTGTGTTTTCTTGTCTTCTCCGCGGAATCGGCATTTGAGGCGGTTGGCCTGGTAGGTTTCGAAGTTGCTCACGGAGGAAACCTCGAGCCATCGTTGTTGTGCTGCGGAGTAGACTTCGAAGTCGAAGGTGATAGCGCTTGTGAAACTCATGTCACCGCCGCAGAGGCGCAGGATGTGCCAGGGCAGACCGAGTTTTTCGAGCAGCGAGCGGACGTGGTCTTTCATCTGTTCGAGTGCGTCGTAGGAGTGCTCGGGTCGCTCGATACGCACGATTTCCACCTTGTCGAACTGGTGTAGGCGGTTGAGTCCCCGCACGTCTTTTCCGTACGATCCGGCCTCTCGCCGGAAGCAGGCGGAGTAGGCGCAGCATTTGCGCGGCAGTTGGTCGGGTTCGAGGATGACGTCGCGGAAGATGTTGGTCACGGGCACTTCGGCGGTGGGGATGAGGTAGAAGTTGTCGATTTGGCAATGGTACATCTGCCCTTCCTTGTCGGGGAGTTGTCCTGTTCCGTATCCTGATGCCTCGTTGACGACGTAGGGCGGCTGGATTTCGGTGTATCCGGCTTCGACGGCCTGGTCGAGGAAGAACTGTATGAGGGCGCGTTGCAGCCGTGCGCCTTTTCCGATGTATACGGGGAAACCGGCTCCGGTGATTTTCACGCCGAGGTCGAAGTCGATCAGGTTGTATTTTTTTGCGAGGTCCCAGTGTGGCATCGCGTCTTCGGGCAGGTTGGGCATGGGGCCTCCGGTGAGTTCCACGATGTTGTCTTCGGCCGATTTTCCTTGGGGTACGTCTTTGTATGGCACGTTTGGCACGGCGAGGAGGATTTCGCGGATTTCGTCAGCGGCGGCGTTCATCCGGTCGTCGATTTGTTTGTTTTCGGCTTTGAGTTCGGCGACTTGTTGCTTGATTTGTTCGGCCTGTTGGCGTTGTCCCTGTTTCATCAACGCGCCGATTTGCGCGGCGAGTTGGTTGAGTTGCGCGGCGTTGTCGTCGCGCTGTTTTTGCGCGGCGCGGCGTTGTTTGTCGAGTTCCACGACACGCATGATGGGTTCTCGGCCGTCGAAGTTTTTGACGGCGAGTCGTTCAATGACGTGTTCGGGATTTTCGTTGATGTATTGTAGTGTGAGCATCTGTTGATGATTTTAGGAGTTTTCGTTTTGGTTCTGTTGGGGGTGTAGGAGGGAGTCGATGTGTTCGATGTAGTCGAGCGAGTCGTCGATGTAGAAGTTGAGTTCGGGTGTGCGTCGCAGTTGGTGGCGCACCCGCGCCGCGAGGTCGTAGCGGATGGCGGCTGTGTTTCTGTTGATGTTGTTGATGATGGTCTGGGCCTGCTCTGAGGGGAAGATGCTCAGGTGTATTCGTGCCACGCTGAGGTCGGGCGATACGCGCACGTGGCTCACGGAGATGAGCGTTCCGGTTGTCTTTGCCGTCTCGAGGCGGAAGATTTCGGAGAGTTCTTTTTGCAGGAGCCGGTTTATTTTTTCAAGTCGTGTTGATTGCATGTTTTATATTTGTTTTGTGTAGGCGCGCCGGCGTTTGTTCTGGCGTGTTTCGAAGTATTGCCATTGTTGCTGTACGCGTTCGTTTGTTTCGAGTTCGTGTCCGGTGTCGGCCCATTTGTATCCGAACTTGATGAAGTAGGGGATCAGGTCGTCGAAGAAGAGTGCGTTCACGCCTTTGGACTGGTATTCGGGTTTGACGGCGATGAGCAGCAGGTCGACCACGTCGTTTTTTCCCCGGAAGGCCTTGAGCAGTTGTGTCCATCCGAGTGGCAGCAGGCGTCCGCGGCATTTGATGAGCGCTTGCGACATAGACGGTATGGCGATTCCCACGCCGACGAGTTCTCCGTCGGGCTTGACCACGAGTGAGAGGTCCTCGAGGGGCAGGAAGGGGAGGTACATGTTGATGTAGTGCTTGATCTGTTTCTCGCTCAGAGGTGAGTATCCGAAGAGGGTGTCGTACGTTTCGTTGATGAGTCGGAAGATGGCGTCGCCGTATTGTGCCACAAGTCGCTTGCGTGAGGTGAACTTGATGTTTCTCAGGTTGTAGCGTTGGCGTACGATGCTGGCGATTCGCGCCATTTTCTCGGGCACTTTCTCGGGCACGGTGACGCGGAACTCGAGCCAGTCGACGTCTTTGGTGAATCCCAACCGCTCCATGTGCTTGGGGTAGTAGGGGAAGTTGTAGTTGGTGGCCTGTGTGGCCGTTTCCTCGAATCCCTCCACGAGCATGCCCTCGCGGTCCATGTCGGTGAATCCGAGCGGTCCGGTGAGCGTGTCCATTCCTTTTTCTCGTCCCCATTGTGTGACGGCGTTGATGAGTGCGTCAACCACTTCGTTGTCGTCGATGAAGTCGAAGAATCCGAATCGCGCTTCGGCTTTTCCGCTGCGCTGATTCACGAGGCGGTTGATGATTCCGGCCACACGTCCCACGATTTTTCCGTCACGGTAGGCAAGGAAGTATGCGCTTTCGCAAAAGTCGAACGCGGGATTTTTCTCGGGTGTGAGCGTTGTGATCTCGTCGAGCACGAGCGGGGGCACGTAGTAGGGGTTGTCGCGGTAGACCACGTCGATGGGGAAGTGTATGAACTTGAGCAGGTTGCCGCGTGTGGGTTCTATTTGTCGGATTTCGGTCATAATTCAGGCGTAGATTTTGTTAAGCCAGTAAAGCAGGGCCAGCAGGGCGATCAGGATGATGTCGAGCCGGAGGAAGAATCGGTGGTAGTATTGCCGTTCGGGTGAGTTCATTCTTCGTTGATGCGGCGTGTCTTGCGCGTTTTGAGGTCGTACTGGAAGCGTCCGTCGGCGGTTTTGTATCTCATCAGTCCTTTTTCAGAGTTCGCGAATCCGATGTCGGCCGGTTCGGCGGGCGAAGTGGGGGCGTATATGGTGAAGTATTTCCGGGATTTCTTGTCGAATCCGTAGACGGCGCCTTTGTTGTCGGAGAAGACGATGTAGTCGGCACTCTCGATTTTCCGGTGCATGTCTCTGAGGTTGAAGATGGGTTTGTCGTATTGTGTGGAACTCATGGTCACCTCCTCACCTTTTTTGAGGCTCTCCACGTTGTCTTGGTTTGCCTCGTTCCAGGTCTCGTCGGCGTTGTCGGGGTCTTTCATTCGCGCTTCCTCTTCTTCTTTCTCTTTGGCTTCGCGCTCGGCCTCAAGTTCCTCTTCTGTGGGGAAGTAGAGCAGTTTCACGCGTTGTGCCTCGGCCTGGAGGAAGCGCGTCTGGGGTGAGTTGATGGCCTGCAGTGGGCGTCCGTAGATGTAGGGCCGTCCGTCGTCGCGTGTCTTCACCGGGCCGTCGTAGTCGAGGGTGGTGAGTTTCTTGTTGTTGATGTCGTAGAGGCATAGCGATACGCGTCCGTTTGAGGCGGAACCCGAGGGCATGTTCTGGTATCCGAAGAAGAGGTACTCGTTGTCCTCGATTTTCACGGCGCGTGGCAGTTGTCCCTGTTCGGCCATGAGTTCAGAGGCGGTCATGGAGATGGAGCGCCCGTTGAGGTACTGCGTGTGTAGCAGTTCGGGTGTCCACGACGTGCCGGACTGTGTGAGTTTATACAGTTTGTAGAACGAGCGGTTTTGTGGGTCGTTCTTGTAGGTGATTCCGAGTATGCGCGCAGGTTGGTCGCCCTGGGCGGGAATGCGCACCGCGCTGGCGGTTGTGGCGTCGTCGGCGGTGAAGTTGGCGCGGTTGAGTTCGGCGTTGAGCAGTGCCACGGGGTCTTGGTCGGCGGTGTCGTCGACGAGTGTGGTGGAGTCGGATTTTTCTCCGGCGTTGTCATAGTCGGAGTTTCCGCACGCGCGCACCATCAGGAGCAGTCCGATGATTGCGGCCACGACGATGGCTCCGATGATCAGGTTGCGGTTGTAGTGTGCCGGTTCGCTGGATTCGTTTTCGTCGTCGTCGGTGGGCATGGGCTGTTGCCGGGCCGGTTTGGCGGGTTGTTCCCATGCGTTGGCTGTGGTTTGCGTCTGCTCGGGCCGGGTTCTTGTTTTGGGCACGGCTTCCGGTTCCGGTTCCGGTTCGTCGATGGTGATGCTGGCGAGGATTTGTTTTCCGCAGTTGGGGCAGAAAACGGAGCCTGCGGGAGCGAGTTGGTGGCAGTGTGGGCATTCGATGCGCGTGTCAATGGGTGCGCCGCACCGGTTGCAGAATTTTGAGCCTTCGGGCACTTCGTGTCCGCATTTGTTGCATATCATAGTCACTGGGTGTTTTTGTTGTCGTTATTGTTTCCAAACCGCAAAGTTAATCATTTCCTTTGGATTGCGGTCAAAGAAAATGTTTTTTTCTCGGCGACGATGTCGCCGAGCACCCATAAGTGCCGCGAAAAACGGTAATCACTGTGGAGCAGCCGCCGACAAGCGCACCCTATGGACGTAGGGAAAGTGTAACGCCACACCAAGACATCAGTTCCCTTTACTACGTTACCGAAAAACGCGCTACAGTGACTTTTGACTACTCCGACCAAACCATCACCGGATTATGTGAACCGCAGCCGAACGTTGTCGCGCGCCGGTATTTCAACCTCTTTGGCCATAGCGCATCAACGCCTTTCAATGGCATAAATATCGTTGTGACCACGCTTTCTGACGGGACTACTACATCACGCAAGCAACGCTTCTGAGCGCGCTGACCCAATCGATGGATACCTCACCCCCCGGACGGTGCCTTCATGCCGTTCGGGCCATATAACAGAGGAAAAGAACCCAACCCAAAGTAAGATTTATTCACGCATCAAACGTCTGATGAGCAATAAAACTCCCCCAATGTAAAAACAACTAACTTTGCGATGTCAAAAGATCAAATTTTGATGTGTAAGTTAATAGTTTTACCTGACTTGTCATTTGATGTCGCTCAAGTCCTAAAGCCGTTGAATTGCATTTATAGCGGGTTTATTCCCTGGGCTATTAGAAGATGATGTGGGATAGAAGGAAGTTGTCACTTGGACTGGCGGCGGGGGTTGGCGGGAAACCAGCCTTTGCGCACGCGCTCGCGCTGGTGGAACACCTCGAGTATGCTCCAGAAGCAGGAGAACGCCGTCACGCCCAGCAGGGTCTGCCACAGCACCGACTCCACCATCAGACTCGCCGCAATCATCAGCACGCCCGTCACGGCGAAGACCCACCAGCAGCCTACGCCGAAGTAGTATTCCGCCTTAATCACAATCGGGTGGAACAGGCCGATAATCAGGAACGTGGCGATGCCGATGGCAAGGCCCATGAGGTTGTGGTCGGTGAGAAAGTCAAGCATAATCGTTCTTTTGGTTTAGGCTGCAAAAGTACTGCTTTTTTTTGAATCTACGATTTATAAAGCCCACCATAAATCTAAATCAGCCACAGACTCTCAACATAAAGATTCAAAAACTCATTTTCTCAACCACTTTTACACGGAAACGGTGTGCGTGTCGGGAAAAAGTATTACTTTTGCAAGTTGTTAACCTATTCACTCGCCATGCTCACGCCCACTCGCCGAATATCGATTCTGACCGGATTGCTCCTGCTTATCGCGGGGCAGGCCGCGGCGTGGGAACTGGAAACCGGCGGATTGCGCTACCGTCCCGTGGGGCTTGATGAGGTAGCCGTAGTGCCGCGGATCGAAGCCGGACGGAACACCTATCGCGACACAATCGTCATTCCCGAAACGGTGTACCGCAACGATGTCACCTATCGCGTCACGGCCATCGCCGACAGTGCGTTTTTCGGCTCTGACGTTGCCGAGTTGCAGATTCCCAACAGTGTGACACGCATCGGGCGCTACGCGATGGCCAACACGTTCAGCCTCGCGTCGGTGACCCTGCCGATGGGGCTGACCGAAATCAGTGAGGGTGCGCTCGCCGGTTCGGATATAGAATCTGTGGCGCTGCCCGAGGGTGTGGGTTACATCGGGCTCGGCGCGTTTGAGGACTGCCTGCGGTTGCGCACCGTGATGTTGCCCTACACCCTGCGCTACATCGACGACTACGCCTTTGACGGGTGCAACAACCTGTTTGAAATCTATTGCGCGGCCGAAACACCGCCCCTGCTCGGCGATGACGCCCTGCCCGAAACCGCCGCCGCGCTCGACCTGATTCTCGCCGACCGCCGTGCCGTGAACGCCTGGCAAGCCGACCCGTACTTCGACGACCACAACCGCTTCTCGCTCTGGACCAACGAGGATATCACCAACCCTGAGACCATCCCCGTTGACACGCGCAATCTTGCCACGCTCACGCTCGGACAAGGACTCGGATGGCGTGTCTACGCCCCCTCGGGTGAACTCATCGCCGTCACCGCCGCCGACCACTACCACCTGCCCGTGGGCCAGATTCCGGCAACCTACGTCGTGGCGGCCACCAACCTGATCAACGAGGCCGAGCAGGCCACCCCCATCACCATTCATCTGCCACTCGCCCCGATTGACCCCGATGGCGTCGCGCGCCCCGATCCGGTGATTATCGCCATCGACGGCGTGATCCACATCGAAGGTGACAACTACGGCACGTGGACACGCATCTACGACGTTTACGGCCAACTGCATTACGAGCGTCCGTCGGTCGACGGTATCGTGCCCGGGCTTCAGCAAGGACGGGTCTACATCGTGGTGGTGGGTAACTACGCCAAGAAAATCATTCTCTAACCCGCTCTGATTGTGACCGTTGACGAGAGATACATGCAAATGGCGCTCGATGAGGCCCACAAGGCGCTTGAGCGCGACGAGGTGCCCATCGGGGCGGTAATCGTGAGCCACGGACAGATCGTGGCCCGCGGGCACAACCTCACCGAAACCCTCACCGACATCACCGCCCACGCCGAAATGCAGGCCATCACCGCCGCCTGCGACACCCTCGGCGGGAAATATCTGCCCGAGTGCACGCTCTACGTCACGGTGGAGCCTTGCCTGATGTGTGCCGGAGCGCTCGCGTGGAGCCAGATCGGCCGCATCGTCTACGGCGCGCCCGACGACAAGCGCGGTTACCACACCTTCTGCGACAGCCCCTTCCACCCCCGGACCGAAATCACCGCCGGCGTGCTTGCCGAACAATGCGCCGCACTGATGAAAGACTTCTTTAAATCCAAACGAACATGAACCGTATCTTCCTTATCGCCCTGTTACTCCTCGGCTTTTCCTGTTTCGCCTTCGCACAGTCGGCTGACGATGTTCCGCCTCAGGCCGACACCGTAAAAATCCACTCCGCCAAGATGAACCGGCCCATCACCACCGTTGTGATCATGCCCGAGCAATATTTCGACCCCGACTTGCAGGAGGAGCAATTTCCGGTGGTGTATCTGCTCCACGGCGCAAGTGGGTCGTATCGCGACTGGCCGACCAAGGCGAACCTGGATGCGGTGGCTACGGACTATGGCCTGATAATCGTTTGTCCGGACGGTCAGGACAGTTGGTATGTCGACTCGCCGGTCGACCCGCGTATGCAGTACGAGACCTTTATCTCGCGCGAACTCGTGGAATACATCGACAGCCACTACCGCACCTTTGACGAGCCTCGCTTCCGCGCGATCACCGGCTTGAGCATGGGCGGCCACGGCGCGTTGTGGAACGCGTGGCGGCACCCCGATGTCTTCGGCGCGTGCGGCGCGATGAGCGGCGGCGTGGACATCACTCAGTTTCCCGACCGCTGGCAAATCGACAAGCGCCTCGGAAAATACGCCGGCAACGAGACCCGCTGGCGCGAGCACTCCGTGGTGAGCCTTGTGCCCACGCTGAAAAACAAGCAGCAGCAGATTATCATCGACGACGGTGTTGACGATGTATTCTATAAGGTGAATTGCCAACTGCACGACGCCCTGCTCGAGCGGCACATCGACCATGATTTCACCATCCGCCCGGGCAACCACTCGTGGTCCTATTGGCTCAACTCGCTCGACTACCACATGCTCTTCTTCTCCAAGGCTTTCGCGGCAGAGTAAAGACACACGGAATATCCGAAATTCCGGTAACAGATTGGCAGACAATGTCGGAATTGTTTGTCAGGCGAGATGTTTTTTGCGCTTCAGTCTTCGTCGCAACGTGCAAAAAACGTGACAAAAGAACCGTCCCCTTGTCACGTTTCAGTCTTCGTAGCAACGTGCAAAAAAACGTGACAAAAGAACCGTCCCCTTGTCACGTTTTTTGCTTGTTTTTACGCGTTGTTACTTGATCACGTTGAGTTCGCGGCCCACCTTGATGAAGGCTTCGATGGCCTTGTCGAGGTGTTCACGCTCGTGTCCCGCGCTGAGTTGCACGCGGATACGCGCCTGCTCTTTGGGCACGACGGGGTAGTAGAAACCGGTCACGTAGATACCCTCCTGCTGCATGCGCGCGGCGAAGTCTTGCGAGAGTTTGGCGTCGTAGAGCATCACGGCGCAGATGGCGCTCTGGGTGGGCTTGATGTCGAATCCGGCGGCCATCATCTTGTCGCGGAAGTAGTTCACGTTGTCAACAAGTTTGTCGTGCAGCGCGTTGCTTTCGGCAAGCATTTTGAACATTTCGATGGAAGCGCCGACGATGCCCGGTGCGATCGAGTTGCTGAACAGATAGGGGCGCGAGCGCTGGCGGAGCATGTCGATGATTTCCTTGCGTCCGGTGGTGAATCCGCCCATGGCGCCGCCGAAGGCTTTTCCGAGTGTTCCGGTGAAGATGTCGATGCGTCCGTAGAGGTTGAATTGCTCTGCCACGCCGTGTCCCGTGGGGCCTACCACACCGGCCGAGTGGCTCTCGTCGACCATCACGAGGGCGTCGTATTTCTCGGCGAGTTCGCAGATACGGTCCATAGGGGCGACGTTGCCGTCCATGGAGAACACGCCGTCGGTTGCGATTACGCGGAAGCGCTGCTCCTGCGCCTGCTGCAGGCAAGCCTCGAGTTCTGCCATGTCGGCGTTGGCGTAGCGGTAGCGTTTGGCTTTGCACAGGCGCACGCCGTCGATGATTGAGGCGTGGTTGAGGGCGTCGCTGATGATGGCGTCGTCGGGTCCGAGCAGGGCTTCAAACAGTCCGCCGTTGGCATCGAAGCACGATCCGTAGAGAATCGCGTCTTCGGTGTGGAAATAGTCGGCGATGGCGGCCTCGAGTGTCTTGTGCAGGTCTTGCGTGCCGCAGATGAAGCGCACCGAACTCATTCCGAATCCGTGGGTACGCATTGCCTCTGTTGCGGCGGCCACGAGGCGGGGGTTGTTCGACAGGCCAAGATAGTTGTTGGCGCAGAAGTTGAGCACTTCGCTATCGGGCTTGACGCGGATGTCGGCGCGTTGCTCGGTGGTGATGATACGTTCGTTTTTGTACAGGCCGGCGGCCTGGATGTCGGCGAGTTCCTTCGTGAGGAACTCTTTCATTTTGCCATACATGGATAGGTTCGGTTTTAGGTTGAGGTTAATCGTTGTTTATGCCGCAAAGTTCGGAATAAATCCTGAATTATGGAATTATTTAAGATTATTTACCATTGTGGCGGCGCGTGGCTGATGTTGCGGCACCGGTTTGGGTTGAGAAGACACCGGCGCGTCTCATCTCGGTTGCAGGCTCCGGCGGTATTCGGAGGGCGACTTGCCGAGGTGCTTGACGCAGTAGCGGCTGAAGTAGGAGAGCGAAGCGAAATTCATCAGGTCGGCTATTTGCGTGAGTGACAGTCGCTCGTTGTCGAGATATTCTTTGAGTAAGGGAATGGTGTGTCGGTCGATATAGGCGGTGACGCTGTGGCCTGTTACGCGCTTTACGGTCGCGGAGAGGTATTTCGGCGACACGTTCAGCCGCCCGGCGTAGTAGCGCACGCTTCGCTCGGTGCGGCAGATGCCGGTGGCGAGCAGGGCCATGAGTTGCTTGACGATATACGCCGTCCGGTCGGAGTGCGGCTCGGTGGCCTCGCGCCTCGCGTGCGCCTCGAAGATGTCGTATATCATCGTCAGGCACAGGCTGCCCATCAGTTCATGGTAGAATAACAGATGACGTTCGCCGATACGCTCGCGCAGACGATGAAAGTCCTCCAGCAGGTGCCGGGCCTGACGGTCGGTGAGTTTGATAACGGGGTCCCGGTTGAGCGAGATACTGCCTCCGATGCTGTAGTTGTTCGACGGCAGCAGGTTTTGCAGAAACTTGTAGTCGGCGGCGAACCACTCGACCTGCATATCGCTATGGGCCGCGAGATTGCTCACGCGGTCGGGATAAGGAATCACCACAAGGTCGTTTTTCATGATGTGGTAACACCGCTCGTTGAACACGAAACTGCCTTCACCTTCGGTGCAGAGCAGGTGCATGCAGGTGTGGCCCAATCCGGCGGCGTTCATGCCGTAGAACTCGGTGGAATACAGGAAGTCGGTTTCCATGAGGTTGCGATTTGTCCGCGAAGGTACGCATTAATTATTTATGGAAACAAACGATTTAGGTAAAAAATGAAAATTGTGGAGTTTTTTGTGAAAATCCCCTGTCGGAAATCCGCTGTAATTTTGCAGCGTAAAAACCGAATGACGAATACGACAATGGAATTCAGAATGCAAGACCGCATGGAGTTGAAGGCGTTAGTAGACTTCTATGCAACCGAGAGCGACAAGAACAATCAGGACTGCTACGTGGAGATTTTCCGTCCCGACATCAAACTCGACGTGTATTTCGGCGACAAGTTGGGTATGCAGGCCCGAGATGTGCAAGACATGATCCGCCAGTACAAGGCCTTTGGCGCGGCCAAGGTGTCGTTTCACATGAATGGCAGCAGAGCGTCGACTTCATCGACGACACCCACGCCACCGGCACCTGTTACGCCCTTGCCACGCTCGTGACCGAGCAGGACGGCAAAGACGTGCTCACCACACACGCCGTGCGCTACTACGACAAGTATGTGAAAATCGACGGCCGTTGGTGGATCGCCGAACGTGAGCAGCATTTCGAGTGGTCAACCAGTCAACACCTCGGATAATATGGAAAAATCGCTCAAAACAATCCTTGCCTCGCTGCTGTGCCTGCTATCCGCCACAACCGGTTGCGCCAACAGCAACGAGACCGTTAACAATAAACAGCAACAAACAAACGAAACAGCAGTTATGGCAAAAGACAATAAGGCATTGGTTGTGTTTTTCTCGCATGCGGGTGACAACTACGCGGTGGGAAACATCGAGGTGGGCAACACCAAGATTGTGGCCGACTACATCTGTGAGATCACCGGCGCCGACCAGTTTGAGATCGTCACCCACAAGTACGACGGCATGGCCTACACGCCGCTGATCAACCTGGCCAAGGAAGAGACCCGCAAGGGCGAACTCCCTCCATATGAGGGCGACATTGACATGGCCGGATACGACACCGTATTCATCGGCGGCCCCGTGTGGTGGGGCACCTATCCGCAGGTGATGTTCACATTTTTCAAGAAGCACGGGAATGACCTGAAAGGTAAAACGGTTGTCCCCTTCACCACCCATGAGGGCAGTGGCCTGGCCAACTGTGTCGAAGACGTGAAAGCGGCCTTTCCCGGGGCAAATGTCACCAAAGGCTTCAGCATTTACGGCCATGAGGTGCGCACCGAGAGAGCGAAGGTTGAAAAATGGTTGAAAGGTTTAGGCTATTGATATGGAAACCATTAAGTTATATAACGGCGTTGAGATGCCGCTGCTGGGCTACGGCGTGTTTCTGGTCAGCCCTGACGAGTGCGGGCGTTGCGTGCGTGATGCATTGGAAGTGGGTTACCGGCTGGTCGACACCGCCCAGGCATACGCCAACGAAGAAGGCGTGGGTGACGCGTGGCGGAAGAGCGGCGTCAGGCGCGAGGACTTGTTTCTCGTGACCAAGGTGTGGATCAGCAACTCCGGCGAGGAAAAGGCCGCCAAAAGTATCGACGAGAGCCTGCGCAAGTTGCAGACCGACTACATCGACCTTCTGCTCATTCATCAGGCCTACGGCGACGTGTTCGGCACATGGCGGGCGATGGAGAACGCCTACCGTCACGGCAAGGTGCGCGCCATCGGCGTGTCCAATTTCCAGGCCGGACGCTTCTTCGACTTCGCCCACTATGTTGACATCAAACCTATGGTGAACCAGTTGCAGTGCAACACGATGATTCAGCAAGCAGGCATCGAGCCGCTGCTGTCCGAAACCGACACCCGAATGATGGCCTGGGGTCCGCTCGGAGGTCAGGGCGTTGACGATATCGTTGGCAGCGAGGCGCTGGCCGGAATCGGCGGGGAATACGGCAAAACCGCCGCGCAGGTGGCGCTACGCTGGCTCACGCAGCGCGGCATCGTGGCCATACCCAAGTCGGCCCGCAAGGAGCGCATGACGCAGAATCTCGACATCTTCGACTTCAAGTTGAGTGACAGCGACATGGCGCGCATTGCCACCATGAACCGTCACGACACCGGAACGGTCAACTTCGGTGACCCCCAGTTTGTGAGATACCTCATCGAGAATTACGGATAAGACGAAAAAACAGGTGGCGGTATAGGTCGATGCGGACAGCGTCAGGCAAGACATCATCCGCCGGCATATGCCGCCAGCCCGATTGCAGGTAATTTATTGACATTTACCTAAAAACTCAGAGAGTGCCTCCGAAATAGTTGGCCGTTTCAGGAAATGTGAGTAATTTTGCGGCAAAATCGCATAGATGAACCGGCTACTTAAAACCATACTCTTCGCCCTCGTGGCGGCGGTGTTGCTCACAGGCTGCCATGAAGACGAGCCTCCCGTGACCGATAAACCCGCCGAGGCGAGAACTGTGCTCGCCATCGATGAGCGGGAAAATATCTATAACCTTTACGGGGAAGTGGTTACTACTCTTCCCGACTGTGAGAGCGTCACCCAGATCATCACCGAGGGGAACGACTACTTCGTCTCGGGCGTGAACACGAAGATGAAGGTGGGCTACTGGAAAAACGGCAAGTGGAACACCCTCCACGTCGACTTTATCGACGACGTGGAGCATTGGACTTTCGGCATCGCCAAGTGGGACTACAACATCTATCTGCTCGATCCTCCCAACGTATTGAAAAACAGTGGGATATTCCGGCTTGAAGACAGCGGGCACTTCAACCCCGCCCTGCATGGAATCTCAGTGTCGGAAGGAAACTGCTATGTTGTCGGAACTGACTATATTCAGATTAACGAGTTAAGTTATGAGGAAAGGCCGATATTGTATTATTACAGTAAAGGCTCCTATAAGAAGAAACCGCTTCCGCTTCCAGACGGCATAGCCAATGCCACAGCCACGGGAATCCGTGCCTTCGACGGAAATCACTACCTCGCCTGCGGCTATGCGCTCGAGGGCGCGTTGCTGTGGGACGACCAGGATAATGTGCGGCTGTTGCCGCGCCTGCTGGACTACCCCTTGAGCGAACCGATACTGTTTCCGGTGACGATGGCCTCGGCCGTCGAGAAAACCGCGGAGCATGTCTATGTGGCCGGGGTGGAGCGAACCGAGCAGGGGATTTATCTTGCCACCATCTGGACCGACAATGTTCCCCGCCACTTGGTTTATGCTTCCGATACCGAAAAACTGCGCAGCGCACTCGTAGTCGATATCGAGACATACAGCAACGACCTGTATGTGCTCACACAAGAGACATTAACCAACTCAGAGTTCTATTCCGTAATCTGGCTCAACGGAAAACCGATAGCCAAACTCAATAAGGACCTGATCAGTTTAGCCATATATTAGACATGGAAAACAGGACATCCCCAAGCCCTATCATGAAAAGCATGCCCCTTGTCTGCTTGGTCGCCTTATTCATCCTTGCCGGAACGATTCCAATGTCCGGGCAGATAACCACCATAAAGAGTGCCGAGAAACTCAATGCCGACAGCATCCTGCAGGACTACGACAACCGCCCGTTCTTCGGTATCTACAGGGACAACTATTTCACAGTCGGCACGGCACTGAACCAGAAACCCACCAAGTTCAACAGTGACGTGAAGTTCAATATCAGTTTCCGCCACCGGCTCACGAAAAGCATACTCCCCTTCCATACCCACCTCTTCCTGTCGTATTCCCAGAAAGCGATGTGGAACGTCTTTGAGGAGTCTCTGCCGTTCCACGACCTGAACTTCAACCCCGCCATCGGTTTGTCGAAGTTGATTATAATGAAAGGCAAACTCGTGGGCAAAGCCTCGCTTATCCTCGAGCACGAGTCCAACGGGCGCGACGGTGAGGCCTCGCGGAGTTGGAATAAGGTGACGTTCAGCGCCGCGGCCTACATCCTGCCCGAAGTGATGGTGCACGCCAAGACGTGGATTCCCATCATCGACGGCCAGCAGAATAAAGACATTCTGCGCTACAACGGCATTTTCCAGGTCGGCGGCCAGTACATCTCGCGCAACAAGCGGTGGGTTGTCGATGCAACCTTCGTCAAGCGCAAAGGGTGGGACCTGAGTTTCAACACCACCGTCAACGTCGGTTTCCGTATCAACAAGAAGAGCAACCAGTTCCTCATGCTTCACTTCTACGACGGCTATGGCGAGAACCTGCTCGACTACAACAAGTATCACTGCCGCTTGCGCATCGGCCTGCTCATCCGTCCCACCTTCTTCAGCGATTTCTGACCCGCCGAAAATATAGCAGGCTCACCCACGCAAAACAGAGCCCGGATTTCTCACGCACATCCTCCAAAATGCCGGAATGTTCTTATAAAAGCAATCACTCCGCCGCCCTACAATCACTCCGTTCACTCCGACCTACTCAGATTACTACGATTTTCCCGATTTTCCGCAACCGTTTGCGTAAATTTTAGGCAGATAAGTGTAAGAAATGTCTGCAATATTTTCCGGAATCGGAGATTATTGCTATATTTGCAATGTTCAGGTGTCCGGGGGTATAACCCGGTCGCCGAAACCGTCATCTGACAAGACAACTCAACAAAATCCCTCTAAATAAACAGATTATGAAAAAAACGATTACAAACCTACTGCTCAGAGCCGTTATGATGGCGGTTCTGCTGCTCGGCACGTCGTCGATAGCCTCGGCGCTCAGGAAGTGTACTTCACCTAAGCCGAGTTGCCCAACCTGATCAAATGCCTTCCGCCGCCGCCCGACACCATCGGCGAGGCGTTCGCGCACGACATCATGCGTTACT
>CACYCT010000054.1 GCA_902772965.1 uncultured Bacteroidales bacterium | reverse complement strand
TCGCTGCGTGCAAATTTAGTGATTTTCTATAAAAAATGACCCATCTTTCGCCTTCAAAAACTTTTTTAAATGAAATTGCCGTGCGTTTTGGGCGCGTAAGTTGCACAAACGTGGAAAAATGTGTATTTTTGCGGATTGTTTACAACTACTCCGAGTTTACACAATTCAAAGAATGACAGCAAAACAGATGAGTGAGGTGATGAAAATAGACATCGGCGCGGTGCTGGCCAAGCGAATGGGCAAGCGTTTCGGGCTCGTGCCCCGGTTCACCGTGACGTGGCTCGAACGGCTTATCTGCCAAGATCAACTCAACGGCTTGCTTGAGGCTATCGGTGACCGCCGAGACGTTGATGCCGCCGAAATCATTCTCAACCGACTGAACGTCTCGCTCAAGCCTGTGGGACTTGACGCTGTGCCCGACGGACGTTTCATCTTTGCTTCCAATCACCCTTTGGGCGGCCTCGACGGCATCGCGCTCATCGCCCTGCTCGGACGGAGATACGACAACCAGATCCGCTTCCTGGTCAACGACCTGCTGATGGCTGTCAAGCCTTTCGAGAATATCTTCCTGCCGGTGAACAAATTCGGAAAGCAGTCGCGGCAATATGCCACCGACATTGACGCTGCCTTTGACTCGACGATGCAGATGATCACGTTCCCGGCCGGGTTGTGCTCACGTCGGCAACCTGACGGCACGATTGCCGACCCCGACTGGCGAAACACATTTGTCACGCGCGCGATTCGTCACCGGCGCGACATCATTCCGGTGTTTTTCGGCGGCAGGAACTCCAACCGCTTTTACAATGCCGCAACGTGGCGCAAACGCCTCGGCCTGAAGTTCAACATCGAGCAGGTTCTGCTCCCGAGCGAGGTGTTCCGCAGCGAAGGGGCGGAGTTCGAGGTCTACTTCGGCCAGCCGATTGAGTGGCAGAGCCTTGACCGGAGCCGCGTGAAAGAGCACGTTGGGCAAATCCGACAAATGGTGTACCAATTACCGAGACAAAACGCTTAACTGTTATGCAACCGATCATTCCACCTGTCGACCCCGCCCTGATTCAGGCCGAACTCACGCCGGAGCGGCTGTTGCGCACCACCAATCGTGGGGGTAACGAGATTTACATCATCGATGCGCACTCATCGCCGACGGTGATGCGCGAAATCGGCCGGTTGCGCGAGTTGTCGTTCCGCAGTTCCGGCGGAGGAACGGGGAAGGCGTGCGACATCGACGAGTTTGACACGATGACGCCGCCCTGCCGACAATTATTCGTGTGGAATCCCGAGCGGAGAGAAATCATCGGGGCATACCGTTTCATCGACGGGCGCGACATAGTCACGCAGCCCGACGGCACGCCGCGGATTGCCACGGCAAGCATGTTCCGGTTCTCGCCGCGGTTTTTGAACGACATACTCCCCCGAACCATCGAACTCGGACGCTCATGGGTTCAGCCGGAGTACCAGTCGACGCGCGCGGGCGTGAAGGCCATTTACGCCCTCGACAACCTCTGGGACGGGCTCGGCGCGGTGACGGTGACACACCCGCACGTGGAATACCTCTTCGGAAAGATGACCATGTACCCGTCGTACGACCGCCAGTGCCGCAACCTGCTGCTGCACTTCCTCAACCTCTATTTCCCCGACCCGGACAACCTGGTCAAACCCATACACCCCCTGCCCGACACAGTCAGCGAAATCGCGCAGGACAACTTCTTCGTCGGCAACGACTTCCGCGAGGACTACCGCCGGCTGAACGCTTTTATCAGAAGCCACGGCATAAACATCCCGCCGCTCATCAACGCCTACATGAGCCTCTCACCGTCGATGCGCATACTCGGAACGGCCATCAACACCCACTTCGGTGATGTTGAGGAAACCGGATTGCTCATCCGGATTGCCGACATTCTCGACTCCAAAAAGGCGCGACACATCGACTCCTTCCAACCTCCCCGATAAATGAACCACCACGATATGAACCACAAACTACTTTTCGGTCTGCTCGCGGCATTGTTCGGCCTGTTGCCGACCCACGCCGAAGTGGATCTCAACTACGAAGCCGGCCTCACGCTCAACGCCGGCGACCACACCCTTGCACCCTATTACATCACCGCCAACCGCTACGGTACCGTTACCCAACAATACGGCACACAACTCAACGCCTCGCTTTTCCACCGTATGGACACCACATCAAGATTCTCGTGGGGAGCCGGCGTGGAAGTGTGGGGCGGCTGGACATCATCGACTTCCTATCTGAACCTCGCCGACCCCGCCAACCCCGTGGCCCACAACGAGCACCCGGCACGCGTGTGGCTACAGCAAGTTTTCGGCGAGGTGAAATACCGCGGCCTGATGGTTATCGCAGGCGCCAAGCACCGCGGCTCACCCCTGCTGAACGACATGCTCAGTTCGGGCGACCTCGTGCACAGCGCCAACGCGCGACCCATGCCCGGACTGACGGCCGGATTCGTCAACTTCCAGAACGTGCCCTTCACACGCGGATGGCTCCAAATCGCGGGCGAAATAGGATACTACAAGCCCGCCGACACAAAGTGGCTTGAGCACCACTACAACTACGCCAACCACTTCCTGACCACCGGCACGTGGTTCCACTACAAAAACATATACTTCCGAACCCACCCCATGAAACCGGTCGTACTCACGCTCGGTATGCAGGCCGCATGCCAATTCGGCGGCGACTACGTGACCTACCAAAACGGCACACCGACGCGCACTATCCACCAAGAATCCAACGCCAAGGCGTTCTGGAAAGCCTTCATTCCGGGAAGCGGCTCAAGCAACACCGGCGACAAATACTACGAAGGCAACCATGTGGGATCGTGGGACATCCGCCTCGACTGGCACATCAATCCCGCCCACACCCTGCGCGCCTTCCACCAGCACCTGTGGGAAGACGGCTCCGGCATCGGATTCCGGAACGGATTCGACGGATTGTGGGGCATTGAGTACAAGGCATGGAAACCCGCGTGGGTCAGCGGCGCCACCATCGAGTATATCGACCTTACCAACCAGAGCGGCCCCATCCACTGGGCTCCAAAAGACCACGCCGGCACACCTCTGACCGACGAGGCCACCGGCGCCGACGACTATTACAACAACTACGCCTTCAACGGCTACCAGAACCGCGGTATGGCCATCGGTTCGCCTATGGTCAAAGGCACTATCCACAACCGCGACGGATACCTCCGCTTCACCGACAACCGGATCCGCGGCTTCCACGTTGCCCTGTGCGGCGACCTGAGCACCGTGCTCTCCTACCGCGCCATGGCCGGATACCGCAAGTCGTGGGGAACCCCCTTCGAACCGCGTGTCAAACCCGCCTCCGACACCTCTTGGATGCTCGAGGCCACCTACAAAGCCCCGCGACAATTCCAACTCAAAGCGCAAATCGCAGCCGACCACGGAACACTCTACGGTAACAACTTCGGCTGCCTGCTATCCATCTCCTACAACGGATTGTTCACACTCGGTAAAAAATAACACGCTATGAAAACCCGCCTTCTCCTCATATTCACCCTCTTGATCACCCTCGCCGGCTGCACGCACAACAACGGCGACATCGGCTCGTGGTTCGGCACCTGGCACATCGAATCCATCACCAACCCCGACGGCAACGACGCGGCCTACAACGGCTCGGCGTTCATGCAGTTCCAGTCAACAGTGGTATGCCTGCGGGCCGTTGACGGCCTGCACAACGAACGCGCCGACTACGGCCGATGGGAGGAAGTCGACAACACGCTCACCATCACCCTACCCGACCCCAACGTGGCCTACGACCGCGTGCTGCAAACCCTGCCCGGCGGACCCGAATTTTCGGCCGAACAAACCGCTTTCCACTTCACCATCACCGCCCGCACAACAACCACACGCTCCCTGCAAATTCCCGACGCGGCCGGAAAACAGTGGACACTCTTCCTGAAAAAGCAATAGCCTATCAGAAAAAGAGGATGGACGACCTGTTTTCACGCACACGGATGTTGCTCGGCCAGTCGGCCATGACCACGTTGGCCGGCAGCCGGGTGGCCGTTTTCGGTGTGGGCGGCGTAGGCGGTTATGTGGTGGAGGTGCTCGCCCGAAGCGGCGTGGGACACCTCGACCTGTTCGACAACGACACCGTCGCGCCCTCGAACATCAACCGCCAGATCATCGCCCTGACAACCAACATCGGGCGCCTCAAAGTTGACGTGGCAGCCGAACGCGTGGCGGCAATCAATCCGGCATGTCACGTCGAATGCCGGCCGATGTTCTACCTCCCCGGCAATGCCGATGAGGTGGATCTCAGCGCGTACGACTACGTGGCCGACTGCATCGACACCGTCACGGCAAAGATGGAACTCATCCGCCGCTGCAACGCCCTCGGCGTGCCTCTAATCTGCTCTATGGGCGCGGGAAACAAACTCGACCCGACGGCCTTCCGCGTGTGTGACATCACCGCCACCCGCAACGACCCGCTCGCGCGAACACTCAGAAAACAACTGCGACGCGAAGGTATACGCCACTTCAAGGTGGTGTGCAGCACGGAGTTACCGCTACAACCGCTCGAACCCGTCGGCGAGGGGAAACCCATTCCGGCAAGCAACGCCTTCGTGCCCGCCGCGGCCGGACTGGCTATGGGCGGAGCCATCGTGACCGACCTGCTCCATCGCGCCGGAACACTCCGCCCCGACGCCGCACCAAAAACAGAATAACAGATTACATTCCACATAAAAAATGAAAAGTTCCAAACTGCAAGGACATCTGGCCATCGCCACGGCCAACATCATTTTCGGTCTGTCGGTGCCGGTGACCACCGATCTGGTCACGCGCCACTTCACGCCCAACGGCTACATGCTGGCCCGGTGCGTGGGCGCGGCGCTGATTTTCTGGTGCATATCGTTCTTCCTGCCCCGCGAGCGCGTGCCGCGGCGCGACCTGTGGGTCATCATCGGCGGCGGCCTGCTCGGCTTCGCCGTCTCGCAGACACTCACGGCATGGGCGTTGGCCTACACCACTCCGGTGTATTACTCCCTCGTGGCGACACTGGTTCCGATTGCCGTGCTACTCTTGGCGTGGATGTGGCTGAGCGAGCGCATGACGCGGCGCAAACTCATCGGCGTGGTGCTCGGCGTGGCCGGGGCGATGCTGATGGTGGCCGTGGGCTGGACATCGGGCACGGGACGCAACGACGCGCTCGGAATCACGCTCGCGCTCGGAAGCCTGGTCACATGGGCGGTGTATCTGATTCTTACCCAGCGCGTCAGCGAACGCTACTCGGCCGTTACGCAGATGAAGTGGATGTTCCTTGCCTCGGCCGTGGCCGTACTGCCGTTTACGTGGAATGAGTTGCCCAACCAACCGCTTCTCAGCGCCGACAGCGCCACGATGTGGCTCGGTTGGGGCGAGATGGCCTTCGTGGTGGTGTT
>CACYCT010000053.1 GCA_902772965.1 uncultured Bacteroidales bacterium | reverse complement strand
CTACCAGCCTCAGCCCGACTACACCCAACAGCAGCAGGCCTACCAGCCTCAGCCCGACTACACCCAACAGCAGCAGGCCTACCAGCCCCAGCCCAACTACACCCAGCAGCAGGCCTACCAGCCCCAGCAACAACCGCAACAGGTGGCTTACGGTCAGCAGCAGCAAACCGCGCAAGGCTACGGACCCCAACCCTCGCCCTACGCCCAACCGCAATACCAGCAGCAACCCTACGGCACCCCGCTACCCGTGATGCCCAACAATTGGATGACCGGCAACGTGATACTGACCATCCTCAGCGTCATCTGCTGCTGCAACCCGTTCTCGCTTATCACGGGTATTATCGGCATCGTCCAGAGCGGTAAGGTGAAATCCCTCTTCATGTCGAACAACCAACTCGGCGCCGAAGAGGCATCCTCGAATGCACGCATGTGGTTCTTTATCACACTTGCCGTGATGATTGTAGGCTCTATCGCGGGATGCGTGTGGTTTTTCAATTCCCCGGAGTTCCAAAAGGCGTTTAACGAAGGTTTTAATTCCGGCATGGCAGGCGGAGCCGTTTTTGACCCCGACACCACCTTTGATTACACCGACTCAATTGGCTATTAATCCGTAGCGGAATCTACGTATGCTTAAAGAAAACACCATCAAGATATACGAGCGCTCTTTTGCCGACAACTGGGAACTGCCCGCACTGAGCGACTACAACGAGGGCACAACGCTGACCTACGGCGAGTTCGCCCGTAACATCGCCCGGCTGCACCTGTTCTTCAGCACGCTCGGCATCAAACCCGGCGACCGAATCGCACTCATGGGCAAGAACACACCCACGTGGGTCACCGTCTTTATCGGAACCATCACCTACGGAGCCGTCATCGTGCCCATCCTGCAGGAGTTCAACCCAAACGACGCCCAGCACATCATCAACCACTCCGAAGCCACCATCCTCTTCTGCTCAAAAGCCATCTGGGATAACCTCGACTTCGACCAGCTGCTCAACATCCGCGCCGCCATCTCGCTCGACAACCACAGCCTCTTCGCCGAAAAAGAAGGCGAGACCATCGGCGAGCAACTCGCCGCCGTGCCGCAACTGTTCGCCCAGCGCTATCCCGACGGATTTACCGCCGCCGACATCCACTATGCCGAACGCGACGGCGACCAGCTCATGGAAATCAACTACACCTCCGGAACCACCGGATTCAGCAAAGGCGTGATGATCACGGGCAACAACATCGCCGGAAACCTCGTTTACGGCATCAACTCCGAACTCCACTACCGCGGCTCGCGCGCGCTGTCGTTCCTCCCCCTTGCGCACGCCTACGGATGCGCGTTCGACATGCTCGTGCCCCTCGCCGTGGGCAGCCACATCACCCTGCTCGGAAAAATACCCTCACCAAAAATCCTCATCAAAGCCTTCTCTGAAGTCAAGCCCAACCTCGTGATCTGCGTGCCCCTCATCCTCGAGAAAATCTACTCCAAGATGATTGTGCCCATGATCAGCCGGACCATGCTCCGCTGGGCCATGGCCGTGCCCGGCATCGACCGAGGAATCTACGCCCAAATCCGTAAGAAACTCATCGAGGCGTTCGGCGGAGAGTTTGAGGAAGTGATCATCGGCGGCGCGCCATTCAACGCCGAGGTGGAAGACTTCCTGTACAAAATCCGCTTCCCCTTCACCGTGGGCTACGGCATGACCGAGTGCGCCCCCCTGGTGAGCCACACACCGTGGAAACAATTCGTGCCGCACAGCGCCGGACGCATCCTGCCCGGACTGATGGAATGCAAAATCCTCAGCGACGACCCCGAGAACATTCCCGGAGAAATCTGCGTGCGCGGAGAAAACGTCATGAAAGGATACTTCCACAACAGCGAGGCCACCGACAAAGTGCTCCACGACGACGGCTGGCTCCACACCGGCGACATGGGAACCATCTCGGCCGACGGAACCATCTTTATCCGCGGCCGCCTCAAAACCATGCTCCTCGGCTCGAACGGGCAAAACATCTACCCCGAGGAAATCGAGGCAAAACTCAACAACATGCTCTACGTCAACGAGAGCCTCGTTGTTGACCGTGGCGGAAAACTCGTCGCGCTGGTCTATCCCGACTATGAGGCCATGGACCAACTCGGCATCACCCGCGACCAACTCCCCGAACTGATGGAGAACATCCGCGTCGAACTCAACAAACTCGTCGCCCCCTACGAGCGCATCGCCCGTATCCAACTCATGGCCTCCGAGTTCGAGAAGACACCCAAACGCTCCATCAAACGCTACCTGTACAGTAACTAAAACCTCTCTCGCAATGGAAAACGACAACCGACGACTCGTCACCTTTGGCGAATACCCCACCGCGGCCGAGGCGAGCATCATCGCCGGCGTGCTCAACGACAACGGCGTGCATGCCGGCGTGGTGGGCGACACCACCGCCAACGCCTTGCTGATGACCCCGATGCGTGTGGTCGTGTTTGAGAACGACCTCGACCTCGCCCGCCAGATCATCGACTCCCAACCCGAGCAGTAAAAACGTGACACGGGGACGGTTCTTTTGTCACGTTTTCTTAAAAAAATCGTGACAAAAGAACCGTCCCCGTGTCACATTATATGGTAATCTCGGCCCGACCCCGGAGGGATTGGGGTGTGATGATGTCAGTCCTGCTCGGGGTGGGTCTTGCGTTGGTGCCAGATTTCGATGCTGTTGATGGCGTTTTGCCACAAGATGTAGCACCCCGGGCCTACGGAGCATAGCGGGTGGAGGTAGGTGTAGGCGATCCAGACGGCGAAGGCGGTGTTTTTCTGCCCTAAACCCTGGCCGGCCTCGATGGTGGAGTTGAAGAAATGGCCCACGTAGCGTCCCAGGGCGAACTGCACCAGACAGAGCACCAGCGAAATCAGCGCGATGGCGCTCACGAACCCCGGCGTGGTGCCGGCGTGGACAATGTATTTCAGCGTGGAGCCGGTGACAATCGACAGGGAGATGCCCCACATGTAGAACGAGAGGTCTTTCACACTCAGAATCCACCGGTGCAGCGGCCGGATATAGTGCTTCACCACATATGCCCCCGCCATCGGTACAAGCAACACGAGGCACACCTTATAAAGTATCGCCCAAAAAGCGGTCCAGAAGTCGATGTCAACCGCGCGGTCGATCATCGGAAAAATGAGCGGCACGAGCAGGGCGGTGACGAAGTTGGACACGAAGGTGTAGGTTGTCATCGATTCCAGATTTCCTCCGAGTTTTGCGGTGACCACGGCGGCCGCGGCGGCTCCGGGGGCGATGATGCAGGTGAGGATACCCTCCATGAGGATGAGGTCGTTTCCGCTGAGGTTCATCACAAGAATCAGCGCCGTGGCCATGCCTACGAGCAGGATCTGCAGCAGGGTGATTATCCAGTGCCAGGCCGTGGGGCGCATGCGGTGGAAGTCGACGCGGCAAAAGGTGGTGAACAGGATCATTCCCATGAAGAACGGGAAAATCGCGTCGAAGATTGGGTCGAAAAAGCGCGCCGCCCCGTCGAGCGCGGGAATGAGCGAGAAGGTGAAGTACATCACCGTTCCCGTTGCTATCGCGCTGGGCAGTGTCCAGTTTTTCAGGAATGTTATTATTCGGTGGATCGTTTTCATCATACAGAAACGCCAACCGCTGATTTTTTGGCAGTTGGCGAATATGTTTCGTGGTCCCACTTGGGCTTGAACCAAGGACTCCCTGATTATGAGTCAGGTGCTCTAACCAACTGAGCTATAGGACCGGCACAGGGCGCTCGCGCGCTTTGCGACTGCAAAGGTAATGCTTTTTTGTCAGATAGCGTTAACTTGCGGCGTTTTTTTGCGAACTTTTGCAGAAACAATTCGCCCGCGGGCCGTGTAACCCGCGGGCGATGATGGATTTGGTAGGCTTACGTCTGGATTATTTCACCATTTTGCTCACGCGGGTGGTTCCGTCGCTGAGGGTGGTGACAACGATGTTCAGGCCGGTGAAGGGGCTGTTGCCAGTCACGCCGGCGGCGTTGACGTATTTAACGCTTGTGATGTTGTTCACGTTGAGGGTGTTCACGCCTGTCTGTGTAGGCTCGAGAATGACACCTTCGGCATACATCTCGTGAACGGTGACGGTTTTGTAGCCTTCTTTCTCGAAGGTGACTTCGTAGGTGAAGTTTTCGGGCACTTCAAGGCTGAAGTAACCGTCGGGGTCGGTGGTGGTGGTGTATGTGTCACCGATTGCGCGGCGCGGAGCCTCGTAGGGCGAGCCTTCGCTGATGGCCTTGGCGGTGACTTTAACACCTTCCACGTGGTTCTCGTTGGTGTCGATTATGGTTCCGGCGATGCGGCGGGTGGCTTCGGGGAAGCCGGTGACGGTGAGCACGCCGTTCTCAATGGTGAGTGTGTACTCCGACTCTTCGGCGAGGGTGATGTTGCTGCCGTCGACGAGGGTCACGCTCGGGTTCTCGGCCGTGAGGGTGATTTCGCCGTTGCCGCCGAGCCATTGTTTATACTCATTCACGATTTTGAACTCACCGCTGAAGGTTTGCGTGAGTTGGAATTTGCCTTCCTCAACTTCGGTGAATTTATGGTCTGCGGACTGTTCGGCCCAGTTGTTGAATGTTCCGGCGAGGTAGTAGGCCTTGTCGGGGACGATGATTTGTCCGACGGTGATGTTGAGTTTGCACGATTGTGCGGTGACGTCGCTGATGGTGAGGGTGACGTTTCCGCTCACGGGGAGGGTCATGTTGGATGTTCCGCCGAAAGTGAGTGTGTTGTCGCCTTCAGCGAGCGTGCTGTTGTAGTAGCAACCGCTGTTGAACACGTCCCACGATTCCGAGAAGGCAATGTTATCTGCCACGCCCGAGAGTTTGAACTCTCCGGCCACGGCGCCTTCAAAGACGAGGGTGTAAGTTCCGTCACCGTTGTTGGTGAAAGTCTGTGTATTTACCGGGGGCATGTTCCAGCCGCCGAAAGCGGCTCCGGTGACGGCGAAGTTGCGCTTGGTGGCGTCGAAGGGTGCTACCGACACGGCGGCGATTTTGGCTTTGTCGGTGGCGTACTCGTACGAGATTTCATATGTGCCTGCGGTGGCCACATACCACGAGCCGCCCGAGGTGGTCTCTTCCCAATTTCCGGTGGGCTGGGAGTTGTTGCCGTTGGCGGGGCCGCGCTGGCTGCCCCAAGCCTGCTGGTCTTTGAAGAAGGCGAAGTATTTGCCGGCGCCGATTTCGGCGGTGTAGGTGAATACGCCGTTGTTGTTGGTCATCTCAACGTTTCCGCTCTCGTTCCAACCGTTGAAGGCATCACCGACGAGCCACACTTGCTGGCCTTGCGCCTGAAGTCCGAGCAAAGCCATTGCTGCTACTGCGAGCAGGGAGTAGAATTTTTTCATAATGGTTTTTTTAGTTAATTCAACGTTGCAAAGGTAGGCAATATAATCCGGATTTAGGCCATGGCGAGTATTTTTTTTGAAAAAATTCGACCAATCGAAAAAAAATATCTATCTTTGGCGGTTTAAAGGAAGTAAAAAATACGACGATGAACCAACCTTTAGCCACATTACTGACCCAAGTATACGAATTGGAGGGGCTTCTGCTGGTGGTGGACAAGCACGGCGACGACACGCCCGCGGTGGTTTACGACCGTATCCGCCAGATCAGCGCCGAGTTGGCCGAATCGGCCGCTCTGCTTGCTCCCAAGCCCGAAGTCACCCCGATTCCCGAGCCGATTCCCGAACCGGCACCAGAGCCTGAACCGGTGCCTGAACCGGTTGAACCCGTCTACGGGCCGCCAAGCCAAATGAGCCCGGCCGAGCCGATTGAACCCGAACCTGAGCCTGAACCTGAGCCCGAACCGCTCTCAGAACCCGCACCCGAGCCTGAACCGCAGGATGTTCCCGCCGATTCCGTAAGGCCGAAGACAACCCAGGTGGAGCAAGACCCGCTCCGCGTTGACGAGAAACTGCAACGCACGCTCTCGAAAAACCTCCGTTCCGCCCTCACGCTCAATGACCGGTTCCGTTTCCGCCGCGAACTCTTCGGCGGCTCCGATGCCGAGATGAACGCCACGCTCGACACCGTGGAGCGGATGGCCGGCTACACCGAGGCCGAACAATACCTGCTCGACAACCTCGGGTGGAATCCGGAAAGCGAGGAAGTGATTGAATTTCTGACGATTGTAAAGCGCCATTTCAGTTAAGAACAATGCCCGGAACGCTCTACATCGTGCCCACGCCGATCGGTAACCTCAGTGACATGACGCCACGCGCCGTGGAAGTGCTCCGCAGCGTTTCGCTTGTGCTGGCCGAGGACACGCGCACCAGCGCCGTGCTTATGCGGCACTTCGGAATCACCACCCCGATGAGCAGCCACCACAAGTTCAACGAGCACGAGGCCGCGGCGGGCGTGATAGACCGTCTCAAGGCGGGTCAGGACATCGCCCTGATCAGCGACGCCGGCACGCCCGGCATCTCCGACCCCGGTTTCCTGCTCGCACGCGAATGCCGCCGCGAGGACATCACCGTGGTCACCCTGCCGGGGGCTACCGCCTTCGTGCCCGCCCTGGTCAGTTCCGGACTGCCATGCGACCGATTCGTCTTCGAGGGTTTCCTCGCCCAGAAGAAGGGGCGCGCCTCACGCATCGACGACCTGAAAAACGAACCGCGCACCATCGTGTTCTACGAGTCACCACTGCGGCTGGCGCGCACGTTGCGCCAACTTGCCGAAGTTTTCGGAGCCGATCGCGAGGCCGCCGTCTGCAGGGAAATCTCCAAACTCCACGAAACCACCCACCACGGCACACTCGCCTCGCTCGCCGAACACTTCGAGGCTCAACCCGCCCGAGGCGAAATCGTGCTCATCGTGGCCGGATGCCCCGAGCAAAACACCCGACACACCGACAAATACGCACGCTTTAAGCAAAAGCATATCCCAAACAACCTTGAAAATGAAACACATTAAGATTTTCGCACTCATACTCGCGTTGCTGCCCATTCTGCCGGCCTGCGACAAAGCGACAGAACAGGAGCAAACCGCAACCACCGACTCCATCAACACCGAACTCACCGACTCCCTCGCCACGGCCAACGCCGAAAAGGACAGTCTTATGGCGCTGATGAACGACATCAACGAGGGCGTGACCGAACTCAAGCGCCTCCAAGACATCGTCACGGCGCAAGACCTCTCGGCCGAGACACCCGACCGAAAGCAACAACTCCGGGCTGATATGGAACTCGTGCAGCGCGCCGTGAAAGAACGCCAGCAGCGGCTGCTCGAACTCGAAAAGCGCCTCGCACAGTCGAACCACTACACCGCCGAGATGAAGAAAACCATCGAAGGCCTGAAAACCCAAATCGGCAACCAGCAGGCCGAAATCGAAAGCCTCAAGCAGCAGCTCGCCCGCGCACACGTGCAAATCGAAAACCTCAACACCCAAGTCGACTCGCTCGCAACGGTGAACAAGAACGTTACCGAGGAAAAGCAGCAAGTGCAGCAGCAGGCGCGCCAACTCGAAGACGAACTCAACACGTGCTTCTACGTCATCGGATCGGAAAAAGAACTCAAAGCCAACAAAATCATCGAAACCGGCTTTTTGCGGAAAACCAAAATCCTCGAGCGCGACTTCGAACGCTCCTACTTCACCAAAGCCGACAAGCGAACCCTCAAGAAAATCAAACTCAACAGCCGGAAATACAAAATCTTCACCAAGCACGACCCCAACAGTTATGAGGTGGTTGACGTCGACGGAAGCAAAGAAATCCACATTCTCAACTCCAAACGCTTCTGGGAATTGTCGAACTACCTCGTGGTGAAAATCAACTAATCCCTCCTCATCCCCACCTCTCTCCGATATGAAAACACGTTTGCTCGCCGCCGCGATTTGCCTGATCGCCGTGGCCACCGCCTCGGCCAACCAGGTGCAGACCGCCACCGAACTCGCCAACCGCCTTGACGCCCGACTGGCCGCGAAGGTGCGCTTCGTCTGCGCCCCCGACACAATCGACTACTTCACCCTCGACAACGCGCCCGACGGACGAATCACCATCACGGCCAACAATGCCAACTCCATGGCCGTCGCACTCAACCATTACCTAAAAAACTACTGCCACACAACCGTTTCGTGGTATGCCGAGATTCCCGTCGAGTTGCCCCGGGTGCTCCCGCCGGTGGATTCCGCCGAGCGCGTCACAGCACGCGTACGCGACCGCTTCTTCCTCAACTACTGCACGTTCGGCTACACGATGACCTTCTGGCAGTGGAACCACTGGGAACGCTTCATCGACTGGATGGCGCTCAACGGCATCAACCTCCCCCTCGCCATAACAGGGCAGGAGGCCGTGTGGATGAAAGTGTGGCAGAAACTCGGCATGAAGCCCGACGAAATCAGAGCCTACTTCACCGGACCGGCCTACCTGCCGTGGCACCGGATGGCGAACATCGACGCGTGGTGCGGACCGCTGCCGCAACACTGGATCGACACCCAAGTGGAACTCCAGAAACGCATCGTGGCGCGCGAGCGGCAACTCAACATGCGCCCCGTCCTGCCCGCCTACGCCGGACACGTGCCGCTGAGAATCAAAGAACTATACCCGAAGGCCGACATCAAACCCCTCGAGGTGTGGGACGAATTTCCCAAACCCTACAACACCTACTTCCTCGACTCCGAAGACCCGCTCTACGCCAAAATACAGAAAATGTTCATCACCGAGCAGACACGACTGTTCGGCACCGACCACATCTACGGTATCGACCCCTTCAACGAGATGTCGCCGCCGAGTTTCGAACCCGAATACCTCGCCCGCGTGAGCCGGCACATCTACCAGTCGCTCCGCGCGGCCGACCCCGATGCCGTGTGGCTGCAAATGGCGTGGTTCCTCTATTATCAGCGGAAAGACTGGACACCTGAGCGCACACGCGCCATGCTGCAAGCCGTGCCGCAGGGAAAAATGGCGCTGCTCGACTACTACTGCGAGCGGATGGAAGTGTGGCGAATGCGGGAATCATTCTTTGGACAGCCATTCATCTGGTGCTACCTCGGCAACTTCGGTGGCGCAACGGCCATGCAAGGCAACGTGCTTGAAGCCGGAGCGCGCCTCGAGGCGGCACTCGACTCGGCCGGAACAAACCTCACCGGCATCGGCTCCACACTCGAAGGCCTCGACGTGCAGCAATTCCCCTACGAGTATATCCTCGACAAGGCATGGTCCAACATGCCCGACGACAGCACCTACATCGCCCGCCTCGCCCGCCGCCACGCCGGCAACGAATCTCTGCCCGCCAGAACGGCTTGGTGGGCACTGGCGCGCGACGTGTTCGTGCACACGCCCTACACCCGAGGACCGCAGTTCAACTTCGTCCCGCAAATGGATAAACACCCCCGGTGGGGACGCGACCTGATCTACTACCGGCCCGACCGCATGGTGCAGGCGTGGCTCACACTGCTCCAGCAACCCGAAATCACACGCGACGCCATGACCATCGACCTCATCGCCGCCTCGCGAGAAGTGCTCGGACTCGCTTTCGCAAAAGCAAAACAAAGATTCGACAGAGCCTACCACAAACGCGACCTTGACCAACTGCGCCGACAAGGCAAACTCATGCTCTCCATCATCGCCGACGCCGACACGCTTACCGCACACCACCCCTACTGCTCCATCACAACATGGATCCGACAAGCCCGCGACTACGGAAACACACCCCAACTCAAAGACTACTACGAGATGAACGCACGGCGACTGATCACCACATGGGGAGGCGACCTTGACGACTACGCCAACCGATCCTGGGCAGGACTGATTGGGCAATACTACTATAAACGATACGAGAAATACATCGCCGATGTGACCGCCTGCGTCGAGCAGGGAAAGGAATTTGACCAAGCCGACTTCGAGCGCCGGCTCATGGAATACCAACTCGCTTGGGCAACCGACACCACACCCATCAACGCCACACCCTCGCCCAACCTGCTCCACTTCGCCCGCCACCTTGCCGTCAAATACGCCGCCATGTTGCCATAGTTATGGTAGGTTACGGGTTACCTATGGAGCCAATTTCTCGTTAATGAGGGATTTGTAGTAGTCTTTAAGGCATTGCCGCACGTAGGATTGCTCGAAGCGTGTCGCGATGAGTTGCCGGGCGTTTTCTGCCATGCCGGCCACGAGGTCGGGGTTGCTGATCCACTGTGTCATGGCGTTTTTCAGTGCGGCGGTGTCGCGTGGGGGAATGATGGTGCCGTTTTGTCCTTCGATGATGATTTCGCGCGAGCCGTTGATGTCGGTCACGATAGAGGGCAGTCCCATCGCTCCGGCTTCAATGACGACGTTGGGGAAGCCTTCGCGATAACTCGGGAAGACGAGCGCGTCGGACCGGTTGAGCCACGGGCGTACATCGGATTGCCTGCCGACGGCCTCGATGTCGGGGCAGGATTCGATGGCGCGTAGAGTTTCCAGTCGCAGGGGGTCGAGTTTGTCCTCGGTTGGTCCGACGAGGATGAGTTTGGCTTTGCCGGGCTGTTCGGCCGAGATGGCTGTGAACGCCTCAACGAGTTCGTTGATGCCTTTGTCGCCAACGAGGCGGCCGATGTTGATGAAGGTGAACGGTTTACCGTATCCGGGTTTGTCTTGTCGCGGTTCCGGCTTGAAGTGTTCGAGGTCGATGCCCCGGATGTTCCCGTATCCGAGCACGCGGATGGGTTTTCGGGTGATGTGGAAGTTGAGCAGGTCGGCCTTTACGCCTTCGCCTTCGGGAATGATGTGCGTTGCGCAGGCGCAGGTGATCCGGTCGGTGAGCATGAGGATGCGCCGCTTGAGGCCTGTTGAGGTCGGGAAAACGAGTCCTGTGAAAGTGTGCACCCTGATGGGCACGCGTGTAATCCAGGCGGCCATCATGGTGATCAGTCCCGCCTTGGGTGTCATTGAGTGTACGATATCGGGTTTTACTCGCCGGAGGGTTTTAATCATGTTCCAGAGCGCGCGCAGGTCGCGCAGGGGTGAGATATGGCGTTCCATTTCCACTGTGGCGTATTCCACCCCCTCGCCTTGGGCGAAAGTCTGCAGTTCAGAGGGCGTGGTGTTGTCGCCGGGCGTGGTGTTGGCCGAGGATATGGCCACCACGTTGTAGCCATCGTCGGCGAGTTCGCGAACCAGTCCGGTGCAAAACGAGAGCAGACTGCTCGGTACTGTGGTGACGCGTGCGAGTTTGATGCGTTTTTCCATGATTTTCTATGGGTTAGAATATACCTTTGAGAAGGTTCATGATGTTGTTGTTCCGGTTTTTTCCGAGGAGCAGGTTTTCGATTTCGATGATGTGGTTGTGCGCTTCGAGCCGTCGTGCGAGCGGCAGGAGCGAGTTGAGCAGTTGTTCCGCGGCGGCCCGTCGGTTGACCAGTCTCATGAGCGCTTTGGCGAGTCCGATGGAGAGGCTGAGGTCTTTCTCGGAAAGCGGGAGGTTGAGTTTTTTCTGGTATCTGATGGCTTTTGAGAAGTATTTTACGGCGTTTCGCGTGTTTCCCATCTGGAGCATGATGTTTCCTTCGTTGTAGAGAGAGTCGACGAGTGCGGTGAGTGCCTGCCGTGCCTGTTCCTGGTCGGCTGTCTGTTCGAGTTGTTGTCTGTAGAGCAGTGTTTCGTGCTGGTAGTGTTCGAGCACGTTGAGTTGGGCGTTACGCGATTTGATGATGTCGGTTGAGGCTTCTACGGCGTAGATGAGCATGGCTGCGAAGCGCTCGGGGTTGCGGTGGTTGAGGCGCTGATAGAGTTGCTGCGCTTTAGTGAGTTCTTTAGCCGCGCGGGAGTTTTCGGCGGTGTTGTGGTGGATGTCGGCGAGGTTGTAGAGAATAGCCGCGAGGATGGCGAGGAAGTCTTCGTTCTTTTTACCGGGTATTCCGGCGAGTTGTGTGAGCGCGTTTTCGGCGCTTGAGAGCGCTGAGGCGTGTTGTTTGTTGTTGATGATCAGGCTCATTCTGGCCAGCCAGAGCCATGCGGCGTAGAGTGGCGGCAGTGTCGCGGCGTCGTCGGCGTAGACGAGGTATTCGATTGCTTGCATGGCCGCCGTGTTGCGTTGGTCGTCAACGAGGAATCGCACGTAAGTCATTGTCATGTCGAGCACGAGGTCGGCTGGCAATCCGTCGGTAGCCGGCATGGTTGCCGTGGCTTCGATTTGGGCGATGGCGATGGTGGTGTCGTTTCGCAGAGATGGAAAGGCGGTGGATACAAGCAGGGGTTTCATCAGCGTTTGTTTTGTTGCGTGGTTGAGTTTCAGTGTGTTGGGTTAACGCAGTTGTCTTCGTTTCCGGCGGCGTTGTTAGCGGCATCAACGGCTTCACTGAGGATTTGTCTCCACATTTGGGCATCGATTTGTGTGAGTGTTTCCCGGGTGATTTCGTGCTTGAAAAGTGCCGCAATCAGTCCGGCGGTGAGCCCGGCCTGCCAGCCGAGCAGGTTGTCGGTTGCGGGTGCGTTGACGTCGGTTCCGGTCGCGCAGTGTGTGGTGGTGAGGTTGTTGTCGATGTGGATGTAGTTCCGGCAGTAGAATTCGAAGTGGTTTCGGTAGGCTTGGTCGCGGTTCTCTCCGGGGAAGATTGCCTGCACGTCTTGCTGGTGGGCGATGACGATGTCGCTCAGGTCGAGGTTCTCGAGCAGGTGTGGCATCACTTTTGTGAGTCGGTAGGAGATGCCGTGCTGGAATCCGGGCAGGTATACGAGAATGGCTTTGCGCTCTGCGGCGTGCCTGATGAGTTCGAACAGTCGTTCCCGTTGCGGCAGGTCGATGGCGTAGAGCGAGCCGAAGAGCACGATGTCGTCCTCGTCGATTCGCGGCCAGATGACGTCGAAGCGTGTTTTCGCGTACGAGCCGTAGTTGATGATTTGCCGTGTTCCGTCGGCTTGTTGGAAAATGGCGGCGAAGGGTGTGGCTCCGTCGGGGTATCGGTCGACGGAGGTTGTTCCTACGTGGTGTTGGTGCAGGTAGTTGATGATGATGTCGCCCACGGCGTCGGTAGTGGTTTCGGAGACGAATTGTGTTGGCAGTCCGATTTGTCCGAGGCTTGCGGCCGCGCACGCGATTCGTCCTCCCACGAACGAGCGTACGGGCTTGTTGTCGACGAAAATGGTGTCGAGTACGGATTCTCCGATGGCGATGATTTTGCGCATAATGGTTTGGTGTGAGGTGTTTCAGTTGTTCAGTCGGCTCTTTTGTCCGAGGTATCCGCCGTGGTGTCGCAGTGCGTAGTCTGCGCGGCTGAATCCGGTGGCGTTGATGGTGGCCACCACGAGCACGTCGCCGATGACGGTCATGGTGGTGGTTGATGTTGTCGGGGTAAGTCCGAGTGGGCACACTTCTGGCGCTCCGCCGGTGAACAGGCAAATGTCGGCCTTCTGCGCGAGCGGGCTTTGTTGGTTTCCGGTGATGACGATGATGGGTAGTTCGCTGAAGAGGTTGTGTGCCAATTCTACGAGCGCGACGATTTCCGAGGTCCGTCCGGAGTTGGACAGCAGGAGCATGAGGTCGTTTGGCTGGAGGATTCCGAGGTCGCCGTGTTGGGCCTCGCTCGGGTGCAGGAACACGGCCGGAATGCCTGTTGAGGCGAATGTGGTTGCGATGTTGTCGGCAATCTGTCCGCATTTTCCCATTCCGGAAGTGACGAGTTTTCCGCCGCGTTGTTTCACGCGTTCGACGATGAGTTCAACGGCGCGCCGGTAGTCTTCGGTGACGGGTATGTTGCTGATTGCCTCGGCTTCTGCCCGGAGGATGTCGGTCATGGTTTTCTTAATGTCCATATGCGCAGGGGTTGGTGTTATTTGATTGGTTGGTTCTCAAAGGTTTGTATATCGTTTCGCCATGCTTCGGTAATGGTGCACGGCACACCGGTTTCGACGTTGAAGTGCACAAGCACCGATTGGCATTGGGCTTTGACTTCGAGGGTGTCGGTGTTGACCAGTTGCTGCAGCATGGTGATGGATTTGTTTCCGATGTGTGTGGTTTGGGTACGTACGGCGACTGGTTCGTCGAAGTGTGTCTGTGCGATGAAGTCGATGTTGATGTTCACGATCATCAGCGGTGGCCGTGTCCAGTCGACCTGTCCGTGGCGAACGGCTTTGAAGTATTCGTTTTTCCCGAGGTCAAAGAGTTCGAAGTAGGAGGTGTTGTTGACGTGGCCGAGCATGTCGATGTCGTTGAACCGGAGTTGCATGGGGGTTGTGATGGGGAATGGTTTCTCCGGTGTGATGATGCGTGTGTTGTCGTTTTTGTTAGGCATGTTGTTGTTTTATCGAAAGATGATGTCTGTGATAACTTCGCGTCCGAGCGCCTCGTTGATCCGGCTGATGATGGCCGACCGGTGTAGTGTGAGTTCGTTTCGCAGCGGGGCTGAACTGATGCGTACGGTCATTATTGTTCCGTTGACCCGCCGCTCGACGGTGTATCGGTTAATGCCGTCACCGACGATTTGCGGCCACAGGGCCGCGGCCCGGCATCGGTCGAGTTGCTCGTCGAGGTGCTCTTCCCGCATGAACTGGTCCATGATTTGGCCGATGGTTTGTGCTTGGGTGCGTTTCATGGTCGGTGGGTGATTAGGGTAATGAGTGCGTTGATGTCGGCGATGTCGATTTTTCCGTTGTGGTCGATGTCGGCCTCGGTGGTGTCGGTTTCTCTTCCGAGCAGGATGTTGATAAGCGCGTTCAGGTCGCCTATGTCGATGCTTCCGTCATCGTTCACGTCACCGTTTTCGCGTTGTGCGAACAGGGCATTGTCGAGGAATTCCAGCCGTCGGGCGAGCCATTGGTCTATGAAGTCTCGTTCCTGGCTGAGGTTGAGCGTTCGGAAGTTGAGGTCGGAATGCCGGTTGTATCTGGCTTGCTCTCGGTCGGTTGCCCCGCTTCGGCTGAGCAGGTCAAGGTAGTGGTCGAATCGTGCCATTATCGACTGGTGTGAGAGCAGGTTGTCGCGCAGTTGCCGGTATCTGTCGCGTGCCTGTTGCCTGAACCGGTCGGGGTTGAGTTTGATTAGGCGTAGCAGGTAATTGTCTTGCGGGTTGTCGAAGTTAATCAGGCTGATGTTATCGTCAAGGAAGTTGGGGTGGAAGTAGGTGGGGGCGTGGTATTGTCCGAGCGTGGCGTCGAGGTCCCACACGGCCGGGGTTATCATTCTGCTTCGGTTTTGGTCGTAGCAAGCCCAGTACATGTTTTTTCCTTCGTTGTCGTAGGCGAAAGTGGTTTCGAGAAAGACGTAGTAGTCGACAATCACGGGCATGTCGAGCACGTGTTTGATGCTGTCGGTAAAGGTGCTGTCGGCGGCGTTTGCCACGAAGTGCACTGCGTCGAACATCACGGAGTAGTCGGTCGGGCAGAGGTCGTCAAGGTCGGGGTATTTGATTTCGAACCCGCCCCAGGTTGCGGAGTTGTTGTCGTAGGGTGAGGTTTGCATCATCCGCGTTTCGGGCGAGCGTTTTGAACTTTTGTAGAGCAGTCCGTAGATGGTGTTGGTGTTCTCGTCGAGTTTCTCGAGTTTCATCTGTTTTCGGTCGAGGGCTTCGGTGAGCAGGTAGAATCCCTGATATTCGTTGTTTCGGAACACTTCCACGGGTGCGCCCCGAACACCTGAGCGTGCCGATGGCTCGCGGTCGGCGTAGTAGGGCTTTGCGACCATGTCCAGCCAGAGGTCGGTGAGCACCCGGTTGCGGATTCTGATGAAGTCGAATGTGCCTCCGTCGAGAATCCAGCTGTTGTCGTTTCGCAGTCCGAGCAGTTTTTCCTCGCGTTTTTCCCCGTTGTTGTCAACGAATTTGATGTGGTAGCCGCGTTTCTGTATTCTGTTGGAGTTGATTGAGCTACCGCGGAATTTCACTTTTGCGGGTCCCGTGATGAGTTTGCCGTCGGGGTTGTAGACGTTGGCGGTGATTATGTTGTATGTTTTCGCGATGGTTCCTTGAATGTCGACGATGGGCAGGAAGGTGAACTGTATGGTTCGGGTGACGGGCGCGGGTTCGTAGAATGTCACTTGGTAGCGCGCGTTCGCGTCTACGACCGGGAAGGTGATGTTGTCGCCGTTGGCCAGTGTGGTTCCGTTGATGGATATTTGCTCGATTTTGTCGTTGAAGTTTATTCGGGCGGTGTAGGGCAGTCCGAAATCAGCCTCGGGTACACTCACGAGCATTGTCCCCGTGAGCGTGTCGAGCACGGCAGGTCGGTTATTGAGGCTGATTTGTCCTGTTGCACTCAGGCAAAGTGTCAGCATTAGGATGAAGACTGTTTTCCTGGTGCTCATTGTGAGTTGGGGTTATATGATATGGTGTTGTCGGCCACATGGAAGAGCCGGTGCTCGCCGGGCGTGTTCGCGATGATTCGGTCGAGGTGGTCGCGGTTGGTGTCGGTGATGAAGATTTGTCCGAATTGTTCCCCGGCCACGATTTCTACGATTCGCTCCACGCGGTTGGTGTCGAGTTTGTCGAAGATGTCGTCGAGCAGCAGTAGCGGAGTGAGGTTGCTGCTTTGTTTCAGGAACTCGAACTGCGCCAGGCGCAGTGCGATGGTGTAGGTTTTGCATTGTCCCTGCGAGCCGGCGTTCCGCATGGCGTGGTTGTTGAGCGTGAGCGCGAGGTCGTCGCGGTGTGTGCCTACGGATGTGAACCCCAAAGCGAGATCCCGTGCGCGGTTCTGGTTGAGCAACGTTGGCATTCCGGCCTGTGCGAGGTGGCTCTGGTAGGTGAGTTTCACCTGCTCGTCGGCTGTGGCGATGGCTTGGTAGTGGCGGAGGAAGATGGGCGTGAAGCGGTCGACAAATTCCGTTCTTCGGCGGAAGATGATTTCCGCGGCTGTTTCCATGGCGTGCTCGACCGACTCATACAGAATCGTGTCGTTGACTTGCTGGCGGAGTAGTTTGTTGCGGTGTTCGAGCGCGCGGTTGTACCGGATAAGCGCTTCGAGGTATTCGGCATCGGTTTGCGAGATGATTTGGTCGAGCAGTCGGCGTCGCTCCTCTCCCCCACCCCGGATGAGGTCCCAATCGCCCGGCGCGACCACCACGATGGGGATCAGTCCGATGTGTTGGCTCAGTCGCTCGTATTCCTTGTCGCCGCGCTTGACGATTTTTCGTTTTCCGCGTTGCAGGCCGATGGTGATTCGTTCTTCGGCTTCACGCCGGGTGTAGTGTCCCTGGAGCATCATGTTTTCCTGTCCGTATCGGATGGTGGCCTGGTCGGTTCGAGCGGTGTGTGATTTGCACATACTGAGGTAGTACACAGCATCGAGCACATTTGTTTTACCCACACCATTATTGCCCACGAGGCAATTCACGCCCGCGGCAAACTCGATGTGGGCTTCGGCAAAATTCTTGAAATTGAGTATGTCGAGCCGGTTCAATCGCATATTTGTGGCAAAATTACGATTTTTTTGTGGATTTGTGGTGATTTTTTGGTTGAATGTTTTGCGGCGGTGAAAATTATGCTTACTTTTGCAGCGACAAAACGCGAGCGCGCGTTTGCTACGGGTAGATTCCAGAGTGGCCAAATGGGGCAGACTGTAAATCTGCTGCGACATCGCTTCGGTGGTTCGAATCCATCTCTACCCACTTGTATAATTTTTGTATCTTTGTATCGAAAAGGCCGACGTGATGTCGCCCTTTTCACTTTTCATGGGGTGATGAGTGAATCGACGGTTTTTGTATTTCTGAAATCCATCCACCTCCGACCTGTTTGATGGAGTAAACAAACCTTAACAAAACGCCACGCTTATTAACTTCTAACTCCGGTCAATCCCCGGGCCGTTTGCGAGGATTCGATTCTCGCGGGGGTTCACACGCCAATACACGTTTGCAAATTAGTCGGTTAACCCGATTTTTGTGATACCCGCTTTTTGTGTCAGAAAATTTTCTCGCACAAAAAATCGGCCAATATTTGGGACAATCCGGCGCAAAGCATTATTTTTGTGCCAAAATTAAAACCTACAGACTATGGACGACTTGAAAATGTATCTTGAGATGGCCGAGGAGAGCATGAAAGAGGCAGTGGCTTTTCTTGATGACTCTCTGGCGCACATCCGTGCCGGAAAGGCAAACGTGAAAATCCTGGATCCGATTCGGGTGGACTACTACGGTTCGAAAGTGCCCATCGGAAATGTGGCCAACGTGTCCACGCCCGACCAGCGGACCATCGCCATCACGCCGTGGGAGAAAAACATGTTCTCCGTGATTGAGCGTGCGATCATCAACTCCAACATCGGCATCATGCCGGTGAACAACGGAGAGGTGATCCGCCTGATTATTCCGCCGCTGACCGAGGACCGCCGCAAGCAACTCGTTAAAGACAGTAAGGCCGAGGCCGAGAAAGCGCGCGTGAGTGTGCGCAATGCCCGCCGCGAATGCATCGACGCGCTCAAGAAAGCCGTGAAAGATGGCATGAGCGAAGACGTCGCAAAAGACGGCGAGGACAAAGTGCAGAAACTCCACGACCGCTTCATGAAGCAAATCGACGACCTTTTCGCCGCCAAGGAGAAAGAGATACTCACCGTCTGAGCACTACGTTCATTTCCGCAAAACAAGAACGCTCACCCGTGCCATCGTGCTTGGGTGAGCGTTTTTTGGGGCTGATATTCCATTTACGGAATGGTGTAGAAGTCAATCAGTCGCTGAATCGCGCGGCGGCACACGGGGCAGAACTCGCCAACGTGGTTGGTACGCATCCGGCAGTCCTGCACCGGCCGGTAAACGCCCTTACTCAGGTAGCCTCCGCCTTCAAAAAGCCCGACCCGGGTGGTGTGCACCGTAGAGTCGGCCGATTCGGGTGTGGGGCGCGGCGTGCCGGCGGGAATCATGTCGTCCCATTTCGAGCCGAAATCGCGGAGCGTGGTCAGGTTGGCTTCCCACGGCTCGACGTCGGGGAAGTAGCGTGGGTCGTCGTCGCCATAGGGGTACTCGTCGGCCAGCCCGGCGAAACTATGGCCGAACTCGTGCACCACCACGGGCCGAAACCGGTTGCCGCGTGTGTAACTCAGGTTGTAACTGTTGTATATACCCCCGCCGCCGTAGTGGTCGGTGTTGGCGAGTATGATGATGTGTTCGTACGGCACTCCGGCGAGCACATCGTGTAACCGCTTGAGGTGTAGCGTGGTGAGGTAGCGTTTGCTATAGAATGTGTCGAAATGCGATCCGAGCGCCGTGTTGAGCCACCGGCCCGCACCCGGGTCACTTACCCCGCTGTCGGTTGAGGGTGAAGTCACGGCCACGATGTTGAAACGCCCTCGCATCGACCGGAACGGCTCATGGCTGAACAGTGCCTCCATCGCCTCGCGGCAGTGACCGAGAAACTGCGGCATTTCGGCTTCGGTATAGCCTTCGGCCACATAGGCGATGTGGATGCATCGGAGTGTGTCGTCGGCGGTTTGGAGTGTTACGAAGGGTGAAGTGTGTCGCTCACCGATGTGGCGGATCAGGATGTCGGCGGGGTCGACACGGTGGCTGAGCGAGGCGATGGTGCGATGCCGTGAGTCGCGGAGTTCCACCGTGATGTCCACCGCTTGACGTGGCCATGGCACGAGCATCACGTTTTCCATTGACTTGGAGACGTTTTTAGCCTCGGCGGTGGAGAGCCATTCCTGAAAAAGGCTGCTGAACGAGTGGCGGTAGATGACCTCTCCCGTGGTTGCGGCGCGAACGGTAACGGTGCCGTCGCCTGCCACGGCCACACTGTCGAGCCGAGCGCGCCGCCCGTACCAGTGGGGCATACGCGAGAGTTGGTCCAGAAAAATCGCCTGCGTGTCGGCGTTTCCGGCAAACGTGTAGTCGAGCCGAAGCGTCGAGTCGGCGAAAAAGCGGTCAAAGTCCACAGCCGTGGCGCTTGCGGCGCACAGACACACGGCGGCGAGCAGGGTTAAAAGTCGATTGCGCATATGTGTTTCAATTTTGCGCAAAATTACAAAAAATCATGGAACTAAAAATATAATCTATCTCGTCACCATGAAGACAGTCTGCCGCCGTCAGTCTATCCCTTCTTGAACTTCATCTTAAATTCCCTGAAATCTTGTTCGCAAGTCAGGATAAATTCGTATCTTTGTAAGTTTTTGTGACATATGCCGATTATGGTAAATATCCAGTTCGAACAAGTAACGCCTTTTGTGCTCAATCGCGCCGCGCTGCAGCAGTGGGTCTCCCGAGTGGCCGAACTTCACGGCCGTGCAGCGGGGACACTCACTTATGTGTTCTGCAACGATTCGTATATTCTTGATGTAAACCGGCAATTCCTTGACCATGACTACTTTACCGACATTATCACTTTCGATTACTCCACCGCCCGCCGCATTGCCGGCGATATGGTGATCTCTGTGGATACGGTTCGTTCGAATGCCGAGATGTTGCATATAGCGTATGAGCAGGAACTGCGCCGCGTGATTATCCACGGTGTGCTCCACCTGTGCGGTATCAACGACAAAGGTCCCGGCGAGCGCGAAATTATGGAGCACCACGAAAACGACGCACTACGGATATGTCCTGATAACCTGTTGACAACATGAAATTTAACTACGACATCATCGTGATTGGTGCCGGTCATGCCGGCTGCGAGGCGGCTCATGCGGCGGCCAAACTCGGTTCGTCCACCCTGCTCATCACGATGGATATGAACAAGATTGCCCAAATGAGTTGTAATCCGGCAGTCGGAGGAATTGCAAAAGGGCAGATTGTCAGGGAAATCGATGCGCTCGGAGGTACTATGGGCACAGTAACCGACCGCTCTTCGATTCAATTCCGTCTTCTTAACCGCAGCAAAGGTCCGGCCATGTGGAGCCCGCGCTCACAGTGCGACCGGACGGAGTTCATCAGGCAATGGCGGAACGTGCTTGACGAAACGGACAACCTCTATATCTGGCAAGACACGGTTACGCGGCTTAACATTTCCGACGGGCGCGTGACCGGCGTGGAAACTGCGCTCGGAGTTGCTTTCAGTTGTCAGGCTGTGGTCTTAACTGCCGGCACATTCCTGAACGGACTGCTCCATGTAGGTCAAGTGCATTGGCCCGGCGGACGAATCAGCGAACCCGCGTCAAACCAACTCACGCAGCAAATTGTCGCCCTCGGCCATCCCAGCGAGCGCATGAAAACCGGTACACCCGTTCGTATCGACTCCCGTACCATTGATTTTGCACAAACCGTTGAGCAAAAGGGAGAAACAGATTTTCATCGCTTTTCGTTCCTCCCCTTTGAGCGCAATAATCTCACCCAACGCTCGTGCTACATCGTGTATACCAATCCTGCTGTTCACGATGTGTTACGCGATGCTTTGCCGCGCTCACCGCTTTATAATGGGCAAATCACCTCCATTGGGCCGCGCTACTGCCCCAGTATCGAGAGCAAGATTGTCACTTTTGCCGACAAGACCGAGCATCAACTTTTTATCGAGCCCGAGGGTGCGCAAACGAACGAATGCTACCTCAACGGCTTTTCCAGTTCGCTGCCGTGGGATGTCCAAATCGAGGCACTTTCTAAGATTCCGGCGCTCCGAAACGCCCACATCTATCGACCGGGTTATGCCATCGAATACGATTTCTTCGACCCGACACACCTCTACCCTACCCTCCGTTCGAAGCACGTTGACGGACTTTACCTCGCCGGACAGGTGAACGGAACCACCGGATACGAAGAAGCCGCAGGCCAAGGTCTTGTCGCAGGTGTTAACGCGCACAACGAGATTTATCATTTGCCTGAGTTTACGCTAAGCCGCGACCAGGCATATATTGGTGTACTCATCGACGATCTTGTCACCAAAGGCGTAGACGAGCCCTACCGTATGTTCACCTCCCGTGCGGAACACCGCATTCTACTCCGTCAGGATAACGCCGACCAACGTCTCACACCCATCGGTCTCAAACTTGGTCTCGCCGATACGTGCCGTGAAGGGTATTTCCGTCATAAAATGCACCAAATTGAAAGTTTACGGAAATTCTTCGATACCTACACCGTCAAGCCCGACATGGTAAACGATTATCTGCAAAGTGTGAACGAATCGCCTTTGCGCCAATCGTGCCGACTTCGTGATCTCATTACGCGGCCGAATGTTACTTGCAAAGCCCTTATGGAAGTTGTTGCGCGTTCGTTCGACGATGAAAACGGCAATGTCTTTATGCCTGATACAGATGAACCTGATGTGGTGGAAGCGTTCGAAATCGAGGTGAAATACGCCGGATATATCGAGCGTGAGAAACTCCTTGCCGACAAGATTCACCGTCTTGAGGACATTTCGCTCTCTTCTATCAGCGATTATGAGGCAATCCACCAAATCTCAACCGAGGCAAGGCAAAAGCTGTCCCGCATACGTCCCGCCACCATCGGCCAGGCATCCCGAATCCCCGGTGTTTCTCCCAGTGATATCCAAGTTCTCTTACTACTGCTCGGGAGATGAAATGTTTGTTCCACGTGAAACAATATACTCACATACCTATGAATGACAGTCAAATAGTATTTCTCAAAAGTTTGGTACGCAATGTACCCGACTTCCCTGTGAAAGGGATTCAGTTCAAGGACCTCACCCCTATGTTCAAGAACCCCAAAGCGCTTCGATTGGTGGGTGACGGCCTTGCCGAACTGTACCGCGACAAAGGAGTGACGCTCGTTGCCGGTATCGAATCGCGCGGTTTTATCGGAGCCTCCATGATGGCAACGCGGCTCGGCGCAGGTTTTGTTCCAATCCGTAAACCTGGAAAACTGCCCGCGGACATCCTCCAGCAGAGTTATCAAAAAGAATATGGTGTCGACACGATAGAAGTCCACGCCGACTCCGTCACATCTGAAGATGTAGTCGTTATCCACGATGATTTGCTCGCAACCGGAGGAACCATGCTCGCGGCCTATCAACTGATCCAGAAAATGCACCCGGCGAAGGTTTACATCAACTTCCTTTGCGCAATCCCGCAACTCAACGGCCGCCTCATCTTACCTGACGATGTTGAGGTGACCACCCTTTTCGATTTCTGACCTACCCCACCCTATTTCCGCTATGCCCATTCAGCCTGTCCGCGATGAAGTGATGCTCAAGGTGAGTCTTCTCCCCGACTCGCCCGGCGTGTATCGCTATCTTGACAGTGAAGGCATCGTCATCTACGTCGGCAAAGCGAAGAATCTGAAACGTCGGGTAAGCAGTTATTTCACCAAGATCCACGACAGCGTTCGCACGAATCAACTTGTTCGCCACATCCACGACCTGATCTACACGGTTGTCAACACCGAGGAGGAGGCGCTTGATCTTGAGAACTCACTCATCAAGGAGTTTCAGCCGCGCTACAATGTACTGCTTAAAGATGACAAGAGTTATCCGTGGATATGTGTGACAAAAGAAATGTACCCACGCGTGTTCATAACGCGTGACCCGGTAACGCGCGGTGCGAAATTCTACGGGCCCTACCCAAAAACCGAAGTCGCCCATGCAATCATCGACACGCTGCGCAAACTGTACCCCCTGCGGACATGTCGGCATATTGTTTCACGTGAAACAATCGAGCGGCAAAAGCACCGCCTTTGCCTCCAGTATCATATCAAGCACTGCGAGGGATGTTGCCGGGGACTGGTCAGCGAGCAGCAATATGACGAGTACATTTCCCAAGTACGGCAGATTCTTAACGGAGATACCCGGCTGGTGAGCGAATTTCTCTACAACCAAATGCAGGAGTTGGCCGCGCAACTTAAATTTGAAAAGGCTGAACAGGTGAAGCGCAAATACCTGCAAATCGAGAAGTATCGTGCGCGGTCGTCTATCGTCAGTCCGACAATCCACAATATAGACACCTTTGCGCTCGTTCGGGACGACGATGCAGCTTTCATAAATTTCATGCACGTTCGGAACGGCTCCATCGTCCAGTCGCTTACGCTCGAATACCGCCTCAACCCAAATGATGACCAAACCGACAGTGACCTTATCGCGCGTGCCATTACGGAGGTCAGGAAGCGATTCGCGGAAACATATGCTGCCGACCACGTGCGCGAAGTGCTCGTAAACGTGCCCGTTGAAGTGGAGTGGGGGAGTTTCGTGTGTGTGATTCCTCAACGCGGAGATAAGCGTAAACTGCTTGACATCAGTATTAAAAATGCCGAGCAATATAAGTCCGACCGGCTCAAACGGATGGAGAAACTCAATCCCGAGCAACGCACCACACGCACGCTTACAACCATCCAGCGGGACCTCCACCTCCCGAAAATGCCACATCGCATTGAGTGTTTCGACAACAGCCACATCTCGGGTGCCAACCCTGTGGCTTCATGTGTGGTCTTTGTCGGCGCAAAGCCGAGCAAGCGCGATTATCGCCATTTCAATCTCAAAGACACCCCCGCCGGTGATGACTATGCCGGTATGCGTGAGGTGATTACACGTCGGTATACCCGCCTTGTTGCCGAGGGTGAACCTTTGCCCGAACTCATCATCGTTGATGGCGGTAAAGGGCAACTCACCGCGGCAACCGAGGCGCTCGAAGCCCTCGGATTGCGCGAAACCATCAGCGTTGTCGGCTTGGCTAAACAACTTAACGAGGTGTATTTTGCAGGCGACAGCGTTCCCTATGCCATAGACAAAAACAGTGAAACCCTGCGAGTTATACAGCGACTGCGTGACGAGGCCCACCGCTTCGCCATCACGTTCCACCGCAAGCAGCGCACCAAGTCGCAGACCCATTCCGCACTTGATGACATCAAAGGTGTGGGCCCTAAGACGAAAACCTTGTTGCTCAAGCATTTCAAGAGTCTTAAGCGTATTCGTGAGGCCTCGCTCGAAGAAATTTCCGCCGTGGTGGGGCAGGGTAGGGCGGAAGTGATACTTGCCGCTTTAAATAATACAGAAGAACAACAAAATTAGCATCTTATGAGATTAGTCATACAGCGCGTAACCCACGCCTCGGTTGATATTGCCGGTAAGCGCAAAAGCGAGATCGGTTCGGGACTGCTTATCTTGGTGGGTGTAACCCATGATGACACCGCCGCTGACGTGGCATGGCTCGCGCAGAAAACCGCCGCACTTCGCATTTTCGACGATGAAGCCGGTGTTATGAACCGGAGTGTGGTCGACGTAGGCGGTGAAGCATTGGTCGTGAGTCAGTTCACACTTCATGCCAGCACACGCAAAGGCAACCGGCCCAGTTACATCCATGCCGCCGGGCATGAACTCGCCATACCGCTTTACGAGGAATTCTGCCGTCAACTCGCGCAGGCCATCGGCCGAGAAGTGGCTACGGGGGAATTTGGCGCGAATATGCAGGTCAACCTTGTAAATGATGGCCCCGTCACCATTATTATCGACTCAAAACTCCGCGAATAATCATGACCATCGAGCAACTCCAAACCGATGTCGACCGTTGGATAACCACCACCGGTGTTCGATATTTCTCCCCCTTGACCAATATGGCCATCCTTGCCGAAGAGGTCGGTGAGGTGGCGCGTATAATCGCGCGTGATTACGGCGAGCAATCCTACAGGGAAGGGACTGAGCGCAAGTCACTTGCCGACGAGTTGGCCGACGTGATCTGGGTAGCCGTCTGTTTGGCCAACCAAACCGGTGTAAATCTCACCGACGCAATTCAACGTAACTTTGAAAAGAAGACCCGCCGAGACGCCACTCGACATTTGAACAACCCTAAACTGCACAATAACAACGAATAATACATACATCTATGGACCAACATCACCACCACCACGACCACCACTGCGACTGCGGTTGTGACCACGACCAGCAGACGGTCAACCGTTACGAGGACGTAGTGAGTAAAAGTAATGTCACTACCGATGACGCCGCAATTGCAGCCGATGTTCAGCGTATCCTCTCAGAGCATGAGAAAGAGAACCACACACCCGAGGTGTACCAATTCCTGCTCAACTGCGTCGACCTCACCACACTCGCCACAGATGATAGCGAATCGTCTGTGACACAGTTTGTTCAGCGGGTTAACGACTTCGGAGAAAAGTATCCGTTTATTAAAAATGTGGCCGCGATTTGCGTGTACAGCAACTTCGCCGCCGTGGTTCGCGGCACACTCGAGGTGAGCGATGTCAACATCGCCGTCTGCAGCGCGTGCTTCCCCTCCTCACAGGCACATATCGAAACCAAAATCGCCGAAACCGCCCTCGCGCTCGCCGACGGCGCCGATGAAGTCGATGTCGTGCTCAACGTGGGCTATTTCCGCGACGCCGCGTGGGAAGAACTTTGCGACGAAATCTATGAACTGAAACAGGTTCTCGGCGATGAGCGCCACCTGAAAGTGATTCTCGAAACAGGGCTACTCAAAACGGCCGAGAACATTCGCCGTGCCTCGCTGCTGGCAATGTACAGCGGGGCCGACTTCATCAAAACCAGCACCGGAAAGGTCTACCCCGGTGCAACCCTCGAGGCGGCCTATGTGATGTGCCAGTGTATCAAGGAATTCTATCAAAAAACCGGCATTGCCGTAGGTTTCAAGGCCTCGGGCGGCATCCGATCGACAGAAGACGCCGTGAAATACTACACCATCGTGAAGGAAATCCTCGGCGACGAATGGCTCACCAACGAGCGTTTCCGTATCGGAGCGTCAAGCCTGGCCAACGCGCTGTTCGCCTCTATCACCCAAACCGACGAACGTCCCTTCTAAAACCGCACCCGCACCGGTGCCGGATGTTCGCGCAATGTCCGGCACCGTTTTTGTGCTCTCTTGCGGGTAGTATTGCCGCAAAAAAATTGTTCCAATAATCACTTTTGTTTGCAAATTACATTTATTTATGGTAATTTTGCCGAATCAAAAATTAAATCACTATGGAAAACAACGCGATTATTGAACGTATTAAGTTCTTAATGACTGAGTTAAACCTGAAACAGGTGGATTTTGCCCGACGTATCGGTATTGACACCTCAAACATGTCGAAATACCTCAACGGCCGCCTGTCCATATCCGATTCGCTCGTCAACCGCATCGTGGTCAACCTCGGAGTGTCGAAGCAATGGCTCGAAGACGGCTCCGACCTGCCCTTCGCAAAACCCACAACACCAACCACCACTACCGTTGCCACCACACTACAGCGACCCGTAGAAGGAGCTACACCCGTCTACGACATCGACGTCACAGCGGGAACACTGCCCAGAGCGCGCCTCTTCGCCGACGACCAAATCACCGGATGGGTCTCCCTGAAGCAAGTCAGCCCCGACAGCCGAATTATCCGCGTAAGCGGCGACTCCATGGAACCCATCATCAAAAACGGAGCATTCATCGCCATACGGGAACTCACCGGCACCCAGTACATCGCTTGGGGGCAAATCTACGTCATTCTCCTCGACGACTACCGTCTTGTCAAGTACATCCGCAAACACGACGACCCCGCCCTGGTCATTCTACGCAGCGCAAACCCCGAATACGACGACATGATCATCGCCCGCAAAGACATCCGCGAACTCATGCTCGTTCAGCAAATCCTGCAAATTAATGCCTGCATCTGAGCCATACCTATCAACATGACCTCAAGCACTACAAATACCGCGACAAGCGTTACGCTCGATAACGGACTCGCAATCACACACATACAAACAAACTCCCCCATCGCCTGGTGCTCCGTCGCCGTCAATGCCGGAAGCCGCGACGACCCGGACAATCTGCTCGGACTCGCACATTTCGTGGAACACACCATCTTCAAAGGAACGACACACCGCCGGGCACGACACATCACCAACCGAATCGAAACCGTCGGAGGGGAACTTAACGCCTTCACCACAAAAGAATACACCAACATCTACACCACCATTCCCGCGCAACACCTCAGCAGGGCCATACAACTGCTCGCCGACCTCATTCAAAACTCCGTCTTCCCCTCCCACGAACTTGACCGCGAGCGCGACGTTATCCTCGAGGAAGTCGCCGCCTACCAAGACTCTCCCGCCGAAGCCATCTACGACGACGTTGAGGACATCCTCTTCGCCAACTCACAACTCGGGCACAACATCCTCGGAACCACACAGCACATCAAGCGAATCTCCACCAGCGACTGCCTCAACTACCTCCACCGGTACTACACACCCAACAATATGGTGCTCACCATCGCCGCGCCACAATCAGCCAAGCGCGTCATCAACATCGCCCGGCGGCAATTCAGCCAACTTCATTCCGCCAACTCCCCAATACGACGGGAAAAACCGTCCGTCACACCGCCACAACGTATTACACACAACCTCAACCACCTGCATCAGGCGCACACCATCATCGCAATCCGACTGCCCGACATGTTCAACCCCCTCCGACACGCCCTGTCACTGCTTAACAACATACTCGGAGGCCCATCCATGAACTCTCTGCTCAACGCCCAATTACGCGAAAAACACGGCTACGTCTACAATGTTGACGCATCACTCTCCCTGCTCTCCGACTGCGGAATGATGCAAATCTACTTCGGCTGCGACCCGACAGACACCAACCCGTCATTGAAAATCATCGACCGGATAACGCAAAAACTCGCCACGCAACCACTCACACCCCGACAACTACAGGCCGCCAAACAACAATATTGCGGCCAACTCCTCCTCGCAGCCGACAGCACAGAATGGATCGTCAACGCGACGGCAAGAGCCATGCTCTACTACAAACAGCCACCTTCAATCCACGACACCATCCGGCAAATCAACAGCCTCACCCCCGAGCACATCCTCCAAGCCGCACAACTGTGCACGCTCGACAAGGCAACCATCCTCACCTATCAATAAATCCCCCCTTAATCTCCCTAAACTCCCTAATCTCCTTAGATTCCTTTTAATTATAATAGGTGTCATCTGTTAACCGGTGTTAAATATTTATTTTTCCGAAAAAAAGTCGCTATAAAATTTTGCCGGTTCGCGGATCGGCAGTAATTTTGCACCGCTTTTCGCCTCTGGGGCGACAAGCGGGAGAGATCCTTGACATGATTTGCAGCAACAATCTATTATAGATGTAGTACAAGAAGAACAAGGGACATCACGTT
>CACYCT010000052.1 GCA_902772965.1 uncultured Bacteroidales bacterium | reverse complement strand
CTTGATTTCAGCACACCCGCAAGAGAGTTCTATCGGCATTTTTCTTAACTTTGCAACAAAATATGCATTTGCTTGTTGACTCTATACACCCGAAAATGTTCCATAACGTGGAAAATTCCCACCGGAAGATGTGATTCTTCCGTTTTTTATGCGTAATTTTGCAATGTCTTTGCCGTGTTGGGGTTTCGCATTTCGCGCCACTAAATCCGGTGAAATTCCCGACGCGGCCAAGTGCTGAGTAACTTTGTGTTTCTCAGGATATTATAATTTCATATGGATATGGTGGTGCGGATTCAGGATAACTCTAAATCCCTTTTTGCAATGGAACCTCTTAAGCATGAATGCGGGGTAGCGCTGATAAAACTTCGCAAGTCGCTCGACTATTTCAAGGCCAAATACGGCACCTATCTCTATGGCCTCAATCTGCTCTACCTGATGATGGCAAAGCAACGCAACCGCGGTCAGGAGGGTGCCGGAGTGGGCTGCGTGTACACCCATGCCGACCCGGGCGATGAGTACATCTTCCGCGAGCGTGCGCTCGGATCGGAGGCCATAGGCGAGATTTTCACCAAGATCCGGCGGGAGATCCACGAGGCGCTCGTCAAAGGTATGGCGCCACTCGACCTGCCTTTCGTGGGCGAACTCTATATGGGACACCTCCGCTACAGCACCACCGGACGCCAAGGCATCGGATATGTCCACCCTTTCCTCAGACGCAACAACTGGCCATCGCGAAACCTGTTGCTCTGCGGAAACTTCAACATGACCAATCTCGATGAGATTTTCGCCGACATCGTCAGCCGCGGTCAGCACCCGAGAATGAAAAGCGACACTATCGTTCTGCTTGAGCAACTCGGCGAGGCGCTCGACAACGAGAATCAGCGTCTTCACCGTCACTACCGTGACGCCGGAGTCGTTGAGCCGGAACTGTCGCGCAAAATGGAATTCAACCTCGATTTCACGCGCGTTTTGCAGCGCCCGGCCTTGACGTGGGATGGTGGGTATGCGATGTGCGGCATCACCGGCAGCGGCGATATGTTCATCTTGCGCGACCCGAATGGCATCCGGCCGGCGTTCTACTATGCCAACGACGAGGTGTTCCTCGCTGCCAGCGAGCGCCCCGTGATTCAAACCGCGCTCGATATTCCGGTTGACGAAGTAAAACAGGTGCCCCCCGGATCGGCAGTAATTGTACATAAAGACAATTCCATCACCATCGAGCGGATACTGGAGCCGAAACCGTATGCCCACTGCTCGTTTGAGCGCATTTATTTTTCCCGCGGCAGCGACCGGGACATCTACAACGAGCGCAAGGCCCTCGGTCATGAACTCGCCCCGAAAATCGCCGAGACGATTGGCCACGACTTCGACAACACCATTTTCTCCTTCATTCCCAACACGGCCGAGGTGGCCTATATGGGGATGATCGAGGGGTTGAATGAATTGCTTCAACAGCGTAAGTATGAGCAAATTCGCGCTCTTGAACCTGCCGCGCCCGACTACGACCGGCGGCTCAAATCAATCCTCTCGGCACGGTTGCGAGCCGAGAAGGTGGCGATAAAAGACATCAAACTGCGTACCTTTATCACCGAAGGTAATCAGCGTAACGACCTCGCTGCCCACGTCTATGATGTGACCTACGGTCAGGTGCGCGACCATCAGGACACCCTTGTCGTGATTGACGACAGTATTGTCCGCGGAACCACCCTCCGGCAATCCATCATCCGTATTCTCGACCGCCTCCATCCGCGGCGCATTGTGATTGTGTCCTCATCGCCGCAGGTGCGCTTTCCCGACTACTACGGCATCGACATGAGCCGTATGGCGGAGTTCTGCGCCTTTAAGGCGGCTATTGAGTTGCTGCGCCAGCAAGGAAAAACAGATTTAATCGATGAAGTTTATCACCAATGCAAGGAGCAGGAAGACTTGCCGAAGGAGGAAATCGTGAATTACGTCACGCGCATTTACGAGCCCTTTACCGACGATGAAATCTCGCGGCAGATTTCCAAGATGGTCACTCCGCCCGAGATTTCGACCGAGGTTGTCATTGTGTATCAAAGTCTTGACGGATTGCATCGCGCCATTACCTCGGCT
>CACYCT010000051.1 GCA_902772965.1 uncultured Bacteroidales bacterium | reverse complement strand
ATTTGTTGTCTGTTTTGTGACGAATCCGTTATCTCCGTATCCACAACATTTCACTTGTTTGCAGCGAAAGTTCCTCTTCGAGGCACGCTGATGCTGCCGATTTCATTGACCAAGCGTCGACCCTCTTCGAGGCTCTCGCATGGTCTTGCGCACAAAGTCGGACCTTCGGCCCGTCCGCGCCTCCGGCGCTGATTCGCCAAATATTGCAGGCTTATCCGCACAAAACATTACAGAACCATATATCGCCGACAGGCGATAACCAGTGTGAAAACCCCGCCATGAAGGAGCGAAGCGACGGAATGGTGGGGTCGACGCAGGAATGTGAATAGCAGTATGATACAGCGAAAGGCTGACGTAGGCAAAACCTCGATAGAGGTTACATCTCTTTAACCCCACTTTGGGGGTGCGAGCGCAGCGAGTACGGCCTAAGTGGGGTAAGATGGCAGGTGTGGGACTACCTCGATAGAGGTTGCACTGTCGTCCCTCGTCTTCGTGTGACGGGTGCACAGTGGAAGTTCCTCTTCGAGGCACGGCTTACGCGCGTGACCGTATGACCAAGCGGCGCACCTCTTCGAGGCTCTCGCATGGTCTTGCGCACAAAGTCGGGCCTTCGGCCCGTCCGCCGTCTCCGACGGCCTCTATGGCAGAGTGCGTCTACCGTCAACGCCGCGCCGGAGGCGCAGATTTTCTGAAAACAATACGATTATAGAGCTGTTAATAAGGATAACGACAACGGGAACAACTTGGACAACTTTTCACCTAACCTGATTACGGATTATGTCTTTTGGCTCTATAAGCGTTTTGTTTGGGTTGATACGCTGTGATGTACGACATCACGAGCAACAAGGTTCGCCGCGCGGTGGTGAAATACCTCCAGCGGATGGGTTGCCATCGTGTTCAGCGCTCGATTTTTCTGGCCGACACGGCGCCGGCGCGTTGCCGCACGATTGCCGACGACCTGCGTCAGGTGCAGCAGATGTACGACAACCACGACAGTATTTTCATAGTCCCCCCTGTCGGTCGAGCGGCTCAAGTCGATGACCGTAATCGGGAAAGAGATCGACTTCAGCCTGATACTCAAAGACCGGTCAACGTTCTTCTTCTGAGCCGGGTTTACTCGCCCACTTGGTTGAGAGATTCAAGCGCTTGAGAGAGCAAATTTCGCAGGGGGATACTGGATTTATTCACTTCGATAAGGCGCTTGGTGTTGGATAGGTTGTCGTCCTGGCTATAGTAGAACAGTGTGCGCTGGGAGTCAATCGCGAGTATGGTCATAAGCGCGCTCACCACGGTCGTGCCGGGACTGAGGTTGAACACGAGTTTATTATCTTCCGTGTCGAGCCTTTCCACGCGTTCTGCGATTTCGTTATAGCAGTTTGAGAAGTTGTCGTAGTCACACTCATCGGTAAAGTCAATGGGCATCGTGGCAATCCACTTTTTCTCACGAAATTCCTTCAAGGCCACGGTTCGGATAATCAGCCGCAGGCGGTCGTCGTCATTATCAAGTTGTCTCGCCTGCTCACTGATTCCGAGGAAGTCTAAAAGCGGTTCAGGAATAGAATTCTGCTTGCTTTTCAGGATAAGCATGCGGCAGTTGTCGGTGTCTGACATATTTTGAAGCACGCTCACGAGAGGCCGCACGTTCAGTTTTTCGTATACAATATCCTTATTTTTAGGCAGAGAACTCATTCCTGAGATAAAGATGGTGGTTGCGTTATCGTTTTTCTTTTTCCGTCCGACGGGGCAGAAGATGGTGAGCACGACAAGTCCGCACACCGCGACAACTGTTGAGACCCAATGTGTGCAATTCGCCTCGGTGATCAAACCGAGCACACCGTCGGAAATCCAACTGATGTGCATCAGAAAAGCCAAGAGATATGCCACGCCGGTCAAACTCGGCATCACAGCCGAGGACACCAGTTTGGTGAAGAACGCGGGGATATTGGTGGGTTGGTTCTTTTGACGGACGATATAGATTATTTCGGCGATGAGAGGAATTGCGGGAATGACGATGGCCCACCACGGTGTGAGGTGGTTTTTCCACAGCGCCGTCGCAACGTCAACACAAAGCAGGAGGAACAAAGCGAGAATACTCAACTTGTTCTTACTATGGAGGAATTTGGGAATGAGGTTTGATTTCATAAGAACTGTATTATGTGCGAATTTTAGCATTTTTTACGGTTTGATTACCGCGTGTGTGGTCAGTATGGCCGGAACTGGATGAAGTGGAACTCGGAGAGTTTCTTTCCGTCGGGTTGGGTTGTGACGATACGTTCGGTGGTGGCGGCCACGCAGGTGACGCCGAGGCTTTTCAGCCGCCGCACGATTTGGTAGGTGAGCGTGAGTTCGCCCATGACGTGTACGATATCGCCTGATTTGAGGCCGGCCGCTTGCAGGCGCGCGATTTGCGCGTCGGCGAGCGTGGCGATGTCATCGGGGCCGGCTTCCGGGTCCACGTTCGGGAACGGCAGGTCGACGATTCCGGCGCCGGTTCCGCGGCAGTCGCCGAAGATTTCGGGCTGAGTTTGGCCGTCATCACGGCACGAGGATCCGTGCTTTTGAATCAGCGCCATCGCCGCCTGCCGCTGCGCCTCGCTCCACCCCGCCGAAGGGTGATTGGATAGGTTGAGGAAAAGTTGCATATAAGGAAGTCTTT
>CACYCT010000050.1 GCA_902772965.1 uncultured Bacteroidales bacterium | reverse complement strand
TTACAGAGACAGAACGCAGATTATCAACAATATATGACCCAACCGTGGGTCTGTTTCTTGCGACACATATAATTGCAGGTTTGCCTGTATCAGACACACGCCCCGCCGCTTCGCGACTTCGTCTTGACATTATTTTTTTGGCTCGCTCCGCTCGCTTGGCTCTAACTTAGGGGGAACTCTCCCACACTGACTGACAGTGAATTACAGTGCGTTAGGAGATTCTCTTCTAAGATAGAGCCAAGTGGGCGCAGCGATCCGATGAAATGTACCTCTCGCAAAATGTTGAGAGGTGTATGAGTGGCGGTTGTGTCAGAACACGACCTTGTCGGTGGTGGTCGAGCCGTCGGCGTGGTGGCTGACGATGATGTTCACGCCCTTCCACGGCATCGCGCTGCGCACACCCGACACATTCACGTACTTGCGCCGGACAACCTCTGACTTGGCCGAAGAACGAATGTCCTCAACACCGGTCACGATGGGATCTCCCTGGCCATAGTATAACGGCCTAACCACCAATTCCGTATTGATGTTGCTGTTATCACCTGACGGCGCACGGCGCGGAGCGGGAGAACCGGTCTTCTTGGCGATTACTCCATAGAAGGTATAGGCCGTTCCTGGGGCAAAAGGATTCTCTTCACAAATGGTGAAATCCACTTCATATCCACCTTTCAGACCGGCCTCATTAAACATCCTACCATCAACAAAACCTTTTTTGGGAACGACAAAGGCTCCATTTCCATTCGTTCCGGCGTTTTCATCAAAAATGGCCCACGTGAGCAGAGCCACCTCATTGGGTTTCGGGTGAGCGAAGAAGTACTTGTCGTACTGTGTGGTTGATGAATAGAAGTTGGGGGCAGAGTAGACGTTAACCAATTTCTCCTCCGCTGTGGGAACACGCGTGGAGGTGGACAACGAAGATACCTCAATGGTCAAGTTTTCCGTGTCAATCACCTTGCCGGTAACATTTTCCATAAACACTGCATGAGGCAGTTGTTGATCCGGGTCATAATCCGCCATTCCGTTTAAATCGTTGAAACCATTATTCTGAAGCAAATCTTGACTCACATGCAGGCAAACCCAGTTGCTTTGGTCGTACACGGAAGGAACCTCAACGCCCGGCTCGTTAAAGTAGGCGCTGTTGTGCATATAGTCGATGAGATTATCGCTGTTCTCATCTTTGAGTTTGAAGTTGTTGTCATCTTTGGCATATACCCACCTCTCCTGCTCATCATCAACGTAAGTGATATGTTTTGCGAGCAACTGGTCTCTGATGATATAGACTCCGTTTTTAGTTCCATTCTCCGCAATCCATTGCAGCGACTTCAGGTTGGGGTGATAATAGGCGGTGTTGCCGTGCCATATGTCGATGGCGGTTGCGAAGGTGGGCTTGCCGCTCTCAATGCTAAGTTGGGCAAAGCCGGTCTTGTCGGTCGTCTGGTCGACATCGAGATATGTTCCCACCCAGTAGAGCGAGTTGTCCATCGCTTTCGAAGCGGCGACATACGCTGCCTCCTTGGCGCGGTAGGTGGCGTTAGCCTCTGAGAAGATATCGTTATAGGTCAGGTAGAAATACGCGTTGCGGGTGGTGGTGACAAACATCTGGTTCAGCACCGGCATCGCCTGAGCAAGTTGACCCTTATAATTCTCTATTGCCGGAATCACCTGCGAATCAAACGCGATCAGACCCTGAACTTCGCTGTCAGACAGACTCCAGAAGTTCTTGAAAAACGCGCGGAATCCGGCATCTTCGAGAAAATGCTGGAAGAATGCCTCTCTGTCAGGGGTAATCAGTTCGGCAAAATTCTGCAAAGTTCCATTTCGGTATTCTTCCACTTTCTCATCGGTCAGTTCATGCAGATTTTTGATGTACTGCCGGAAATCGGCATCGCTTCGGAAATACTCGAAATACGCCTCCATGGGAGTATTGACAATAAGATTATTAATCGCGTCATGGCTACCCATCATACCCGATATTTGCGCGTCGGTCAGACCCCGAAGATTCTGCAGATATGCCCGGAATCCGGCATCGTCAAGGAAGAGTTGGAAAAGGTCTTCGGAATTGGTGGAGACAATCAGGTTATAAATCCGGATTGTCTCAAACACCTCGTCTTTTGTCGTGCTCTCTTCAATTCGCAGTGGGTTGTTGTAACTGGCGTTGAGGTCGAGCAACAGCCGGTAGGTCCAATCGACGGTTTCCTGCCCGAATTCGGCACAGGCGGCGTTATAACCCTCATAGTACTTGTTCAGAATCGCGGGCTGGTTCCAGTTGAGCCACCATTCGTCGGCCGTGAGTTTGGCGTTCATTTGACCCGACAGACTTGCCTCCACGCTGGCGGGGAGCAGTCCCGGGCGCAGGTGGACATCGGTGGTTGCCGTTCCGGGCCAACTCAGCAGCACCGGCACACCGGCGGGAATAAAATCCCAATCCAATTCTTTCTTTGCGTCAATGCCGCTGCCATCTACGATGTAGGCTTTCGCCCCCGCGGGCAGGTAATAGGGGAAGTCGACGCAGAGCGTGGCCCAGTTGAGCGTGCCGTCGTTGAGGTAACCGTCGCCGGTGGGGTTGTTGTAGACGGGTGTATAGTAATTGTCAGCCTCGGTCGTGGGAACGAGATACCAGTTGTTGTACTTGTCACGAGTATTGCTGAACATACTCTCAACCAGACTCGTCACCCCCTGATCAGCCGGAGCATAGGTGATATCACCCGTAAAGCCGAAATTCGGGAAATAACCCTTTTGGCCTCCGGCTTTACAATCACGGAACAAAGCCGTAATTCCGAAAAGATTGATACTTGCCTGATACAGCGGACCGAAAGTCTGACTCGGGGGATACAACGAATTTTCTCCCATTGTCCATGCCGGTCCGACATTTACGGGTATGTACGACAAAGGATAGTCGATGCTGCCGGCTGCCTCTATCGTAGTCATCAGACTCTGTGTAATCGCTTTTGTCCCCGCGCCCTGCGACATGATATTCAGCAGGCCATAAGGCAGCACCTGATCAATCTCATCAGGGGAAATCATTTCAGCATATACTACAGTCCCGGCATCGGAGTGAATGCGGTGTGCCTCGGAAATCAACTCTATCTGGTCAAGTTTGAGTGGCTGATTGGAATTGATTTTCACAACAGCCAACGAATTGCCATAGGCATTGTCGGAAGCGCCATGATTGATGATCCGGTAGTATCCCGGACCATAATAATTGCTGGTAAAACTCATCTGCGCGGAAGCCGCGAGAGCCACCGCCAGCGTCAGTATGACAGACGATAATTGACAAAGTTTCATAGTGTTAGTCTAAATTGGTTTCTTAACAACTCGCAGTCAAAGCGGGCCACAATAAGTAATGCGCAAATATATAAAAAAATCTTAAACCACAACCTTCAGGATTTGCGCCTTTAGCATAATTTAACTCAAAATTATTGGAAGAAATAGCAACCATAGGTCTTATTGCAACTCCGACAATCTGAGTGAAGATTGACAACCGTTTATCTCGATGAAACTCATATTACTTATAGTCATTAAACAATAAGCCCCAACTCCAAAGAATTGAGGCCTATTGTGTAATATTAAGAATTATCAGAACACGGCCTTGACGGCTTTGACTGTTCCGTCGGTCATGGTGGCGATGACGATGTTCATTCCATTGAACGGGCTATCGCTTACCACACCGGCAACACTGACGTATTTCACGCTCTTGATGTTGTCGGTTTTCAGAGCATCAATGCCGGTTTCAGGCACTTCGCTGGCGAAGATGTAGAAGCCATCGGGGCTGTCGGGCAGCGTGGAGGCGTCGAGCATGGCCACATTGCCGGTCAGACCTGCCTCGGTATAACTAACGAAGCCGGGGCCGTAGTTGTCTTGCGAAAGGCCGTAGAGCACCATATTGCGGGTGTCTTTGGTGTTGTTGAAGTGGTCGGCCACGAGCAGGTTCTCACCGTCTTGGGCCTTGGTGACCACGCGACGGGGAGCGGGAATGATGGAATCGTTGTCAACGACAATCACCACATCGTCATAGATGGTGAGCACATTGCCGGTTTCCGATTTGCTTTCGAGCAGTACGGGCACGTTGGCGGGAATGCGGGTGCCGGGCAGCTCAGATTTGGTGAGGATATATTTATTCTCGGTGTTCATCTCGGCTCCGGTGATGGTGTAGGCCTTCATGCCTTCGGCGATGTCGACGGGGAAGGATGCGTAGTGGGTTCCGTAATAGTAGGTTTGGTCGTCATCGGGGTTCACACCGCTGGCCACCATTTTGGCTTGCAGGGCGCGCTCGCCCTCAATGGGCTCGAGCACCCACTTGGCGATGTCACCGATGGAGTCGAGCATGGCGTCGCCTTGCAGACCGTAGTTGCGGGTGATGTCGTAGTAGTCGAATGTGGCCTGAGCGTCCTCGGCGAGCACGTAGGTGTGGCCGGTGACAACGTTCTTGATGTTGTTCTTCACAAGGTTCTGGATGCTCTGGCTGCTGCCGCGGTTGGCGAGGCCTTCAATCAGACGGTCGCAGGCGAAGTTCCACACACCGAGGGTGTCGAGGCCGATGATGGCGCCGCCTTCGTTGGTGCGGAATGCCCAGGGGAAGTCTTGGGCGATGGTGTAGCCGCTGGTGCCGCCGAAGATGGAAGCGACGGTCTCGTCGAGGGTCGACATGCCGGGCAGGGTAACCATGCAGTAAACAGCGTCTTCGCGGTTGGCGGTGATGGTGGGTTTCAGGTAGAGGTATCCGTGCAGGTCATACTGGCTGTTGATGTAGTTCTTGAAGATACCGGGCAGTTCGTCTTTCACCTTCTGGATGTTCTCGCTTTGGGCGTTCTCGGTGTATTCCTCGATGGCTTGCAGGGCGAAGTCGTAGGCCAGACGGACGGCTTTCTTGGCATATTCAATCACGTCGTCGGTCTGGGCGAACAGGGCGGTGACTTTTGTTTTGCCGGGCATGGCTTCCGTTCCGAGGTAGATGACTGTACCCGGGTCGGTGAGCGCCTCTTCGGCGGTCGCGTCGGGCTCGGCCTCATACATTCCGTCTACGCGGACGTATTGTTTGCCGCCGAATCCGGCGCCGTTCTTGATGCGGTAGTAGCCGCTTTCGGCGCAGGCGAAGGTCTCCACCTCTTCCAATTTCCAACGCGCGGGGGCTTTCTTACGGGCTGTGAGCGCATTGAATTCGGCTGCGGTGATGTAGCCGAAGGTGTTGTCCTCGTCAGCGGTGAGGTAGTAGGTGGTTCCGGGCTGGATTTTCTCAAGGTTGTTGGCGATGAGGTTTTTGAATCCGCCGATTCCGAACTCGCCGAGACGGTCGAGGCGGCTGAGCACTTGGCGAACGGCCCAGTTCCAGGCGCCGTCGGTGACACCGTGCTCACGGGCTTTCTCCTCCACCCAGTCGGGAATGGCGGGAATGGTGGCGATGGCGTTCACATAGGAGCCGTCGGGCTTGATGCGCATGAACACTTCATTGTCGGCGTAGTACTTGATGGTTTCTTTGGCCAGTTCCACTTCCTCGTCGGTGAGGGGATGTGCCACTTTGCTGCCGTCTTTCAGTCGGACATCGATAAAGGCGTAGGCCAACGAAACGGCATAGTTCACATAACTGTAAACCTGCACACCGTTGCCTTGCAGAGAGGTCACTTTATAGGAGCCATCGGGAGTACCGCCAGCCTCAAACAGGTCGTCGTCGCCTACGGTCCACTCTTCTCCTACGCCAACGTAGATAACGGTCGCATCATCTACGGTCGCGCGAGGCATGGCATATGTGGGGCTGGTGACTTCCACATATTTGCCGTTGCCCACGTTCTGGATCTTGTAGTATCCTGACGCGGGTTGGGCGTAAGCACTCACGGCGAAAATCGTCGCAAGCGCGAACGTCAACATAAGATGTAAAGTTTTCTTCATTTCTGTCTTGTTTTAGGTGAGTATATTGTAAACTATTTTAACATTTCCCCGAAAGCCACCACATTGATTTTCTCGCAGCAGGCGACTTCCGACTAAATACGAATCAGTCAAATTTATATTCTCCAACTAAACGCCAAGAAAATATAATTAGGCATACAAAGGTAATTATTTTTTTATTAGCAAATAACGATAATAAGACCGTATTAGTTTATTTTATATTTTATTTACATTATTTAACTGATATATCCACACAGATGACCATTCAGTCGCCCACTCAGACGGGGTCTAAGTGGGCGGCCATATGGGTATCTGTGCCTCAATCGATGTGGAAGGTGTCGGCGTCTTTCCACGCGGGGAATTTCTCGCGGAAACGCGCCAGGTCGGCCGGCGAAAGGGTGGCACTCACAACGGGCGACTCTCCCTCGCGGCGGGCCATCACACGCCCCTTGAAGTCTACAACCACGCTACTTCCCGAAGCGTAGTCGATGTCGGCCGAATCTGTACCGCAGCGGTTCACGCCGAGCACGTAAGCCTCATTCTCGAGCGCGCGGGCGGCAAGCAGGGTCTGCCACGCCGACTGACGCGAGCGCGGCCAGTTGGCAACCACAAGCAACACGTCATACTCATTGCGCACATTGCGGCAGAACACGGGAAAACGCAAATCGTAGCAGACGATAATCTTGAAATTCAGCCCGCGGAAACGCACGATAGGCGCCATTCGTCGACCGGGGTTGTACACCCGGTCCTCACCGCCGAAGGCGAAAAGGTGCCGCTTGTCATAGAAGGTGTCTTCTCCGTTGGGTTCAACAAAGAAGGCTCGGTTGTAGAGTTGCGCGGCTGTGGCGGCGAGAAAACTGCCGGCGATGGCCACCCGGTGCTGCTCCGCGAGGCCGTGCAGTTCGGCGATGGTGTCGCCGGTGTTGCGCTCTGCAAGCGAGGCGGCCAGTTCGCGGTTGTCGGTGATGAAGCCGGTGGAGAAGAGTTCGGGCACGACCACGAGGTCGGTTCCGTCGGGCAAGGTTTTCATTAACTGCGCGAGTCGGTCAAGGTTGGCGCGCCGGTCGGCCCAGGCGATGTCGAGTTCTATCAGGGATACGTTGAGATTGCGGTTGAGCATAGCGTCAGAGCGGGTTAGGTGGGGTTGGAACCGGTCAGTCCGGTAACGAATTTTTCGGGGAATCGGGCGGTGAATTGGCTGTAATAGCGCTTGATGGCGATGATATCGTCATCAACGTTGCCCGAGGGGACAAAGAGGCGGTCGATGCAGGCCTCGCGGCGCGCATAGTCGATGTAGGCCAGCACGATGGGCACGCCTGCCTCGCGCGCGATGTGAAGGAAACCGCGGTGCCAGTTGGGGTTAGGCCCGCGCGTGCCTTCGGGAGTAACGGCCACTTGCAACCGGTCGCGGGCGGCAAACTCGGCCACGACGCTATCGGTTACGCGCGTGTGGGTGTGTTGCTTCACGGGAATACCTCCGAGTGCGCGCATGAGCGGGCCGAGCGGGAATTTAAACCATGTGTCTTTAATAAGGAATGAGGCTTTGATTCCCACCGAGCGTGTAGCGAGTTCTCCCCAAATGAAGTCCCAGTTGCTCGTGTGGGGCGCAACGCATATCACGCACCGCGGCGGGGTTGGAATCCGTTCGACGAAGGCCCAACCCGCGCGGCGCATAAGCCATCGGAAGATGTTCATACTCAGGCCTTCTTGGGCATCAAGGCGTTCATTTTGCCTGCGATTTCCTGCGCCCGGGTGGTGAAGAAGTCGGTAAGTTCACGCGCTTGCGCTTTGTTGAATCCCCGACGTACACGGGCGATGGCGGCCGATTGCAGGGCGGCGATGTCGACCAGCACTTGGTCCCATTGCTCAAAAGTCTGCTCGTTGCTGAGCATTTCCTGTGCGATCAGGCACTGCATGGCCATTTCGCCGCATGCGTTGTAGATTGCTTTCTTTACTTGTCGTTTGTTAGCCATATTGTGGTGTTTTTAGTTGCAACGCAAAGATAGTAATAATGCCCGGAACTGGGGCATTGCCCGGGCCAGAAAATTTTCGTCAGATGTTTTTTCACATAAAAAACGTGAAAAAAGGGCAAAAAATTTTGCCGTATGAAATTTTAGGTGTAATTTTGCAGTCCGAATGGTGATATCGTCTAGTGGTCTAGGACGCCGCCCTCTCACGGCGGAAACCAGGGTTCGAGTCCCTGTTTCACTACAAAACTCCCCTGCCCGCGCAGGGGAGTTTTTGTTTCCATACCACTCTGTTGGAGTCCGAAATGTGAATGGCTTATCGGAGCGGGATAGTGAGGACGTGGTCGTGTGTCGCCGATTCGTCGGGTGTGCCGAAGTGGTTGCGGTCTTCAATGGCTGAGCGGAGAATGGGCTCAACTTGTGGCAAGAGATTTCGGTCGACAAAGGGGATGATGTGTTCGGCCTGCGTGGGGAGGATGTCGCCGATCATCCGGATTGCAGAGTCGCGAATGGTTCCGATAATGGCTTGCGCCTGAGTTGGCCGCTCGCCGCCGCGCGAAAACATGAGCAGGCTCTCGGTGAGTGGTTGGCGCATATATTCGAAAATGAGCGCGTTGAGTTGTTTCGGTGAGGCGGGGATGCGTGTGGTGTCAACGTTTTCGTCGGCGAGCAAGTCCACCAATGCGGCGCGTCGGGACGCGATTCTGCTCCACAATCGGTTAATGAACATATTCGCCACGCCGGGTACGCCTTGCACGATTTGTCGCCGTCCCTGCTCCTGATATTGCGGCAGCGCGAGAAATGAGGTGGTAATGCGGAGTGCGTTGCCGTCGACGTCGGCGAATCGTATGGCGAAGGGATAAGAAGTTGCTGTTCCGGTGGCGATGTCGGTGATTCGGCGGTCGGCCGAAGCGGCGGCGTCGGTGATGTGCAGGTGGCCGGTGAAGATTACTTTCACGCCTGCGTCGGCGAGGGTGTGGGCAATGTGGTTGTTGTCGCCGACAACGTAGTTTGGCAGGAAACGTGCCTCGCCGTCGAAGTGCTCAAGCAGGTGGTGGTGCATAAGTGCTACGACGTGCTTTCCGTTGCGCCGCGCCATGTCGGCTTGCCGGCATGCCCAGTCGAGCGTTTCGGGGCGCAGTCTTCCGGCGCTGTTGTATCGGTCTCGGTTGTCTCCGCGGGCGATGAGTTGGTTTTCCTCGTCGCGGTTGCTGTCGAGTGCGAGCACGACGAGTCCGTCAACGGGTTCGCACGCGTATGAGAGCGAGGCGGTGTCGCGGACGGTTGTGCGGAGGGCATAGCCCATGTCGGCGTAAATGTCGGCGAACTCATCGCGTGTGATGGTTGGCACATACTCGGGTTTCTCGGCGTGGAAAGCGCGGGCGAAGGGGTTGCTGATGTCGTGGTTTCCGGGGATGACGAGCACGGTGATGCCGGCTTGGCGCAGTCGGCGCAGATGTTCAACGAGGCGGAGGTGCGACGCGCGTTCTCCGTTGTGGGTGAGGTCGCCGGTGATTGCCACCAGTTGCGGTTTGACGGTGAGTATGGTGTCAATCATCGCTTTGATGATTTCGTCGCTATGCTCAACGAGGCGCATCTCTGTGCTTGCCATAGTCCGGAAGGCGGTGTTGTCGCGGTCGAAGAGTTCGGGAGCGAGCAGGTGGGTGTCGCTGAGCAGGGCGATGCGCGTGGTTTGCGCTTGTGTGGCGGGGATGGCCATCATAACGAAAGCGATCAGGCAGAGCAGAGTTTTCATACGTAATTGAGAGCCCACCCCACAAAGATGTACACGACCAGGAGAATGAGGGTGAACACAACGCTGCGCCACAGGCAGCCGATGGCCGACATGGGAGCGAGCAGGCCATGCCGCTTGGTTTTCTTTCTTTTGGGTTTCTTTGGCGCGACGGGTCGTGTGGCGGGTTTGGCGGTGGGGGTTTGTTTGGGCACGACGGTTCGGGGAGGTTGTTTCGTTGTGGTTGACGGTTTGGGCGTGGGTTGCTCAGGCAGAGGCACACGCTCGGAGGAGAGGCACTGCGGGCATACGACAATGCCTCCCGTTTGCCGGATTTGACTTGAGGAGAAATCGATTTGCTTTCCGCAGTTCGGGCAAGTCCAACGCATGGGCTAACTTTCGTAGTGGATGATGGCCTTGACCACGACGCGCCATTGTCCGTTTTCGTAGTGCGCCTCGCCCGGCCGGTCGGTGATGATCCGCGACATACCTGTGGAGACCTGAATGGAGTTACCCGAGCAAGCCTGGAGCAGGTTTTCCGAGGGCATCATCAGGGCGAAGCGGTACACGTCACGGTTGTCGATCACTTGGAACTCGCCATGCTTGTTGTCGGTTGTTGTGAGCACGAACAGGGAATTTCCGGGTTCGAACTGGTCGGACACGCGCGTGAAGCAGTCGTTCTCATCGGGTTTGGAGAGGTAGTATTTCTTTTCCACGTTGGGCGGAGCGGTGGTGACGGCGGCAGGTTGTGCCTTGTGCTGCGGTGGTCTCGGGCTCATCACGCGCTGGTTGGCTTCCATATTCGCGATGCGGGTCAACAGTGCGGAGGTTTGGGCCTCGAGGTCGTTGGCGAGTTTGCTCAACGAGTTTTTTGTAAGGTTGATTTCAGTACGCAGTGCGTTCTCGGCAGCTCGGCATCTCATGAATGTCCACAGGGCAATGCCGATGCCGATTAGCCCGGTGAGGAACGCGATTAGCGGGAACAGGTCAAGCGTCCGGCTTGGTTTGGCCGGTTCGGCGGGTGTGTCGGCTTCCGATGCGATCACGGGCGTGGAGTCGGCCACGGCCGGCACCGGTTGCGGTTCTGTGGCTTCACCGGGCGCTTTTGCGAGGAAGGCGCTGAGTTGCCTGGTCACCTGCGGCGCGAGCCTGCCGGCCTCACGCCTGATGTCGGCGATGGAACCCTCGTTGTTTTCGATGATTTTCAGACGGTGGTACACTTCGCTCCACTTGGAGTTCTGCCCATAAACGTTGTTGAGGTCTTCGAGGGTATACGCTCCGTTGGGGGCGGCGTCGGCGAAAGATTGGGTGGGTTGTCCGTATCCGGCGTCGAGTGCCTCATTCTGAGCGATGATGGCGAGGGCGTGTTGCCACTGCGATTGGTTGAGGCGCGTGGAGTCGGCGGTTTGCGCGAAGGCCATGCCACCTGCGAGCAGGAAGGCCACCAGAATCAGACACAGGCGTGTGGGAGAGGTTTTCATAACGATTCGGTTTGGTTGTTATGTTTAGAAATCACTTCGTTGCACAGGTTGCCGAGCAGGTTGTACCGGATGGTTCCGATGATGGGATAGAAGAAGGGCACGTCTTCCACAACGTCGGCGCTCTCGTAGCGTCCCGCGAGGTAGGCGTTGATTCCGGCGGTGAGGTAGTTGTCGAGGTCGCGTCCGACAACCGACTGGAATATTTTCACCACCGTGTTGTCCACGCCGAAGTCGTCCTTGGTGTTCTTGTCAAGCAGTTCGAGGAAGAACCGGTTGAACAAACGCACCTGGTCGGCGATTTCCTTGCGGATTTCCACCGTTCCCACTTGCGAGAACGTGAGTTGGCGGATTCCAATCATGGAGTGGCAGTACTTGAGTGCGGTCACGCTCTTGGGGTCGTATACGTGCCGCGAGACGGAGCCTTCGAGGCGTTGGTTCTCAAGTTTGATACCTCCGCGGCAGGTGATCTGCTTCGGGCAGTCGGTTTCGATTTTGATGGTGAACTGCTCGGTGTAGGTGTTTTCGAAGACACGTTCGAAGATGGATTGCGTGAGGTCGGTCACCTGTCCGAGCGAGCCCACGATGTTGAGAATCTTCGAGCCGGTTCCGCTGAAGTAGACTTGCTTCGGCATTTCAAACTCACGGGCCTTCATGGTGTTGGCGATGTAGTAGATGATGGCGGAGTAGAAATAGAGGAAGACGAGTTTACGCTGCTCGTCGTTGCGAAGCAGGGTGTTGTAACTGTAGAGGTTGCGGTCGATTTCGCGCAACGAGCGCAGTTCCTCCACGTTCTCGATCGAGAACAGGAACGCGTTGATGTCTTCGGAACGCTGACGGCGCTTGATGGATTGGAGGATAGATGTGAGGTAGCCGATGTTGGTAGTCCGGTCGTTTGCGATAAGTTGCTCGAAATAGGAGCAGTAGTGCTGCAACAGCGGGTTGTCGTCGGCTTTGCACTCGTCGAAGGCGTCTCCGAAGATGGCGTTTCCGGCGAAGCGGAACGAGGAGATGGCCACAGGCTCGGAGCGCATGCGGTCGGAGGTGGGTTGGTAGATGACGATGTCCGACGTTCCTCCGCCGATGTCGATGGACACGAAACTGCCACCGCTCACGGCGGCTCCCTGATAGTAGTAGGCCGGCGCGATTGATTCGGGGTAGGCCTGGAGGTGGCTCATATCGGAGCCGATATAGGTCCGGTAGAGGTTTTCCCAGGCGTCCTGGAGTTTTCGGCGGTCGCTTCCGCCCATACTCACGGGGAAGAAGTAGACCACCTGCGCGCGGTTGAGGTCGGCGTTCTCAAGCAGGATTTTGGCTTTGATCAACAGCAGGATTTCACGCAGGAACTCGCGCGCGAGTGTGGTGTCGCCCATCCACTTGAGGTTGGTTGTCACGTCGTATCCGTCGAAGTATTTGCGCTCGTACAGGAAGGGAATGTTCACGTCGTGGAACAGTCGTGTCCCGCCGTCGTTGCCGGTGTTTGAGGCCAGGGCGGAGCGCAGGGGGAATCCGTAGAGTGCGTTGATTTCGTTCGGCAGGAACTCGACGCGCTGCACTTGGTCGGCCAGGTTGAGGCCGCCTTGCTTGAGCAGGGGCGCCACGAGCACCTGTGCGCTCGACCAGTCGAACTGCAGCGGCTGGGAGGTGTTGCCGCGCTCGGCCCATTCCACGTGTGTGTTGGTGGTTCCGAAGTCAACGGCAAACACGAGTTCACGCACCGACGGGTTATACGGCTTCCACTGCGGAGCGATGACACCGGTGAAGTGCCCGAGCGGATGTTCTATGGTGGCTTCGGCGTAATCCCATGTGCCGTCGATGTCGTAGTAGACGGTGGTGTAAGGAGCGCGTGAACGCATTTTGTCGGACACTTGCAGGGTTTCTTTGCCGAAGAATTTGAGCGAGACGGTGCTGTCGGGGGTCATCGAGAACAGTTGAACGGTGTAGTCATCGTTGCGGTTTGTGCGCACGAAGGGGAAAACCGACATACTGATAATGACACTCACCACACGCCCCACACCGCGGCGCTCGTTGAACAGCCATGTGCTGTCGGTGTTTGCCATATACCGGCGCGAGAGTTCGATGAAACGCTTCCGGATGGGGATGCGCAGGGTGACTTCGACCGAGCCGTCGTTGAGTTCGGTGATGTCGAGCATATTTTTTCCGCCTACGCGCCCGCGCAGGTCTTCGGCCGTGAACCAGCGGAAGAACTCGGGTTTGATCGGGAGGAGGTATCCGAATCGGGAGTTTCCCGAAGCGGATGCGAGGTTTCCGTTGAAGTAATGCTCCTCGTCAATGGGCGCGCTCAGGCGGAGCAGGTTCTCAGTGAGCAGGTCAGCGGTTGTCAGGAATGGGTACTGGATACCCGTGTCGGGCAGCTTACGCCGGTCGAGGGGTATTCCGTCGGCGAGCACTTCTGTGGCGCTGTCCCAGTCCTTGTCGATGTATCGGTAATGCTCCACCGATCCGTTGAAGCCGCTTCTGAGCACGAGAGGCATGATTGTTCCATCGGGTTGCGGCACGGTGGGAGCGATCACGAAGTCGCTTTGCGAGGCGGAATAACGGATGTCAAGGGCGCGTTTGTGGTACAGTCGTGCCCCGAGCACGTTCACGTCGGCTCCGCTTCCGAACGGGTCGAAAGCCTGCTCCAGACGCTCGCGGATGAATCCGGCTTGTTCCGGATTGTGTGCCTGAGGGTTGGGAATCACCTCGGTGATACGCCGGTAGAGGTCAGGCCGGCGACTGCGTATGCGGTCCATGTTGGCAAGCATGTAGGCGTAAACGTGACGCAGGTTGGCGCGCAGTTGTGGATAGGCGTTCATGAGCAGGAACATGCAGTAGACGAAGTCCTCGTCGCGTTCCCACAGATGCCTCACGGCGCCGAACAGGCTCACACCCTGCTCCACGTGAATCGCATCGATTTGGCGCACCGCCGGCGCGGCCATCACAAGCGACGACGGACTGGTTCCGCCAAGCACCTGGTTGTCGTACATCAGGATAAACCAGTCGGAAAGGGTGTTGAAGTTGTACACCGTGTCGGAACAGAGGAAGAGTTCCAGCGTCTGACCATAGAGCGCGTGTGTCGGGTCAGCCTTGAGTTGGGCGAGGTTCTCGTCACGGTTCCAGCGGATGATGCGCAGGTAGTCTTTATGGTTTTCGAAGTCGAAGAAGAGTTGCGCCACATCGAGTGCGTTGCTCACGAGGCGCTCGTTCATCACCGCTCCGGCGAGGTTGGGATTAGCCAGTTGCGCGAAGGCGTTCTTGATGAGGTCGAGTTGCGCGAACGGACTTGGTATAGCCGTTCTCGGACTGCTGCTCAGACCTCCGTCGGGGTCTTTGATCCGCGCTATGTCGTCGTCTTGGTAGGTGTCCCGCGGGTTCCAACCATCGCTGGAAGCCCCTGAGGCATTATTGCTATAGGAAAGTTTGTCGCTCATATGGATTAGGTATTTTAGTTTCGTTATATAGTTGAACAGAGCCAATGCGAGGCGAACTGACGTATTTGATTGTACCATTCAAGTTCGTCCGCGGCTTTATCGGCAATAGTCTGCGAGGCTTTGAACAGCGCTTTCACGGAATCCGGCGCAGGCACGCCATCGGTTTTGTAGGATTGCTCCAACATTTGGCGGAAAACATCCAAAGGGAGCGGAACGATGGTGGACTGTCCACCGTAACTATGGAGATTTACGTGATGAAGCGTATAGAAATAAGAAATACAGGCAGAACTGATTTTGGGTGCGACAAAGAGGCAGTAACAAGGCTTGCCAGTCGTTTTTTTGAGGTTGCCCAGATGGCGCAAAACCGACTCCCCTTCCATTTCAAATTGCCGGTTCCCACTTGATAAGGTAACTTCCACAGCAAGGGTAAACTCGCCGTAGTCACACACTATGTCGGCCTTATTACCCGCAGCGGTTGAAAGTGGACGCCCATAGTCATCAAAAGTTAGGTTGGCTTTTATCTCTCCACCATCAAGCATAGTCATTGCCCGCCACATATTCCATTCAAGCATCAGTGGGGCATCGTAGAGTTCACCGACGGAAAGTTGCCGGAAAGTCTCTTGGACATTGGCGTAATCGCGATATTGTTTCAGTTGTTCGACTTGAATCTCAATAGCAGCATGTTTCTGCCGCTTAAGAGCCTCGCTGTATATATCCTTAAGTTGCTGGATTGTGGCATTCTCTGGAATCAAGAGATCGGGAAACTCGCTCCGAATCTTTTGCTCCAACTGTTGCAGGTTGTCAGTTAGCAATTCAGGCAAATGTGCCGACTCCAAATACTCTATATAGTCCTCAGGCGCATTGATGAAACAAGGTTCTCTATCAATTTTATTTAGTATAAACTCAACCTCCTCAGCACGAAGCGGATTGATAGACAATGATTTGCCGTGATATGACACATTCACCAGTCCCGTAGCCCTCAAATAGCGGAAGCAAGCATCGGCATAGTCACGCATGTTACGTGCACGCGTGTTCAGAAAATTGGTGATCGACCTGTCGCTGCTTTCGCGTGTTTTGGTTTTCCCTTCCGAAATTTGGTCGTAATAAATTCGCTCCAATTCTGCGCGTAGGCATGTTGACTTGAACTGGCGGTAACTGCCTTGGTGCGCTTTCTGCTGTTCACGGAACTGGAGAATCTTTCCTACGATTTTGTCAAACTGCCCATAGTCGTAAAGTTGAAGACCGAAAATCTGTAATTCATCGAATTTCAGCGTACCTAAGGTTCTTACCAATCGAATTAGTTCCAAATAGGGTTTGACGTGAAATCGGGCAGCCTGCGGTGTGGGTTGGTGGTAAGCTGAAGGAATTTGAAATTTAAGCAATTGACGCAGAAAGACTTCGCCTTTATTATTTGCCTTTAGCAGTTGTTCTCCGGCCGGAGTCAGACCGACAACCGGCTGAAGCCTGACGAAGCCCAATGATTTCGGAGCACGATTGATGCGGTCGCGTGCACTGAAAGCAGGGTCATTGGAGCCATCGCCTGCAAAAAAGTCTTGCTCTCGAAGCAACTCCATATATTCACGCTGAGTAACCGGATTCCACGGCCGGCCTGCAAAGTGCTTGACCAGCAATTCGATTTCAGGAACCATCTTCTCAGGCGAGCGAGGCGATGTTGTTATGAACAGAACACGGCTATTTATCTTCTTGCCCATATGGAGTTTCTTTTTCAAAGAGAAGAACTTGTGCGGTTTCGAGGTGGTAATCGGCTCCTTCTGAGGTGAATGTCCTATTAACCAGTTCTCTGTCATAGTTAGCCACAACAATGTGCTTGGCTTGCGACTTAAAGCGGTTACGGATGTTTACGGCATAGTTTTTGTCGTACTCATCGATGATGTATTGATGATAGAGTTCCTCGGTAAGTGGTGTTTTCCCGATTACCATTAAGGCCTTGCAGGAAAGATTGCGGAAATCTTGGGCAAGGCGGCGGTGTTCCGTCTCACCAAAACCGTCTTTGTATGTTTCATTGCCGTAGTCGGAGAAAGTACAGTCGTATGGCGGATCAAGAAACATAAAGTCGCTATCCTCACTGATTGCGAATATCGAAGCGTAGTCAGAACAATACAAGTCTGTCCGGTTGAGCAACTGATGGTGGTTTCGGGTAATGAGGTTGGTATTGATTGATTTGTAACGCCCGTAAGGCACATTAAACTCGCCGTTTGAGTTAAAGCGAATCATTCCCGAATAGGCCGTTTTGTTGATAAAATAGTAGAGCAGGGCGTCGCTGTAAGAACTTGGCCGCAGGTGGTTGTACATATCCCTCAGGGCATAGTAGAGAGCCTCGTTCTTATCCTCCACTCGTTCGTTGGGGTTAAGTTGCTTCAGGAGTTCAAACTCATGCCGGTTGGCCGCGTAAAGCCGCTCTATTTCGTCCAATTCGGCGCGGAGACCATCATAGTTGTCCCGCACACCTCGGTAGAAAGCCATCAACCTGTCATTTACGTCGTTGATGATCGCCTGCCGGGGTTCCAAGTGGAAAAACACCGCCCCGCCTCCTACAAACGGCTCGATATACCTCCCCTTGAAGCGAGGAATAAACCTCATAATTTGAGGAATTTCCTTGCTTTTTCCTCCACGATATTTAATCATCGGGCGCATAACAGGCAGTTTCCGGTTCAGTTGACGTTCTCGTATCGTTCGTTGATGATTTTGGTGGCGGCCTGGTGGAAAAGGTCGAGCAGTTTGAACTCCACCGTGCGCGCGCTGTAACGGTCACTGTCGCGGCTGATGCGGTTCATCTCGGACTTGAACACGTTGGGGTCAACCGACTTGTGCCCGAGCAGTGCCTTGCGTGTTCCGATGGCGGTGACGGAGCGGGCCATATCGGTTTCTCCGGGAACAAACAGGGAAACGGAGCGGTTGTTGTCGTGCATTTCGGTGAGCCACTCGGCGTAACCGCGAAGGAAACTGTCGGTTAGCGTGCGGTAAAACTGGCTGTTGAGAAACTCGGAGTGCAGTTTGGGTGCGTCTTCGGTGTAACCCTGTCCGATGTGCTTGGCGAAATCGGTTCGCAGATAGAGGAAAAGCAGGTGGAACCGAAGCATGGGCTGATAGAGCAGTTGCCGTGTTTTGGCCCGTAGGGTGAGGAAGTTCACGTCGCGCTCATCTTTTTCAAGCGAGAATTCCCAGCCTTGCGCGGGCAGGGGTTGCCCGTCGGGTGTCTGGAGTTGGTTCAGCGGAATGCTGAGGAACTTCAACGGTGCGGTGGCTCCGATAAGTTCAATCAGGTGGGCGCGGTTGCGCTGTCCGTTTTCTCCGGGGTCGTAGGCATAGGGTTTCGACACTTCCTGGTCTCCGAGGTAGAAGATGTCGTTCACATTGGCGTCGTTGGCTCCGGTGAGTGTTTCCTTATAATAGTACAGTGCCGATTGGGTTTTGACGATGAAGTCGGCCTTGTCGATGCGGTGGTCGTCGTTGTGCTCAAGGTTGAAGTAGGGAAGCACGGTGAGGCCTCCGATGGGGGCGCGGCGAAGCACGTCACGGTTGTTGATGTCGAGGTTGGCGGCCTGGCGGATGTTCTTCACAAGGATTGGGAAACCCGCCGCGCCGGTGCCGCCGAAAATGGAGCTGATGAAGAAAATACGGTCGCCGGCGGTGAACACGTTCGCGAACGCCTTGAACTCGTCGCTGTCCTTGATCACGTTCAGGGCGATGGAGCCGATGTTGGGTGAGCCGACAAATCCGATGTTCATCCGGTTTTCGAGTTGGTAGTCGGCGAAGAGCAGTGAGGTGAGCGCCTGGTTGGGCTCGTTCATGGTGTCGAAGCCGATGAAGTCGCGGAACTTGGTGCGCTCAACCGCGCCGAGGTTGAAGATGAACGTGTCGTTGAGTTGGATTGAGGTGTCGCTCATGATTTCGTGCAGGGTGACGAATCGGGTGGCGAAGAATCCGTCGGCTTCCACTTGGTTGCCGTAAAGTCGTTGACGTATCTGCCGGTAGTCGTTCAGGAGGGATTCGGTGCGTTTGAGGTCATCGTTGCTTTTGTGAGGGTCGATGATGATGGGCACGATTTCGACATTTTTCACGGGGTTGCCGTTTTCGTCGATGGGTCGCACGCCGGCGGCCGAGAGCAAAATCAGCGACTTGAGCACGCGTGCGCCGGTTCCTCCGATGGCGAATAGGAATAATCTCATATTGCGGACTGATAGAATTTCGTTGATACAGAATTATTGCGGGAAGGGTGTGTGGCGGCAGTTGCTGCTCCACCAGCGCATCGAGAACGAGGCCACGATGAAGAGCAGGGCTGCCCACACAAGGGTGGTCACTTGGAAGACAAACGCCTCAAAGGCATAGTCCATTCCGGCTCTGGCGAAAGAGTTCAGGCTGATGATGTAGCACACCGCCGGGCAGAGCACGCACACAATGGCGAGCACGATCAGCCAGTGCCACCAGCGGTCGAAGCGGACCGAGTTGATGGCGTAGTAGTATACCGCCGCTCCGAGCCACGTGAAAGCGATGGTTACTATGGCGAAGATGTTATACAGGCCGAGATTATACAGGTTGTTGTTAAACTCGGTGTTGTAATAGAGCGTGTCGTAGAACGTTTCGCAGAAAACGAAAAACAGAACCGAGATGGCGATGCCAACGAGCAGAAATACTAAATGTTGCGGTTTCATCTATGTGGTTAATGGAGGGTTAGCGTTGTAGTTTCACTTTGATGGTGGCGTAGTTGTCGGCAGTGCCGAATCCGGCCTGCATTCCGCTGAGCCACTGCTCGAGCCCGAAGGTGGTGTTTCCGTCGGGGCGGGTGTCGTCTTTGGTCGAGCATTGTGCGATCCACTCGGGGAAGTCGTTGCGCAGGGTGATGGTGACCTCATCGCGGGAATTGGCAAGTTTTCCGGCAAGGGTGAGCAGGTGGGTTTTGCCTTCAAAATACTTGCGGTTGTTGCCGGTGATTATGTCGTCGGTGATGGGTGCGATGGTGAGGACGAACTCACTTTGGCAGCGGAGTGTGTAGTTGCTCAAGTCTACGAGGAAATCGGCGGATTTCTGCAGCGGGCTGAGGTTGACGGCAATGGAGAAACTGAATTGGTCGGACTTCTTGTCGGGCTCGCATTTCTCGAGCAGGTTGTCCTGCTTGTGCGACGGGCGATAGCGGCCGGCATCAGTTTTCCAGCCGGGCACGACGCAGTACTTGAGTTTCGACTGGCTTTGGTTGAACCGGTAGGAGTGTGTCGTTCCGGCGGGATGAATCAGCGCCTTGTATTCCGGCGAGGCGGCGGCGAAGTCCAGGTCGGCCTCGTTGCCGATAACCACGAGGAAGAACGGCCGCTTGCCTTTGTAGTTCACGGGGTTGTTGTTATATGGGTAGTATTTTCCGTCATAGTCACCTGTCAGGCGGTGGACAATCACCGACTTGCCGCTGTTCTGCTTGAAAATGTTGTGGGCGATGGAGTTCTCCTCGTTGAGGATTTTCTCCACGCTCACGTCTTTGGTGTTTGCCGGCGAGTAAATCATGTCGGTCACAACCACGCTGATGTTGCCCGGACGATTGGCGGTAAGGATAGATGTGAAGATTTTCTGGAAGTCGGTGTATTTCGGATTGCCCACTCCGGCGGTGCTGCCGTAGATGTCGCGGTCTTTGAGGAACTCATTAACCGAGTGGCTGTAATCGTAAATGCCGTCGTTCACCACCTTAATCTCCACATTCGCGGAGGGAAACTCGTTAATCAGGTCGTCAACGGCTTTTTTGAGTTGTCCGCTTCCGCCTTTGCTGTCGTAGGGCACCATCGAGCCGCTGCGCTCGAAATACACCGTGAGCGTAAGGGCGTGTTGTCCGTAACCGGAGATGTCCCAATGTGCCGGCGGACGGCGCTTGGAGCCGATGCTTTCAATCAACTTGCCCAACGCGTCGGTGTCCACGTAGCCGTCATCGGTGAGCAGGTGGGAATACTTCTCGGGCGATTGGGTGATGATCGAACATATGGAGTCGAAGCGTGTTTGGGTGGTATCACCTGTGTTGAACGCCTGTACGATAGCGTTCTCAACCGGCGATGAGCCGCAAGAGAACATCGACACAGCCACAACGGCAAGCAACGCCATCACGATAATAATACTGGTAAAGATTTTCTTCATTCGATTTAGTCTAAAGAATTAACGAGCAAAGTTACGGTGCTTTTCCGTGTCCGCGCAATCCTTGATGTTAAAAAAAGAAAACACAGCGCATTTTCATCACCCCACCAACGTCTGAATCAACTCGGCAACTCCCTCGGTGGCAGGCTTCTCAATCAGATGGACCCACGACGGCACGGAAGCCGGGCGGGGGTCGATGTAGTACACCTGCGCATCTTTGCGCACATACTGGATCAGCGCCGCGGCGGGATACACAACCAGGGAGGTGCCTATAATCACGAATATGTCGGCCTCGGAGACCAACTGCGCGGCCGGCTCCATGTTGGGCACCGCCTCGCCGAAAAACACGATATGGGGGCGCACGGGGTCGCCGTAACTGTCGCGCGTGTCGACGGTGGTGACAAGTCCCTTGTCGGTCAACTGGTCACACGGCAGTTGGTACACGCGCTCGGGGTGTGTCATCGAGCGCATTTTCATCAACTCCCCGTGCAGGTGGAGCACGTTTGTCGAGCCGGCGCGCTCGTGCAGGTCGTCAACGTTTTGCGTGATGATACGCACATCAAAATGTTTCTCCAACTCCACAAGGCCATAGTGCGCGGCGTTGGGCTTGATGGTCTCGGTCATCTTCACGCGCATATTGCTGTAAAAGTCGTGAATCAACGCGGGGTTGGCCGCGAATCCCTCCGCGCTTGCCACTTCCATCACGGGATACTTGTCCCACAAACCTCCCGCGTCGCGATAGGTAGACATTCCACTCTCGGCGCTGATGCCCGCGCCCGAAGAAACCACTAATTTTTTCATAGTCCTATTTTTTAAGAAAATCTAAATCGTGTGCAAAATTAAGTTATTTTTCTCAATTATTGAAATCCAACCCAGGATTTTGCACTATCTTTGCCCGATATTTTGTAAAAAACGATTTATGGACAACCTCAGCTACGCGCTCGGATTGAGCATGGGAGGCAACTTCATCGCCTCCGGAATTAAACAAATCAACGTCGATGACTTCGCCGACGGCCTGCGCGCCGTATTCGAAGGGGCGGAGAAAAAAATGTCCTTCGAGCAAGCGAAACAGATCGTCACCGAGTTCTTCACCGAAATGGAAAAGGCTTCGGCAACCGACAATGAGCGCCTCGGACGCGAGTTCCTCGACAACAACGCCAAGCAGGAAGGCGTTGTGGTCACCAAGTCCGGCCTGCAATATCTTGTGGTCAAACAAGGCCAGGGTCCCAAGCCGAAAGCCAACGATGTGGTCACGGTGCATTACACCGGCAAACTGATCGACGGAACCGTCTTCGACAGTTCCGTGGAGCGTGGCGAGCCCGCCACTTTCGCGCTCGGACAGGTCATACCCGGCTGGACAGAAGCGCTGCAACTCATGCCCGAAGGCTCCGCTTGGCGGCTGTTCATTCCCGCCAAACTCGCTTACGGAGAACGCGGAACAGGCCCCATCCAACCCAACTCCACGCTTATCTTCGACGTGCAACTGCTCAAAGTGGGAAAATAACAAACATAACAACCATAAAACCTCAATTCACACAATGAAAAAGATTCTTTCTCTGGCTCTGTTGACCATTATCGGCCTCACCGCTGTTAGCTGCAACGAGAAACCCGCCAATGGCGGCAGCAATCCCGCCGTTGACTCGCTCAGTCTCGAAATCGGCACGATCTACGGCAACGGTTTCGCCCAAGGAATGAAGCAGCAAGACTCCACAATCAACCTCAAAGAGGTTATCCGCGCCATCGAAACCGTCACCAAGGCTGACACCGCCAACCACGGCTACTTAAACGGCCTCCAAGCCGGAATGCAGCTCATGAGCATGTTCCAGGGCATGAAGGCCCAGTACGGCATCGACATCAACCAGAAAATCTTCATGAACGCTTTCAAGAAAGCCTTCCTCGGCGACTCGCTTTTGAGCCAAGAGCAACTCATGGAACGCCAAGCCGGACTTGAGAGCCTTATCTCCAAAGCCGTGGCCGAGGTGAAGAAAAACGACCCCGAGGCCATCAAGAACCAGAAAGCCGGAGAGGCATTCCTGAACAAAAAAGCCGGTGAACAGGGCTACAAGAAAACCAAATCCGGCCTCGTCTATAAAGTGATTACCGAAGGCAAAGGCGAAAACTTCAAAGAGCAAGACGAGATTCTCGTCAACTACCGCGGAACCCACATCGACGGTAAAGAGTTCGACAAGTCCGCCGAACCCGTAGCCTTCCGCATGAGCGGCACAGTTCCCGGCTTCGCCGAGATGCTCAAACTGATGAAACCCGGCATGAAAGTCGAAGTCATTATCCCCGCCGAACTCGCATACGGCGCTGAAGGAAGCCGCAACCCCATGAGCGGAGAAGTTGTCATCGGCCCCAACGAGACACTCGTGTTCGAAATGGAAGCCGTTGGTGTCAAACCCGCTGAGAACAAACCCGCTCAGCCCGCCCAGCCTGCCAAACCCGCGAAATAACACTCCGCGACAAAACACTAAAAAAACTCCGCGAGCCGCACGCATGGCCCGCGGAGTTTTTTCACCGGTCAATTCGGCTACTTGAACCTCCGTCACTTGCCATCCGCCTTTGCTTTTTTAGCGCGAAACTTGGCAGTTAAGAAAGAAAACATTAACTTTGCGGAAAATTTGATGACACACCATGAGAGATCGCCCCTACATAAGTTTCGACTGGGCTTTGAAACGCCTGCTGCGCGACAAGGCCAACTTCGATGTGCTTGAAGGATTCCTGTCCACATTGCTGAACACCACAATCACCATCAAGGAATTATTGGAGAGTGAAAGCAACCAGGAACATGAAGAGGCGAAGCAGAACCGGGTGGACTTGCTGGCTAAAAACAGCAAGGACGAGTTGTTGCTCATTGAGGTTCAGGGAGAGTCGGAGTACGCCTTCTTCCAGCGGATTCTCTTCGGCGCGTCACGACTGGTCTCGGAATACATCGACAGCGGACAGAACTACGAAAACATCAAAAAGGTGTACTCCATCAATATCGTCTATTTCGACCTCGGCCAGGGAAAAGACTATGTCTATCACGGCAAGACAGAGTTCCGCGGAATCCACTACGACGACGTGCTGCAACGCTCACCATTCCAACGCCAGAAGTTCGCCGTTGATGAAGTGTACCAACTGTATCCGGAGTACTACATCCTGAAGGTGAACGATTTCGACCGGTGGTCACGCACTCCGCTGGACCAATGGCTGTATTTCCTGGCCAACAATGACATTCCCGAAGAGGCCGACGCCCCCGGACTAAAAGCCGCCCGGGAAAAATTGAGAATCGCGCAGATGAGCCGTGACGAGCGCGTGGCTTACCGGCGCTATTGGGACAATCGCGCCGTGCTGCTCGACCAGATTGTCACCGCACGCGGAGAGGGACGTCTCGAAGGAATTGCCGAGGGGCGAAAAGAAGGAATTGCCGAGGGTATCACCCAAACCGCCCGCAAGATGCTCCAAATGGGTATAGACAAATCTCTGGTGTCCCAAACCACGGGACTGTCTTTCGAACAGTTGGACAATCTAAACTGAGCCAAAGTCGAACAACCTATAAAGTCAATCTAAAATAACTCAATCTATGCTGAAAATTGAATCATATCGAAAATAAAATCGTACATTTGCGGCTGAAAAAACGGATTACACATCAATTCACGCTATAACAAAATGACCAAGTACCTAATTCCGCCGGCCGCCATGCTGATGTTGGTTGCCATGCCGCTGCAAGCCGAGCGCATCACGCCCGATCAAGCCCGGCAGGCAGCCGCACAGTTCCTCCAATCGCGCAATTTGCCGGCACCGGCAGAACATGCCGCCCCGCAACGCGCACGCGCCACAGAGGCGAGCGCGCCATACTACGTGTTCAACACCCAAACCGACAACGGATTCGTGATTATCGCCGGCGACGACCAAGTGACACCCGTGCTCGGATACAGCGACTCAGGCACGTTTGACCCCGGCAACGTGCCCCCGGCGATGCAGGCGATGCTCGACAGTTACGAGGCGCAAATCAACATACTCAGTTCCGGCGAGATTCAACGCACCCGCCACATAACCGACAGCCCGATCAAGTCGATTATGAACTGCCACTGGGGGCAGGGCGCGCCGTACAACCGGCAACTCCCCGTTGTGCAGGGCACGCAAGCCGTCACCGGATGCGTGGCCACGGCGCTGGCCCAGGTGATGTATCACCACAAATGGCCTGCGCGACCAACCGCAACCATCCCGCAATACACCACCAAGACCTACTCCATCGTCCGTCCCGCGCTCAGCCCGACCGACTTCCAGTGGAGTCTGATGAAACCATTCCATCTCGAAGGCGGCGATGAGAATGCCAACGAAGCCGTCGCCACCCTGATGACCTACTGCGACCAAGCGTTGGAGATGAACCTCCAGAAAGGCGTCTCCTCGGCCAGCACCAACAGCATCCCCACAGCGCTTACAACCTATTTCGCCTACAACGCCGCCACAATCAAATACATTCAACGGACTAACTATACCACACTCGGATGGGAAAGTCTAATCTACGATGAAATCAAGAACAACCGCCCCGTAATCCTGCGCGGCGACAAAGACCCCGGCGGACACGCGTTCGTGTGCGACGGATATGCCGGCGACGGACTGTTCCACATCAACTGGGGCTGGAACTCGCTCAGCGACGGCTATTACCTGCTCAGCCTGCTTGACCCGAGCGACCAGGGCACCGGCTCGTCCGACCAGCCGTGGGGATACATATTCGGCTCGGCGGCCGTGGTCGGCATCCAACCCGGAACGGGCTCCGAAGCGACCGAATACCGCCTCACATGCTCCAACGTCTCCTACGCCTCTGCCATCACCACACGGAACGCCACCGGCGACAACTTCACCATTAACGCCACCGCACGATTCTCCAACGGAACTATCTCAACCGGTTCGCCCGATTTCGGCTGGGGGCTGTACAAAGACGGCAACCTCGTGAATGTGGTTCGAAGCAGTTGGTTCTCATCCCTTAAACCCGGATATTACGGACAATACTCCTGGGACCTGAACTTCGGATCGGGAATCACCTCGGGCACCTACCAACTCTACCCCATCTGCCGCAGCGTGCACGGACAGGGCGAATGGCTCCTGTGCTACGGAGCAGAGGCCAACCACATCGAAGTCACCTTCAACGGGAACCGATGCACAATCAACGGTGTCGGGACGGCAGGTATCACCGAATATCTCGTCGACAACCTCACCTTTGAAGGCACACTCAACAACGGAAAGAAGGTGGGTGTAAACCTGAAACTGTCGAACGCCGGCACAACGGCATACAACCTGATTTACATGTACGTCGACGGAGTGCGCTCAGGCGTGGCCGGTTGCGATATCGAGCCCGGTGGACAAGGCGAGGTATACTTCCACTTCACCCCGACAACCGCTGGAGTGAAAAACCTCACCTTCTCGCTCAACTCCGACGGCTCCACACCGTTCTACGAACAGTCTCTCACCGTCAACACCATGGCCACATACACCATCGGAACAGGCATCACACCGCAAAACACCAGCGGAACATTCATCAACGCCAAATCCTTTAAGGCAAACGTGCTCGTGAGAAACACCGGCACTAAAACCTACCGGGAGGACATCACCGCGAAAATCTACCGCATCAACTCCGAGGGAGGAACATCAGGAACCCTCGTACAAACCAAAACACAAAACCTGACCCTGAGCGCATACAAAACGGCAACCATCTCCTTTGACATGGACAACGTTTACGACGGACAACGCTACTTCATGATCGTGTATTACTACTCCAACGGCTCCGAAGTGCGCGCGTCAAGCTCATCATCATTCACGATG
>CACYCT010000049.1 GCA_902772965.1 uncultured Bacteroidales bacterium | reverse complement strand
TTTGCGGCGCGAAACCGCACAAAAAGGCGGTACTCGTCTTACGGACCCGTAGTTCAATGGATAGAATAAAGGATTCCGGTTCCTTCGATTGGGGTTCGACTCCCCACGGGTTCACATTATAAATCGCTAATCGTTTGCTTGCCATGCGATTAGCGATTTTTCTTTGTGGTTTTTGACGACTTTTGGTATAGTCGTCTGTGCTTAATGTGGAACTTTTCCGTGATTGCGCATATGACCTCGGATTCTGTTTTGTCGAAAATCAACTCTACGACCTCGCGTTCTATTATCTGGCAGTAGCGCGAATGTCGGGCGAAATCGGCGCTACTGAAGAATACATCAATTGCCTTGCCAACTCGAAATCGCCCTTGGCCTTAGAAAGTATTGAGCGATTTCTTAACGCAGCGACAAACATCCGGGCGACATCAGCCGAGCAAATAGAGCGTTGGGAGTTTTATGTGGCCTTTTTAAAGCGCAGACAGGTGTGGGTGCTTATCGAATTAGAGGAATTTAATCGAGCGAAAAGACTACTGCAACCCTTACTGGAAGACCCGCGTTGCAAAGACTTCGCGGAAAAAGAGTTGAGATTTTTAGAAACATTGCGACAGAGGGAATCTAATCAGACACAGGGATAGTTGGGTATTTGCATAAGCAGGTGAAGTTGATAGGTGTGCTGAATTGCAAATTTATGTTATTATTTGCAGGTTTACCCCACCCCGAAGGCTAAAAAAGCGCAAAGGGGACTGAAATTGTGGAAATATTTCTTTAATATTCCGGCAAATATGCTTTCCTTTGCAGTCTGATTCTGAAACAACAAGTTTAACAATACAAAAAAACCAACTCATCATGTCAGAAATTGCCGAACAAGTGAAGCAAATCATCGTCGACCAACTCGCTGTCAGCGATACCGAAGTCACCCCCGAAGCAACATTCGCCCAAGACTTAGGCGCCGATTCGCTCGACACCGTGGAATTGATCATGAAGCTTGAACAACACTTTGAAATCGACATCCCCGAAGAAAAATCGGAGAACATCAAAACTGTTGGCGACGCCATCAAGTTTATCGAAGAAGCCATCGCAGCACAAAAAGGTTAAATAACTTAGCGCTGCCGGCAACCGGCTCCGCGCAGATTCGTGGGCATGTGTAACCGGCGCAACGCGAAGCATTGACCAAGTCACTGCCACTTCATCTCAACAAGACACAACTTCAACCACTAACACTCCCTTTATTTGAATATGGAACTTAAGAGAGTAGTGGTGACAGGTTTGGGAGCCATCACACCCCTCGGTCTTGACGTTGCCTCCACGTGGGACAACGCCCTGAAGGGTGTGAGTGGCGCCGGACCTATCACGCATTTCGACTCAACGCTGTTCAAAACCCACTTCGCATGCGAAGTGAAAGGGTTCGATCCGGCTAACTACCTGCTTGACCCCAACGACCGGCGCGAACTCAAAGACGTAAAACGCACCGACCTTTACACACAATATGCCCTCGCGGCGGCAAAACAAGCCGTTGACGACAGCCGTCTGCTCGAAAACGCGCAAGTCGACCTCGATGAGATCGGTGTCATCTTCGCCTCCGGAATCGGCGGACTGCACACCTTTGAGGAACAGGCGGGTTTCTACGCTTGCCACAGCGAGCAAGGACCCAAGTACAGCCCATTCTTCATCCCCACCATGATTGCCGACATCGCAGCAGGGCACATTTCAATGCAGTACGGGCTGCGTGGCCCCAACTTCGGTGTGGTATCGGCATGCGCCACCTCGACCAACGCCATGATTGACGCATTCAATTACGTCCGCCTCGGCATGGCCACAGCCATCGTCACGGGAGGTTCCGAAGCGCCAATCTACCCCGCCGGTGTAGGCGGCTTCAACGCCATGCACGCCATCTCTACCAGAAACGACAGCCCCGAAACCGCCTCGCGTCCGTTCAGCGCCTCGCGAGACGGATTCGTAATCGGAGAAGGTGCGGTGTGCCTCATCTTTGAGGAACTCGAGCATGCGATCGCACGCGGAGCCACCATCTACGGAGAGGTGCTCGGAGGAGGTATGAGCGGCGACGCCCACCACATCACCGCCCCGCACCCCGAAGGCCTCGGCGCCAAACTCGTCATGACACGGGCACTCAAAGACGCCGGTTTACAACCTGAACAAGTCGACTACATTAACGTGCACGGCACTTCCACTCCCCTCGGAGACATCGGTGAGGCAAAAGCCATTGCGGACGTCTTCAAGGAACACGCCTACAAACTTAACATTTCCTCCACCAAGTCGATGACAGGACACATGCTCGGAGCCACAGGCGCCATGGAGGCTCTCTTCTGCCTGCTCGCATGCCGCGATAACGTTGTACCGCCCACCATCAACCACGAAGACGGAGACAACGACGAGCAACTCGACTACCGGATGAACTTCACCTTCAACAAGGCACAACAACGACAAGTCGACATCGCACTGTCGAACACCTTCGGCTTCGGAGGACACAACGCAAGCATCATCGTCGGAAAATACAAAAGCTAACTCACAGGAAATCAATACAAGACTGTGATGCGGCTCGCCGACCTCATACCACTGATAAAGCTCCTTTTCATCAAGGATAAGGAGCTTTATGTTTTTCTGCACAACATCACAGGCTATTACCCGCACAACATCGAGTTGTACAAACTCGCCATGGTCCACCGGTCAAAGCCGGTAAAACTCCCCGACGGGACTTGGGCCAACAACGAACGCCTCGAATACCTCGGCGACGCGGTGCTCGACCTTGCCGTGGCAGATTATCTGTACTTCAACTATCCGACCGAGAAAGAGGGTTTCCTCACATCGACAAGGGCGAAAATCGTGCAGCGCGAGAGCCTGAACCGCGTGGGGCACGAACTCCACCTCGACACACACATCAGCGCCGCGACGCACTCCCAATCGCACAACTCCTACATCGCCGGAAACGCGCTGGAGGCACTCGTGGGCGCGCTTTACCTCGACCTCGGATATCAACGGGCGAAAGGGTTTATCATTCAACGTATCATTGAACAATACTTCGACTTGACACAACTCGTCAAAAGCGAGCAGAACTTCAAGTCGCGCCTGATCGAGTGGACACAGAAATACCACATTCCCTTCTGTTTCGAACTTGTCAACACGCAAATCGACGAGTCGGGCAATCCCTATTTCACCACGGCGGTCATCATCGGCGGTCTCCACGCGGCGCAAGGCTCGGGATACAGCAAGAAGGAATCTCACCAAGCCGCATCGAAAACCGCGCTCGAGCGCTTGCGAACCGACCGGAACTTCCGGCAGCAAGTCCTGCTCACATCACCAGAAAACAACCCCTCAGCCGACGCTTAAGTCTCACCGACTTGGTTTGATCTCATTAAAATGGATACAGAAAACCACAACTCCCCCTCCTCTCAGCCTGACCTGACCGAAGTGCTTGAAGTAGCGGCAAAGGCTGGGCACATCTTACTTGAGAACGGAGCGGAAATATCCCGCGTTGAGGATATTATGAGTCGCATCGCGTCGCATTTCGGTGTCGACTCGAGCAACTTCTTCGTCCTTTCCAACGGAATTTTCACCACCGGACGGACCAACAAAGTCACCAAATCGGGCGGGCAAGCATCTACATATGCCAATGTGGAGTTTATCCCGCTCAAAGCCATTCAACTGTCGAAAGTGGTGGCGGTCAACCGCTTGAGTTACGACATTTCTAACGGCCGGACCACGCTTGCCGAAGCGCGCGAGCGGCTTGAGCGCATCAGCAAGTCAGCGCCCAAACCCGACTGGGAGCAGATTCTCGGCTCCGGACTGGGAGCGGCGGGATTCTGCGCCGTGTTCGGCGGGGGATGGTTCGACTGCGCCGCGGCATTGGTGGTGGGATTTTTGCTGTACGCTTTCGTGCTGTGGATGAGCAACCGGTATATGTCGAAAATCGTGGGTGGTATCTGCAACGCGCTTTTAGCTACGATTTTATGTGTAATCTGCTGGCGCGTGGGCTTTGGCGACAGCCTTGCCAACATCATCATCGGAGCCATTATGCCGCTGATTCCGGGGGTGCCGTTTGTGAACGGCGTACGCGACCTTGCCAATTCCGACTACCTCGCCGGATTCACGCGCCTGACCGATGCCATGCTCGGATTCTTCTGCATTGCCGTTGGAGTCTCACTCGCCTTTATCCTCGACGGCTCGCTCCACGGCGGTGTGGTGAACCTGAGTATGACCGTGAATCCGCAAACGGCCGGACTGCTCTGGCAGGCGCTCGCCGCCTTTGTGGGCACCGCGGCGTTCTCGCTCCTCTTCGGTATCGACCGCGAGCACTACATTCCCGCCGGAGTAATCGGCGCAATCGGATGGGTGATATATCTGATTCTGGTCCGGTATTGCGGCGCCACGCCCGTTGCAGCCACACTTGCGGCCTCAATCCTGGTGTGCATCCTTTCCCGTATGGCGGCAATCCCTTTCCGCATTCCGGCGCAGGGATTCCTGCTGTGCGGCATTTTCCCGCTCGTACCCGGCGCGGGAATATTCTGGTTCACATATTATCTGACCGATTCCCAATTCAATCTGTCGATGCACAGCGGACTGACGGCAGTCAAAATAGCCATCGCCATCGTTCTCGGAATCATCTTGGCCATGGAACTGCCCCAGCGGCTGTTCTCCCACAGCCACCGGACACACTGACGTCGGCAATCAAGTCCTTTCCTGTTAATAGTAACGCTCGGGCTCGGTTTGGGGCTGGAGCGGTTTCTCCTGCTCGATCTCGCGGTCGATGGCCTCAAAGGCCTCCGACTGCTGGCTCTTATACTCGGGCACAAACCGCTTCATCGCATACACCGTGTGGTGTACATTGCCCTTCTCGGCCCAGTCGATAATCCGGCCGATATGCTCGCACACATCGCGGTAGTCGTACGTGCGCACCTTCGCTATCATGATCTTCTTATTGGTCGTGGCCGTGGTGCGCTCCTTGTCGTTGAGCAACTCCTCATAAAGTTTCTCTCCCGGACGAAGACCCACTTCCTCAATCTGGATGTCCACGTTCGGACGCAGTCCGGCAAGCGAGATCATCCGCACAGCCAGGTCGTAGATTTTCACCGGCTGACCCATATCGAAGATGTATATCTCGCCGCCCTGCCCCATGCTTCCGGCCTCCAACACGAGCGAGCAAGCCTCGGGGATGGTCATGAAATAGCGGATAATCTCCTTGTGGGTCACCGTCACCGGACCGCCGGAGGCGATTTGACGGCGGAACAACGGAATCACCGACCCGTTGCTGCCGAGCACGTTGCCGAAACGCGTGGTGATGAACTGCGTTGACAGCCCGCGCCGCGTGGCGTCGAAGAACAGCGACTGGCAGTAAATCTCGGCCAAACGCTTCGTGCAACCCATCACATTGGTCGGGTTCACGGCTTTATCGGTGGAAATCATCACGAACTTGTACACGCCGTATTTGAGCGACAGGTCGGCGATGTGCTTTGTTCCCATCACGTTTGTCATCACGGCCTCTGTGGGGTTGATTTCCATCATCGGAACATGCTTGTACGCCGCCGCATGGAACACAAAGCGGGGGTGATAAGTCCGGAAGGCCACCTCCATACGGGCATAGTTCTGCACATCGCCCATAAAGAGCACCACCTCGGCATCGGGATACGACTTGCGCATCTCCACCGACAGGTCGTGCATCGGCGTCTCGGCCTGGTCCACGAGCACAATCTTGCCCGCCTTATATGCCGCCACCTGCCGGACAATCTCACTGCCAATCGAGCCGCACGCGCCCGTGATAAGCACCACAGAACCGCGTATCGTATTGCTAACAAGAGGATTATCCAACACAATCGGTTCGCGGCCGAGCAGGTCTTCAATCTGTACCTCGCGCACACTCGACGACACACTCACCGAGTCGTTGTGAAGCGATTCCATATCAAACTCCTCCTCGCGGTTGATTTGCAGAAGCGTGATGTTGTTGTGCAGGAAATAGTCGGCCACGGCGCGAATCCGGTCGCGGTTCGACACGTTGAAAATCAACGCGAAAATGCCGTGCTCGACAAACACGTCGGCGGTTGTCTGCTCGTTGTAGGCATACACGTGGAAACCGTTAATCGTCTGGCCGCCGCGCTCGGGTCTCATCGTCAGCAAGCCCACGGGCTCATACCGCCCGCCGATCTCGTTCTTGAGCGCGTTTGCCAGAATCAGCGACTCAAGCGACGTTCCGAGCACCAACACCCGGCGCCGGCCGTCGCTCTCAGCCGACAAACGCTGGTACAGGTACTTGATCAGCAACCGCTCGATTGTCATGATAGAGAACGCCAATGCACCCACCAGCAGCACGCTCCAGTAGCGGAACATCTGCTGGCCGGTCACGAGATGGACACCCGTATTGATCGCTATCAGTATCGTTGTGGCCATAAAGGCGACCAAGAACGTGCGGAACAGGTCTTCCGTGACCGAAAGGCGGATCACACAGGTGTAACTCTTGCTCACATACGTGACTCCGAAATACGTCGCCACAACCACGGCCAAAGCCGCGAGCACCTGCAGCGGAGAGGCGTAAAGTTGCCGGTTGACAAACGTGTCGGCCGTCACCACAAGTGCGAAACTGACCATCACAATCAGCATATCTATCAGCAGGATAACCCACCGCGGCGTGGTTTGCAACTTAAATTTGCGCACTACGCGAAGACGCAGCAACCATCCTATAAAATTGCTTACTACTCGGTTCATAATTTTGCGGAACAATAAATGTTCAAACCGCAAATTTAAACACAATATCCCACACCCACAACAATTCTGGACAAAACCATAAAATTAAAACGCAAAACCTATGCAACACTACGCAAAACAGTGGGATACATGACTAATCTCCGCGTGCCGACGGCGGCCGTGCCGACTTCCCCGGCAACCCGGCTCAATCGCCACACCTCTGGCGCAATCCTTGCCTGATAACGGGAAAAACAAAGACCCTTCCCGCATGATGGGATGGGTCTTCCTGTTTTGTAGCGCCCGGCCATAACGGCCGAGGGAGTTGTTCGCTTTGGGCGAAGAGGTTAGTTGGCCTCTTGGGTTTGCGGGATGACGTTGATGTACGTGTGTCCGGCGCGTTGCTTGAACTCAACGATGCCGTCAACCAGCGCGTAAAGCGTGTGGTCACGTCCCATACCTACGTTCTTGCCGGGGCGGTTCACCGTGCCGCGTTGGCGACGGATGATGTTGCCGGCTTGAGCAAACTGTCCACCAAAAATCTTCACGCCAAGTCGTTTGCTTTCAGACTCGCGGCCGTTCTTAGAACTACCTACACCTTTTTTATGTGCCATAATCGTTCAGTTTTTTGGGGTTAAGCAATAACTTCTTTAATCACGAGCTGGGTGAATTGCTGGCGATGTCCGTTCAAGCGGCGATAGCCTTTGCGGCGTTTCTTCTTGAACACGATCACGTGCTCACCCTTGACGAGGTTTTCCTTTACCTCGCAAACAACTTTCGCGCCTTCCACATTGGGAGCGCCTACGGTTACCTGGCCGTCAACGTCAACGAGCAAAACTTTGTCAAACTCAACCGTCTCGCCGTTCTTGGCTTCGTTGCCGAGGTAGTGGACAAACAGTTTCTTGCCGGCTTCGGCGCGGAATTGCTGTCCCTGGATTTCTACGATAGCGTACATTTGATGATGTAAACTTTAAATTCGTGTCCATACGGCGGCTTCCGCGTTGTCGGGGCAACCCCGTTCGGGAAGCGCTTATTCGTGCCTTTTGGAAAATGCGCGGCAAAGTTACTACATTTTCTCCGAACTCCATCCTATTTTTACGCCTGAAAATCTGAGAAAAGGCGATTTTAAGACATATTCACATAATCACAGCAAAATATTAATGAGTATTAAACTTCTTCTGAAAGTTTGCGCGGCCGGAAAAGTTGTTGTAATTTTGCACCGCTTTTCAGCGCAATCGGGTGCTTAGCTCAGCTGGTTTAGAGCGCATCCTTGACAGGGATGAGGTCACCTGTTCGAATCAGGTAGCACCCACGAGATATAAGTATTTTACAGGGTGATTAGCTCAGTTGGTTCAGAGCATCTGCCTTACAAGCAGAGGGTCGGCGGTTCGAATCCGTCATCACCCACCGGAAAGAAGGTGTGTCAGCATTCTGACACATCTTTTTTGCTGTGGAAGATCCTCTTCGAGGCACATTGATGCTACCGACTCCTTTGACCAGGCGTCGACCCTCTTCGAGGCTCTCGCATGGTCTTGCGCACAAAGTCGGATTCGGCCCGCCCGCCGTTTCCGACGGCCTCAATGGCAAAATGCGTCTACCGTCAGCGCCGCGCCGGAGGCGCAGATCCTCTAAAATTATCACAGACTTACCCATACGATTCATTATAGAACCCTTATTTCCTGACATCAAAAGAGGGTCAGAAGATCGTGCCCAACACGTTTTGAACAAAACCGCTCAAAACCTGAGGGAATACCCAAAAGAGCAGAACCACAATCACTCCGCCGATGATTCCGCAAACCTTCACAAACCCGGGCGCGGGCCGGTGGCCGGTGAGTATCTCATAGAGGGCGAACAGAATCGCTCCGCCATCAAGCGGATAGATGGGCAGGAGGTTAAGCAGGGCCAACATCATCGACAAGAACGCGATCGGACGGCAGAAGGTGTACCACGTATCAGCCGGAATGACCAGAACGAGGAAATAAAACACCAAAAACGTGGCGAGGTTGAACAGCACACCTCCGGCCGAAATCAGCAGACGCTGCCAGGCCGGTTTATCGTTCAGATAGGGAGAGGCGGGGTCGATGGGCCTCGTCTGATTTTCATTTTCCGCGTCTTCATCGGCAACAGGAAAGGTGTCGAATATCGTGAACCCGCCCCATGGCAGCACACCGAGGCTCCACTTGATTTTGCGCCACCAACCGCCGCCGGCTCCCTCATGAGGCTTATAACTGAGAAAAGCGAAGAAAAACACCTGCATCTCCTTAATGCGACAACCGAAGCGGGTGCCCATCACCACATGCCCCAACTCGTGGATAATCACCACGATGGTGAGAAAAGCGATGAATGTCCAGTCTTTGATATAGCCTGTGAGCATCAGTAGGGCCAAAAGTGCCAACGGAGGCCAGTTGAGCGTAAAGCCCTCAGGCTGCTCATCTTCGACTGGTGTGGGGTAATAATTGTTGTTGTATGCTTTCATAAAAGGGGTATTAGATTGTATGCGCAAAGTTATATGATTCTTCGGAATCTTCCTGAGAAACCGCAATCAATTATAGATACGCATCAGCGCTTGGTAGTGGGCTTGGGGCGCGTAGCGGGCTTGGGCTTCGGCGGCGATGCCGGCATGGTTCCATTGACGGCTGAGGGCATCATTGAGCGCCCCGGCGAGGGCTTCGGGACAGTCGGGCCGGACAAGCAATCCGTTCTCCCGCTCATCAATAAGTTCCGGCAATCCCCCCATTCGTGCAGCCACGACGGGTGTCCCTGCGCAAAGGGCCTCAATCACACTGAGCGGATTGTTCTCATACCATTTGGCCGGCAGCACGGCACATTCGGCTTCGCTCACGATTTTAATCGCCTCGGCCGGAGCGACAGCGCCGAGCCACGTCACGTTTTCGCAGGCCGGGTATCGTTGGCGGAGGTTGTCGGCCAGCGGTCCGGTGCCGGCGATGCGCAAGGGTAATCCGGAAGCGGCCACGGCTTCGAGGAGGGTGTCGACACCTTTCTCAGGCGAGATGCGACCGATGTAACAGATGTATTTCCGGCGGTTGTCGGTCAGATGCGGCATTTGTGGCAGGAAGTTGGGCAAGACGCCAAGTTTCTCCTCAGGGATTCGTGCCCGTAGCATGGCATTGGCCATAAACCGGCTCGGACAGATAAACGTGTCGACCCAGCGGCTGAGGCGCACCACGCTCCAGCGCTCTGCCTCGAGCCATGCGGCGAGCGACGCGGCGAGCGAGCCTTTCATACACCGGCGCGCCAAAACGTGTCCCGGCCCGTCGGCGGCGCAGTCCAGACAAGGGCGATTGCGTCGCAGGGCGGTGTAGGCCGGGCAGAGGAGTTTATAGTCGTGCATTGTCCACACCACGCGGCAGCCGGCCTCATGCGCCATCCGCGCCACAACCGGGCTGAGGTAGGAGTGGACATTGTGCAGATGAACCACCTCGGGACGGAACTCGCTCAGGGCTCGCGCGAAGTCGGCTCGCACGTCTCCCAGACCAAGTATACGCCGAATTGCCTTAATTCGCGAATTGACCGATCCGGAAAACTCCACTTGCGAGGTGGTGAAACAATCCTTCGGGCGCGTCACATTGTCGGGAAAGCGCATCGTGAACACCCCCACCTGATGCCCGTTCTCCCGCAGGAGCGCTTCGGTACGCATCGCGGCGAGGCAATCGCCTCCGCGGGGATAGTAGAATTTGCTGACGAGCAACACGCGCATATCTGTTCCGGATTAGTCGCAGCGGGTGTGGCTGAAGTGGTGGGCGGCATCGCATTCCTGAACGGTTCGGTGAACAATCAGGTGCCGAGTGGCGATTCGCGCGATGGTGTCCAACTCGTGGCTCACGAGAAGGATGGTGGTTGTGGGCGCGAGTCGGTTGAGAATCTCATAGAAGCGCCCGGAGAAGGTCTGGTCGAGGTAACTCAAAGGCTCGTCGAGCACAAGCAGTTGCGGGCGGGCGATGATGGCTCTGCCGAGCAACGCGCGTTGCAGTTGCCCTCCCGAGAGGTCGCTGATGGCGTTGCCGCGCTTATTCTCGAGGTCGATGTCGCTGAGGGTTTGCTCGATGGCCTGTTTTCGGTCAGTGTCGCCGATGGGGCGGTTGATAAGTCCTGAGGCCACCACCTGCTCCACGTTGATGGGAAAGCGGGTGTCGATGGTGGATTTTTGCGGCAGATAGCCGATAGTGGGGTGCGGCTCGGGGTATCGGATAACACCCGCAGATGGCTGAAGCAGACCAAGCACGAGGCGGATCAATGTGGTTTTTCCGCCTCCGTTGGGACCGGTAATGGCGATAAAGTCGCCTTTATTCACATTCAGGTTGACGTGCTGGAGAACTATGTTGTTGTCAAACCGGAAGTCGACGTTACTCAGTTGAATCATGGGTTTGCCAGGGCTTGGGCGATGTGTAGCATTTGTTTATCCCAGCGGTAAGCCATAGGATTGATTTCCACTATGGGCAGGCCTGTTTCCTGGCCGATGGTGGTTACCACGCGCGCGTCAAACTCTTTCTGGTAGAAAATCAGGCGCGGCTTGGCCTGTCTGGCCTGCTCCACGCGTTGGGCGATGATTTGCGGTGTGGTTTCTTTCGCTGCCGGCTCAAGGGGGAGCTGGGTGAGGTTGTATTCATGGGCGAAATAGGTGAGCGACGGGTGCCAGATCAGAAATGACGAGCCTTTGATCGGGTCGATCAGTTTGTGAATGTCCCTGTCGAGCGTGTCGAGGCGGTTGAGCAGGTGCTTGTGTCGGAGGCGGTAGTAGTCTTTATTTCCCGGGTCAATGGCGAGCAGCGTCTGGAGCATATTCCCGGCGATGACGCGGGCGTTGGCCACGGAAGTCCACACGTGGGGGTCGCCGTGCGGGTGCTGCTCTCCCTCGGCTGTCAGGGCGATTCCTTTTGAGGAACTGATCACTTTCAGTTCGGGCCGGGAGGCTTTTATCCTTTCAAGCAGTGCGGCCTCGAAGCCGATTTGGCCGATGGTCAGGTAGGCATTACTTCTTTCGAGCGCCATCATGTTGCTCATCGAGGGCTCGTAGTTCTCCGGGTTGACACCCTCCTGCAGCAGACAGACGATGTCGATTTTGTCGCCTGAGATTTGCTCGAGCAGGAACCGCTGCGGCTCGATGCTGACGGCGAGCACCGGCCGCTGTGGCTCATTGCCTGTGCACGACAACAGGCTTATGCCCAACAGCAGCGTGGCAAGGAAGATATGTAGATAACGTTTCACGCTGCAAAGTTAATACATTTTAACAAACTTCAAGCAATTTTTTCCTATCTTTTTTCCATTCCGTGGCAAAAAAGAAGCGTAGGCTTGGGTTTGGAGCCTACGCTTATATATTTTAAGGTGGGTTCACCTTATTTGATGGGGTTGACCACCACAAAGTTTGCGATGTTGGAGCCGCCGTAGGTGGTGCTGCTGTCGTATTGGATGAAGATTTTGTACAGTCCGGCCGCGACGCGTGATCCGCGCATGTTGGTCAGATTCCACGTGAAGGGGAATGTGGCGTCGGTTTTCTGATACACGAGGCTGCCGGTGGCGTTTGTGATGTTGAGCGTAATCCGGGTGTCGTCGTCAAGCCCGAGGGTGTTCACGTTGATTTCGGCCTTGTCGGCGCTGCCGAGTTGGGTTGTGGTCAACTTGAGGTCGGAGTTACCGGAAACGGTGAAATTGATGGTTTTGGAGACGGAGTTTCCGGCCACGTCGTTGAGTGTGATGGTAAGTGAGTGTCGCCCGGGGTTGAGGTTGCTCATCGGGTATGCCAGAGTGAGGCGTTTTCCGTTGTCGGTGGCGTTGAGGTAGTTTTTGACAAGGTTGTAGGATTGTTTACCGCCGTCAAGGGTAAGAGAGATATTCTTTCCTATGGTTTGTTTTTGGGTGTTGAAGGCGACGTCATCGGTAGCGTAGACGTAAAGCATGGGGTCGGTGCCGACCGTGGCGTTTGCGGCGAAGGTGCGCTCGTCGTTGAGGAACATGGCTGTGATCGTGGGTGAGCCGGTGTCTTCGATGGTGTTGTATCCGTCGTAGGAGTCGAGTTTGATTTGCTTACACCAACCGTTAACCATTTGGTTTCCGTTCGGGTTGTGGGCGTAGAGCGATATTTCGACGGGGTTGGCCACCGAGCGGGTGTAGCGCGGCACTACGAACTCGGCGTTGAACACACCGTTGACCACCTCGCCTTTAATCTGCAGGAGTTCCTCACGGGGATAGGGTCCGATGGGCACTTTTGAGGTGACGTTCTGAGATGTGTAGTCGTCTTTGAAGATGCGTTGCATGTTGTCGAACAGGGTGAGGTATGCGTCACCGTTGAACTGGGTGTCGGTTTGTCCGTCGGCAGTCTTGACTTCGGCCCTGATGGTGATGCGCTGCATGGGTGCGATGCTTACTGTGTCGGTGAGGTTTCTTCCGTTGATGTGGGTAACGGTGAAGCGTTGTTGCGGAATGTTCACTTTCAGGGCGGGGTCGCCGAGAAGCCAGAAGTTGAGTTTGTTGGTGTTGCGGAAGTTACCGAATCCCTGCTTGGCTTTCATGTACACCTCTCCGAGGGTGAGTTTGGGGTTGTCGGGTTGTGAGAACATGGCGTTGACCCAGTACCGGTTGAGCACGTCGTTGCTGTTGGCGTACACTTGGCGTGTAGTTGTGAGCAGTGCGATGGCTCCTCCGTCGCGTTTGTGGAACATATGCTCGGTGATTCCGCGGTGGTCGGAGTCGTAGCGCGCCACGTCGCAGCAGGCGGTGGTCATGATGGGTAGGTGGGGGAAGGAGTATTCCTGCACGTCGGAGGATTTCCAGAGGTTGGTGGTCACGCTGAATTTGGTGGCGTTGGCGTGTCCGATATAGGTGACGAAGTATTGTCCGGTGGCGAGTTGGGATTTGATTTGGTCTTTCGAGGCCACGGCCTGGCGTTTTTCCTCCGACTTGAACGATTCGTAGACACTTCCGGGGAACATGGCCACATAGGCGCGGTCGTCCACCATGCCGGTGTTGAGCTGGTTGGTGATGATTTTGAGTATGCCTTCGGCTTGTGTCTCGTGCATGGTGTTGTTACCGTGGTCGGCCCAGGCGGCGATGTTGTTGCGCCAGGGTCCGTAGTCGGGGTTCAGTGTGTACTCGATGATTTTGTCAACGTTGTCGCGTGCCTCGTCGATGGTGGCCGGAGTGATACGTCCCACGCCGATTTGAATCATTTCGTTCTCAACCGTGATGTCGGAACGGGGGTCATTGAGGCAGGCGAAGAAGTCGTCGGTAACGTAGCAGTAGTCCTCGTCGTTGCTCCGGGTTGCCTCGTAGGTGATGAGGCGGTTGGGTTTCTTGGAAACGATGCCGCGGTTGTCAAAACTGCCGTGTCCGAACATGAGCAGGTTTTTGAATTTACTGTGGTCGGTGTCGCGGTCGTAGAGCATTTTGCAGAACAGTCGGATGGCCATGGGGTCGGGCGTTCCGGAGGAGAACTCGTTGAATATCTTCTCCTGGTCGACCACTGCCACGTCGATTCCGTCGAGTTCTTTGTGGTGCTGTGCCAATCGGAGTGCTTCGGGCATAAAATACTCGTTGGTGACAATGAGCAGGTCGGGGGTGGCCATTCCGTGGAGGTTCTGGTTGTCGATTTGCTGATAGCCTTCGATTTTGAGCAGTGTCTTATTGGGGTCGAAGGCGATGAATTGGGTAGGGGTGTCGAAGGTTTGCAGCGAGAATCTGGGAGTGCCTTCAACGATGGCCAGTTCCTTTTGTATAGGTTGGTAGGGTGTTGTGATATTCCACACGATGGTGTTTTCCGATGTTCCTTCCATAGTGACGGCGTCGTTGAACTGCGAGGAGAGGAATGCCATTCGGAACTGTCCGCCATCGCCGGAGGGCTTGTTGTGGCGGTTATAGGTGATGATGAAGTAATCGAGCAGTGCGTCGCGGAGGTTTCCGAGCGTGGTGGTGAGTTCGGGCTTGTATTGAATGGTTCCCGATTCGAGTATTTCCGGCAGTGTGACGGTGGTTGTTGCCGTGGCGGTGTTGTAGTAAATGAATTGTGTACATCCGCTCACGGTTACTTGCGCCGCGCGATAGGGTGCGGTGATGACATCTCCGCCGGTGTTGACGGTACAGGTGAATCGGGCCTTCACGTCATCGGTGGCATTCCGCTTTGCTGCTCTGATGGCTACGGAACTGGATAGGAGGAACGATGGCTCGCTCAGGTTGCTCAGGGTGTACTCGAAGGCCGGTGTCTGGTTGAGGATGTTCTCTCCGAGCAGGTCTTTGCCGCCGAAGGACAGCGAGGCGAGTTCCTGCTCGTGGTAGAAATAGTCGAGCGAGGTTGCACGGATGTTTGTGGCTTGCGTGTTGTATGCCTCAACGGAAGGAGTACGTGAGGCTTGTCCGTCTTGACAAAGGAAGTAGTGTCCCTGGCGTGAGTACGCGTTGATTGATCGTGTGAATGCGTCGGTTGTCGGACTGATTTCGAAGGAGACAACCCCCGCACCATAGAAGCAGATCTTGTCGTCGGTTCGCAGAATGGGAATTTGCTGCAGGTCGTCGGGCACGTTGTTGTTGAACGACTCGGCTTGCATTGCGCCGCCATAGCCGTAAACGTTCACCTGGTCAGGGTTGGTGAATCCCATCTGAAGCAGTTCTTGTCGCGTGATTTCGTAAACTCCCGACTGCGTGATGTCGATTTTCACCCATTTTCCGTCGGCCAAACGCGAAGTTTGCGCGAAACGTGAGGCAGGCAGGGCTTGGGCGGCAAGGGCGAGGCAGGAGAGCGCCGCGAGGCATATGGTGCGGATTACACTTTTCATTATATTGTGGTTGATGTGGTTATACGTATAGATATAACGTGAAATCGCGGTGGGTTATTGTACGGTGTTAACGGGAGAGATGACGACAAACTGCGCGACGCCGGTTGATCCGCGTTTGGAGCCGCTGATGTAGTTCGCGTAGGCTCGATACAGACCTGCGGGCACGCGTTGGTTGTCGCTGCCGTTAAGGTTCCACGAATAAGGCAGGGTGACGTTGCTGGCGGTGTGAACCACATTTCCGGCGGCATCGGTCACGCGCAGTGTCAGCGGTTGCTCAACGCCTGTTTCCTCAAGTTTGAACTCGGCTTGGCTGGAGGCGACGTAGTTGTCGACGTTGAGGGTCAGGTTTTCGACGGCTGTGCCCACGATGAAGTCAATCGAACGCTGCGCATAGTTTCCGGCGGCATCCTGAACCTGTAATGCAAGTGTGTGCCGTCCGTGGGCAAGTCCCGACAGGGGGAAGGCGATGCTGAGCGAGCGTCCGCCGTCGGTGGTGGTGAGGTAGTTGGATACGGCCGAGAGATTGGACGCTCCGTCAAGTGTGAGTTTCACCGGCTGTCCGATGGGCATCGACTGGGTGTTGAAGGCGATGTTGTCGGTGGCGGAGATGTAGAGCGTGGCCGAGGGACTGACCAAGGCGCCTTTTCCGAAGTCCTCTTCGTTGTTGAGGAACATCTGGTCGATGGTGGGCGCTTCGGTGTCGGTCACGGCGGTTTCGGGATCGTATTGGTCGGCGGTGATCTGCGTGGTTGTTCCGCTGACCATGTGGTCGGTTCCCTGCTTGTGGGCATACACGGTGAGGGCGAGTTTTTCTCCGACTTTGGCTTTGATGTTTCTCGGCACGAGCAAAGTGGTGTTGATGACACCTTGCTCGGCGTTGGTGTTAACCCGGGTGAGGATATCCCGCGGGTGGTAAATGTCTCTGGTGATTTCTCTTCCGCTGACTTTTGTCGAGGCTGTCACGAAAAACCGTTCCACGTCGTAGAGGGTGACGGTGGCGTTTCCACTGAAAGAGGTGTCGAGGTTTCCGTTTTCGTCAAGCACTTTCGCGGTGACGCTGATTTGCTGCAACGGGCCCACTTGTTTGGCGCCTGTCTCAAGGTTTTGGTCGTCGACGTGCGTGATTTTGAGCAGGGGCTTGGGGTAGTTCACCTTGATGGCCGGGTCGCCGAGCAGGAGGAACGACATCTTGTTGGCGTCGAGGCGAACGGTGGACGATTGCTTGGCGGCCATATATGCTTGTCCGAGTGTGGTCATTGCGCCTGTGGTTTTGTAGTTGAACAAGGCTTTGGTGAAGGCCTGGTTGAGTTTGTCATTGGAAGTGGACTCCACTTGTCGCGCAGGCGCGAGCAGGGCGATGGCTCCTCCGTTTTCCTGATGGAGCATGAGTTCGGCAAGGCCTTGGCTGTCGGAGTCGAAACGCGCCACGTCGCAGCAGGCGGTGGTGAAGATGGGCTGGTGTCTGTATTCGTAACTGAGCACGTCGGCGCTGGTCCACATGTGACTGGAGTATGTGAGGTTGGACTCGTTGGCGTGTCCGACAAATGTGCCGAAGTATTGTCCGGCGGTGAGCATTTGCTTGATGTGCCGCTTGGCTTCGGCGGCGGTGCGCTTTTCTTCGGCTATGGAGGTTTCGTTTACGGCTTTCGGGAAGAGGTCGACAAAGGCTTTGTCGGTTACCATCGACAGGCCGAGTTCATCGTGGATGATGTTTCCGATTCCTTCGGCTTGCATCTCGTGGAGGTAAGTGTCGCGCGTGTCGGCCCAGAGGGTGATGTTGTTGCGCCAGGGTCCGTAATCAGGGTCGGAGACGTAACGTATGATTTTGTCGACGTCCTTGCGGGCTTCTTCCGGGGTTGTGCAGGTGAGGCGTCCCACACCGAGGCGGAGCACGTCGTTGGTCAGATACACACCACTATAGTCGTCGAGCATACCGAAGAAGTCGTCGGTGGAGTAGGAATACTCTTCGGTTTCGCTGTTGTCGGTGACGAAGGTGATGAGTTTGTTGGCTTTATTGGTTGTGATGGAGCGGTAGTCGTAGGTTGCCGGCCCCATCATGAGGAGGTATTTAAACTTGTTCTTGTTCCTGTCGTAGAGCATTTTGCACAACAGTCGAACGGCCATCGCGTCGGGAGTTCCGGAAGAGAACTCGTTGAAGATGTCTTCCTGGTCAATCACAGCGACATCAAGTCCGTCGTAGTCACGGTGGAATTGCGCGAGGCGCTGCGCCTGCTCGTCAAAGGTCTTATTGGTGACGATGAGCATGTCGGGTGTGGGCAGGGCGTGGAGGTTCTGATTGGCGATGGTTTCGTAAGAGTCGTATGTAGGCAATTCCGCTGCGGGGTCGAAGGCCACGAAGGTGGAGGCTTCGGCGTGCCCGCCGGGGGTGAAGTATTGTCCTACAGAGTCTCCGATTGCGAACGGCCGCATACTGTACGCTTGCGGATTGCGCGGGTCGGACACTTCCCAAAGCATGGTTGATGCCGGGGCGTTCGCAACGGCGACAACATCGGTGTCGGCCAGCGCCACGTAGTCCATGCGGAGTTGTCCGTCGGTGATTCGGGCGAAGTCGTTGACTTGGCGATAGGTGATCAGGAATTTGTCGAGTCGTTTGCGTGTGAAAGTTCCGCTGCCGGTGATGTAAATCTCAATCTGTCCGGATTCGGTCGACGGGTCGATTGCCACATTCCCCACCGGCTCGGCATATCGGTGATAGGCACGCACATCGCTACTTCCGACGGGCCAGATTTTCATGTCATCTTCATAGAAACTCACAGTGTTCCACGAAGTGGAGTTGTGCTGTACACGGGCATTGATGAAGGAGTTTCTTAAGGAGCGTGCCGTTGCGTTGACCGAAATGGTGAGTGTGTCGCCGTAGAGGCGGGGGAGTGTGTAGGGAATCTGAACCGCCCCCTGGAGCAGGTCTTCTCCGAGCAGTTGTTTTCCGGAGTGCCCCACCGAAACGAGTTCCCTCTCGTGCAAGTATGGCGCGTAACTGGTGTGGACGGGATTGGTTCCGGTGTGGTCTACCTCTGCCGACTCCACCGTCAGCGGATTGTCGGTGGTGGAGATGAAGTAATATCCCTTTGTGGAATAGGCGTTGAACGTGCGGGCGAAAAAGGGTGAATAGCCCTCGTAGGTTCTGATGTTCATTCCGATGGTTCCTTGAGCGTAGAAGATAATTTTGTCTTCCGTACGCAGGATGGGAATGGGTTGCACGTCGTCAACCGAGGTTCCGTCGAGTTTTTCACTGATGGCGTGCCCGCCACTACCGTAGATTTGAACGTTTTCGAAATTATCGAAGCCCATTTGCCGCAGTTGCTCGCGGGTAATCTGATGGATTCCGTCGTTTTTGACTGCGATTTTCACCCAATTGCCTGACGCGAGGCGCGAGTTGGAGGCAAACAGGTTGGAGTCAAGCGCGAAACACCGGAGTGACGACATGAGGGCGATCAGTGCGCATAGGATACTGAGTTGAAGGGTTCTGTGGGTCATATTGAGAGGGTATTTGTTATCTATTTGATATTGACTGAAATGGTTTCTTTATGATTGAGTTCGGCCCGAATACGATGATTGATGCCGATTGGGTTGTTCATGGGTAGGGTGATGCAGAGCAAGTCACCGGTTTTCCATGTAAGTGTCAGGCTTGCCTCGGCAATGGCTTCTTCGGCAAGGTTGCGCCAGTGGCTGAGCGCGGTTTCCGCCCAAATGCCATCGCTGTCACTGATGGAGATTTCCGGAGAGTCCCCGATTTGTTCGATTGGAATCATGCTGCCGAGGATGAGCGCTCCGTCGGCGCTGTCGGTGAGGGCATTGTCGGCGTGGAGGCGTTGTCCGCTGTGTGGCAGCAGGGCTATGGTAGCGGCATCGAAGTATCGGCTGGCGAAACGAGGCTCGATGGTTTTACCGAGTCTGGAAATCCGCACGGCTAAGGCGGCTGTGACAGTGGGGTTTTCGAGCCATTCAGGCAAGAAGTAGGGACGCGGACTGAACAGAATCGCGGAGTCGGCGATGTTGTACCATCGCGTGTCTCTGGTTTCCGTTGAGGCTGTATGTCTTACGATTGCCTTCATATGGCGTTTTCTGTGATACCGTTGTAAATCAATGCGAGGTCGGCGTAAATGGATGTGTCGGCCACGACAACATGCGACGGGCATTTGAGTTTGACCGGGGTAAAGTTCCAGATCGCGCGTATTCCGTGGCTGATGGCCAGTTCGGCAGTCTGCTTGGAGTGCTGGACGGGCACAGTCAGGATACCTATGTCGGCAGCGAGTTCGCGCTGCAGTTCGGGCAATTGGTCGATGTGGAAGATGGGCGTGCCGGCGAATGAGGTTCCCGCGAGTTTTGTGTCGGAATCAAACGCGGCAACGATATGCAGTCCGTAGCGTTCGAGGCCGTCGTCCTGCATGAGGGCTTTCCCGAGACTTCCGGCGCCGAAGATGAGCGCGCGGTGATGACGGTGGAATCCGAGCACGTCGGTCATGGCGTGCTTGATTGCCTCAACGGAGTATCCGATTCGCGTTCTGCCGCGCAAGTTGAGCATCGACAGGTCTTTGGCGATTTGGGCGGGCACGACGTTGAGGGCCTGCGACATGGTGGTTGTCGAGACGTGCTTGACACCTTGGGCGGAGATACGCTCGATATAGGCCAGATACCACGGCAGCCGCCTGAGCGTGGGCTCTGGCAGCGGCTGTTGCGTATGTCGATGCTGGTTCATGTACAGGTTTCCGATAAGTGCTGATTAGCAACAATCTGCAAATTTACGACTTTTTTTTTATTTGGCAATCATGGAGGTGGCCATAATTTCAAAAAACCGCGTCGACTTGAAAATAATTTGCATGTGCCGGTACACTTGTCCCGCATTTGCCCTGCCCCTGCAAGAGCCGTTTTCAGGCGCCGTGATGAGTTTTCACTCACCGGTGATGGCGAGTTTCTTGCTCTTGGTGCTCTGTTGTATTCCGTCGGTGGAGATGGTGGCGCGGTAGATGTAGATTCCGCGTGGCAGTCGTCGGCCGGAGGCGTCCGACAGGTTCCAAGTGATGGGGAATGAGGTGTAGGTGTCGGATGTGCCGGATTGGGAGGTGCTCCACACGAGTTTTCCCATCAGGTTAAACACTTCGATGGTCACTTGCAGGAGGGCGTCGGGTCGGTTGTGCTTGACGTAGAATGTGGTTTCGACAGATGCGGGGCTGCTTGTGGCGTAGACTTCGAAGATTTCCGGTTTAAGCCCTTTGACAACGGTGAAGGAGATGGTTTTCTCGCCCACGTTGTTGAACACGTCCCAAGCACGCAGTCGCAGTGTGTGGGGTCCTTCGGCGAGGTCGTTGAGTTTGTAGGCCAGTGTGCCGGATTGCCCGGTGTCGACGGAGCGCGGGGTGAAGTAGTCGAGCAGGTCGTTGTAAGACGTGTTTCCGTCGAGTGTCAGTGTCATGGAGTGTCCGATGCCGGCTGTGGAGTAGTTGATGCCGGTGTTGTCGCTGATGGCGGCGATCACTTGCGGCGACTCGTTGACCTGGTCGCCGTCTTTGAAGTTCTCGCTGTTGAGTCCGAAGTAACTGATTTCGGGACCGATGGTGTCGGTAACGGTCTGGTCGTCGTAGCCGTAAATGATGAAGTTGTCGTAGTGTCCCATGGCTTCGAGTGAGTCGGTGGCCGAGTAGGCGTACATCGAGATGAGCGACGGGCTGAAATTGTCGTAGAGCGTAATGGAATCGACCTCTCGCGGGAGCAGTTCGCTGGGCAGAGTGATTCGTGCGGAGAATTGTCCGTTGCGCACGGAGTCGATGCTGATGGCGAGTCGGTTGGTCCGGTCTAGGTAGGTGTAGCGAATGCCTTTTCCGTTTCCGTTGGAGGTGACGGACTGTTCGTAATCGTACACGGTTGATGTGATGGAGCCGTTGAATCGCTCGATACGGTTTCCGTTGATGTCGGCGATGTGGCCCCTGACGGTCATGGTTTGGCGTCCGCAGAAGATGTCACGTCCGTGGGTGTCTGTTTCACGTGCGCCGACCAGTGAGTCGACAATTATCTTATGCTCGGGATACGGCAGCGGCATGGCGGGGTCGCCGAAGATGAAGAATCGCGCCCGGTTTTCATCACGGGAAATGTTGTTGTTCTTTCCAAGCCTGATGATGTCTCCGAGCCGGCGGGGTTTCTGGTTGTCCCGGATAAATGTGTTGCGTGCGACGGAGACGTTGAGCGGTCCGTTGCCGGAGATGGTGACTTGACGCGGGGGGCACACGAGCGCGATTACGCCGCCTCGGGGATTGAGGAAGAGCGTTTCTCCGGCCGATTCGTCAGAGCCGTCAAACATGGCGAAGTCGCACGTCGCGCCAAACAGGATGGGGAGGTGCTTGTAGTAGAACTTGGTGTTGAGGTCGGAGTGGCGGAGCAGGCCGTTGTCGGTCATGGCGTGCGGTCCGGAGTGTCCGGTGTAGTTCCACCAGAGCACACCCGAGCGGAGTGTGTTGAACTGCTTGGCGGTGGCCTGGGGATAAGTGCGGTTGGCACCGGAACTTACGGCTTGGTACGCGTCGAGGTAGACACGGTTGTAGAACATGTCGCTTCCGCCGTTCTCTTTGAACGCGGCGATGTCGGCGTCGGACTGCTGCATGTGTATACCCTCGTTTTCGTCGTCGGCCACGTTAAGCATCTGTGTTTTCCACACGCCGTAGTCGGGCTTGGTGACGTAGTTGATGAGTTTGTCAACGGCGATTTTGGCTTCCGCCACGGACTTGACAGGCATTCGGCCTACGGCGATGCTCAGTGGATTCCGATAGAAGATGGCGGGAGTGTCATCGTCGAGTGTGGCGATGATGTCATCGGAGCAGTAACTCCCTGAATGACTGTTTCCTCCTTCTTTTTCCCAGAGCAGAAGCATAGGTGCGTTGAGTGCCCGGATGGTTGGCGAGAGCAGACGGTTGTCGTACACGCCTTTACCCATCAGCAGGAGGTATTGGAGGCGGTGTCCCGTGGAGTCTGCGCCTCGGTCGTACAGCATTTTGCAGAGCATACGATAGGCGAGCACGTCGGGCGTTCCGCCGGAGAACTCGTTGAAAATCAGGTTGTGATTCACCACGGTCACGCGCATGGAATCCCGGCTTTGGTGCATATCGGCGATTCGCTGCGCCTGCTCGATGTATTCGGGTGGCGAGATGATGAGCATGTCGGGCGTGGGCATGGCGTGCAGGTTCTGATTGGCCACGACTCCCACTTGGCTCGGGCGCGGGTAGGTGACACCTTCGGTGTTGAAGGCGATGTAGTTCCGGAGATTGCTCTCAACTGGCGAGAACCTGACTCCGTCGGTGGACGCGACGGTTGCCATGACGATGGGTTTCCACGGTTGTGTAACGTCCCAGACTTGCGTTACGGCTGTCGCTCCGGCGATGTTGACTTGGACGTTTGCCGCACTGTGGTTGATGTCGAAGGCGAGGCGTCCGGCGCTGAGTGCGAGGCGTCGGGTGTAGTTGACGGTGACGAAGTCGATTCGGGCCAGCGAGACATTGCCGGAGTAAGCGGCTTTGATGGTGTAGTTGAGTTGGTTGCCGTCGGAGGGCGTGAACCTTTTGGTGGATCTAATCAGCTGGTAGGGGTCATCTTGGGTTGCGGTGGTGAATGCGGCGCCATCGTTGTTGACCGTCGGCAGGTTGTTGTTGTTCTGCTGGAAAGTGAGTTTGGTGGATCCGGTGATGATTTTCGTCCCGAAGGAGGAGTGAACGATTACCTCGGTTCCACTGACGCGGTCGGTGAGGTTGAAGGCGAAGGTTTGTGTGGGTCGCGAGAGGAAGTCCTCACCGAGGTAGATTCGTCCTGTCTCGCCCGGATTGACGATGTCGGTTTCGTGGCAGATATGTTCGGTGAAGGTTGTCACTTGGGTTCCATCGGGTGAATTGGTTGCCCGTTCTGGTTCGGTGTCGGAGAATCGCCGGTCGTCGGTGACGAGGTAGTACATCTCGGAACTGTAGGGGTGCTGCACTTGCAGGAATGGGACATCGAGTGTTCCTGCGGTCCATCGCGTGGAGCCTTGAGCGTAGAAAAGCAGTCGCGATGATGTGCGGACGGTTGGCAGTTGCGGCAGGTCGTCGGGTATGTCGGCTGTAAGGGCTTCGGAGATGGGACCTCCCGTTCCGAACACATGCAGGTTGCTCAGGTCGGCGAATCCCCATGCCCGCGCGTCATCGGCGGTGATTTCGTGGATTCCGCTTTGAGTGACTTTGATTTTCACCCACCGTCCTTGAGCGAGGCGGCTCGAGGCGGCGTAATGTCCTGTGGGAAAAGCGTGCGCGGCTATGGTGCAACAGAGTAGGCACAGCCAGAGGCAAATATGTTTGGTGTGGTCCATAAGATGTCGTAGTAATGCTTTTATTTAACGCTTTGATAGGGTTGTTTATTGTGTGCTTGGATAAAGCGTTGAAACAAATCACGGGTAGTAGCATACAGGTAAACTCGGTTTCAGAATTTTCAGATTAGATGCACGCGTTGGCGTTTGATTCGCTGAATTGACACACGCCCCCGCCCCGTTGGGGCACCCTCTCTATCTTAGATGGGAAACTAAGTCGCTGAACTTCACTGGTTTAGAGTTTGTTTTGTAGTCAGAATGAAATCTAAAATACTATCATTCACCGCGTTAGCAGTTCCTCCCTAAGTTAGGGCCAAGCGAGCGGAGCGAGCCAAATAAAAAAGGCTTGCCCGATAGGGCGCGAACCGCGAAGCGCTCGGGGAGATGGCAAAGCGCATGTCACCGCGTCAGCGGTGGCGCGCGGTGCCGAAGGCATTGCCACTCGACCCAACATTGCGCCGGAGGAGTGTGTAAAATCCTGTGACAGAGGAGTGTGTAAAATCGGATTACGTCCGGTTTGCGGCCATAATCCGATTGAGTAATGGATGGGGAACTATGAGATACTTGTTACTTGCCTAAGATAATGTTTATCAGTGCGCTCACGTCGCCCACATCGATTGTGCCGCTGCCGTCAAGGTCGCCATGGGGTATGTCGGAAGGCAGTTTACCTATGAGCATATCAATCATCTTGTTCAGGTCAGCCACGTCAACGTTATTGTCGCCGGTAAGGTCACCTCTGACAGTCGGTGTGCCGCCGGTGCCATAGATGAACTTCACGGCGTAGTTCTGTCCGCCGTTGTTGAGGTAATACATTTCGCCGTTGGCAACGCCTTCTGCCCAGAACTGGAGGGTGTAGGTTAAGCCGGACTCCAGCAAGTCGCCGCGGAGCACCTCTGACGGATTATCGTTGCTCCAATTGCCGAACCCATCAAGGTTCATCGGTATTCCATCTCCATATATTTCATTGCCGTCGTTGATGAGTTTATATGCCAAGGAAATCCCGTCGAAATTGCCTTGAGCAAAAATATAGGTTTCGTCAACGGTAAGGGATTCGATGCCGCCTTCGCCGGTAAGGTCAATCACCTCATAGGTTTCGCCTTCCTCAAACCACGGGTATTGTTGTTCGCCGGGGGTGGGGGTAACAATCATACTGATTCCGAGAATTTCGGGGTTGGCGGGTTCTTTGATGGAGAAGTAGAAAACGAAATTGTCGTTGTCGCGTCCGAAGAAGTAATATTTCCCGTTGTCGTCAACCAATTGGTACATCAGTCGGAGAACGTAATTGCCCGGTTCGAGGTTGTGGGAGATTAAGATGGGTTGGTTGCAGGAACTGCGGTGGGTGTTTGTGCGGGAACTCACAAGGGTGTTCAATTCGTTGCACTCAATCGTGTTCCATTGACCGCTTTGCTCGTTGGCGGGATAGATCATATACTGCAACGAGGCGTTAACGATATTCACATTCTCTTCGAGGTCGTAGCGGAGGCAGAAGTAGTTCACGCCGAGTTGGTCCACATCGCCGGGCATGGTGGTGTTGTCGCGTGTGCCGTCGCCGTCGTAACGGTACTGGAGATACTCACCGGTGTAGAGAATGAGTTCTGCGGTTCCGTTTTTGAGCCATTTCACGCCGCCTTCGTCGCTGCCGGCTGCGAGCGCGAACATCACTTTGTAGTTCTGACCGCCGTTGTTAAAATACACGTCTTTGGCATCACTGTCGGTGGCTTTTACATACATTTCGAGGGTATACTCGCCTTCTTTCTGGTAGATCTCAACGAGGTCTTTGTCGATTGTGGCTGCCCAAGTGCCTTTTCCGGTGTCGCTCAGCGGAATTTGAATCCATTCTTCGGGCTTGGAGCCTGTTTCATACATAGCCACCATAAGGGTAGCCTCGGTGAGCGCGCCGGTTACGTTCACTTCAAACGATTGCACCACCAGCGTCGGCGCCTGTCCGAAAGAGGTGAAGTCTTGCACCGGAAAACCGGTTGACGGCAATTCGAAAGCCATCTCGCCATCGGGCGAAACGATGGTCAGTTTCGCTGATGTGAACTCGGCGGCGTTCACTTGCCATGCCACAAACAGTGAAACGAATAAGAGTAAGAGTCTTTGTAATTTCATAAGCTTTTCTATTGGTAGGGTTCCGTAAATTGGGTTTCGAACCGCATCGGGGCACAGAACCTCTGATTTATACCCGCGATGAAGTTTGTTTTGGATACCCACAAATGTAAATATTTTTTCCAACTCATTCTTCTAAATTGAACCCGATTTAATAATTCTTAACTCAATTTCCGAATAAAATTACTACTTATGGTAGTGATTTTTACCGAAACTATCAGGCTGACTATCTGAATTGATAGATGTATCCTATGTAGTTGGACTTTTTGCTACATCTGTTCGTGATTTTCGGGTGTGATGCGAAAAAATGAACAATATTTTTCAAAAAAATAACCAAGAAAAGTGGCACATATCAAAAAAATTACTAATTTTGCCACAAAATCAATTCATTTTGCTTATGGAACGAGTAGATGCTTTAGACCGGAAAATTCTCAGAATCATTATGAAGAACGCCCGCATACCCTCGAAAGATGTGGCCGTTCAGTGTGGCGTGTCGCGCGCCGCGGTGCACCAACGCATACAACGCCTGATTGAGGCCGAAGTGATCACCGGCTCGGGTTACAACGTGAATCCCTTCACGCTCGGGTTCAACACCTGCACCTACATCGGGCTGCAACTCGAGCGCGGGTCGATGTACCGCAATGTGGTGCCCGAACTCGAGAAAATCCCCGAAGTGGTGGAATGCCATTTCACCACCGGCCGGTACACCATGATGATCAAACTCTATGCCCGCGACAACCATCACCTGATGCAACTGCTCAACGACCACATCCAGCACATTCCGGGCGTGGTTTCAACCGAAACGCTCATCAGCCTGGAGCAGTCGATTTGCCGCGACCTGCCCATATACCCCGCCAAAAGCGAGGCTGAACGTTAGCGCGGGCCGAACACAGCAGCCCGCCCCTCGGTGGCCGAAGCCTCCGAAGGAGCGGGCAGAGTGTTCAGGACTATAAAATTCTGTGAGTCTCGGCGGCTTGCGCCGGAAGAATCATTTCACCTCGATTACGCGAGCCTCTTGGGTTTTCTGCTCGGGCGTGAGTTTGGGCAGGGTTACCGTGAGGACCCCGTGCTCGCAACTTGCCGAGATGCCTTCGCGGTCAACGTCCTCGGGCAGCAGCAGAGTCTGGTGGAATTTGGTATAACTAAACTCGCGGCGCAGGTAACGGCCTGAGGTTTTGGTGTCTTTAACCTCCTCGGTTTCGGCGGGATTTTCCACCTTTTTTTCGAGGTCAACCACAAGGTTTTGCTCTTGGTCGAGGGTCACCTTGAAGTCTTCGCGGGTCATACCCGGAGCGGCGATTTCTACACTGTACTCGTTTTCACGCTCGATTACGTTGATGGCGGGCGAGGTGGTGTTGACTTTGGCGGGGAACATGTCGGTGTCAAACAGGGTGTTGAAAACCTCGGGGAGCCAGTTTTGATTTCTTCTAGTCAGATACATAGTTGTGTGTGGTTTTAGATTGTTATTAATGTTGGTTGTCGAATCGCCGTCCGTCGCTGTGGTTGGACTTGCGCTTCACCCATAGATAAAGCAACGCCCATGCCAAAATGGAAACCGACCAAAAAACAAGCCAGATTGTCAGTTTTATATGTCATTTTGTCATACTAATGATAATATTACTGTCATTTTGTCTGTATTTCCGGTTAATTACAGATCGCCTCAGACATAACCCCGCTCCGGAAACACCTGCACAACGAGCAGGCAGCCGCCAACAATTCAATGCCGAATATCGAAACATCGCTAACTTTTCACCTTATTTAAACATCGATTCAGAAAAAAATGCTTATCTTTGCCCTCTGATATAAAACCCAGCATCACATGAAAATCGCCAACCCCATATACGACGTCGTCTTCAAGTACCTGATGGAAGACAAGCGTGTGGCACGAACCATACTTTCCGCTTTGCTGAAAAAGAATGTGGTGGAAGTGGAATTACGCCCACACGAGTACTCCGACTCCACACGCGACTCCCTCTCGATTTTCCGAATCGACTTCGCCGCCACCATTCGCGACAATGACGGCAAGGAAAGTATGATTCTCATTGAAGTGCAGAAAACCTGGCTCGAAACCGAAACGCTGCGCTTCAGGCAGTACCTCGGGGTGCACTACTCCAACCCCTCGAACGTGGTCAACGGCATCGCAATGCCAATGGTGGCCATCTACATTCTCGGACATCGGGTGGAGGACATTGACGAACCCGTGCTTTACGTCGACCATCATTGCGCCGATTATACCGGAATCTCTGTCAACGAAGGTATGTCCAGTTCATTCGTCAAAAGTCTCAACCACGACAGCATCATCGTGCAGATACCTCTTTTGCGCGGACAAATCAACGGACGGCTATTTAAAATCCTGAGTGTATTCGACCAGACCAATAAAGACCCCAACGACGGACGAATCATCAGCATCGATAATGAAACCTACCAAAACGACACAGAGATGAACCTGATTCTCACGCGACTGACCCAAGCCGCAGCCGATGCCAAAATCCGGCATCATATGAGTGTTGAGGACGAGTTCTTCTCAGTTATCGAAAAACGCGACACCGAACTGTTGATTAAGGACCGTAAATTGGCTGAGAAACAAGTGCAACTCAACGAGAAACAGGCGCAACTCGACGAGAAACAGGAGCAACTCGACGAGAAACAGGCACAACTCAACGAGAAACAGGCACAACTTGACGAGAAACAGGCGCAACTCGACGAGAAACAGGAGCAACTCGACGAGAAACAGGAACAACTTGACGAGAAAGACAAAATGCTTGGAATAAGCATCAGATACATGCTCCAAGCCGGACAGTCTTACCAACAAATCGCAACCGCGTTGGGTCAAGATATTGAAACCATCAAGCGCCTTGCCCAACATTCATAAAGACCACATTTCATCTATCCAACCCGAATACTATGACCTTTGCCCAACAATGTAACGAGATATTCGACCGTGTTGTAACCCTCTATCACGAAACTGATAACGTTGACGCCCCGTGGACAAACCCCTACCCCGCCCAGTCCATCCAAGCGCGTCTGGCTGACAAATGCCACATCGATGCCGTGCAGTGGCATCTTGAGGATATCATCCGCGACCCCGATATCAACCCCATTGAAGCCCTCGCGCTCAAACGGCGTATCGACCGCAGCAATCAAGACCGAACCGACCTCGTTGAAGAAATCGACACATACTTCCGCGAACACTTCGCCGACATCACTCCCCTACCCAACTCCACGCTCAACACCGAAAGTCCCGCTTGGGCGATTGACCGTCTCTCAATACTCGCGCTGAAAATCTACCACATGCACGAGCAAGCCACGCGCGACGACGCGACCCACGACCATCGCGCACGGTGCCAAGCCAAACTGGATATCCTGCTCGAGCAGCGGACAGATCTCTCTACAGCAATCGACCAACTGCTCGACGACATTGCCGCGGGACGGAAGCATATGAAGGTGTACCGACAAATGAAACTGTATAACGACCCCGCCACCAACCCCATACTCTATGGCAAAAAATGAACTCCCGAAAAACGTACTGATCACCCGGTTCTCGGCTTTGGGCGACATCGCGATTGCCATCCCGGTGGTATACGACGTGTGCCGAACCTGGCCAAACGTGAACTTCTACTTCCTCACCCGACCCTGGCAAGCAACGCTCTTCCAGAATCCGCCCGAAAACCTCACCGTACTGCCCACCGACATCCGTGGACAATACGGTGGTATGCTCGGAATGTGGAAACTCGTCAGGCACCTGCGAAAACAATACCCCATCGACGCCATGGCCGACCTGCACAGCGTAATCAGGACATGGCAACTCGAACTGTTTATGCGCCTGAACGGTGTTCGTGTCCAAGCCATCGAAAAAAGCCGGAAAGAGCGCAAACTGCTCACATCTGGCAAACTGCGAAAACAACTCACCCCGACTATCCAACGCTACCGCGACGTTTTCAGCAACCTCGGCCTGACCTCAAGCGGAGAACACTTCCACAACATCTTCGACGGCACAACACCCCCACAAAGCCACATCGTGCCCCAAAAGCCCGAAGGACAACGCTGGATCGCCATCTCGCCTTTCTCTTCTCACGTGGGAAAAACATATCCACTTGAACTGCTCATCAAAGTAATCGAGCAGGTGGTGGCGTGGCCAGACACGCACGTTTTCCTGATGGGTGGCGGTAAAGCCGAACGCACCGCCCTCGCCCCCATCTCAGCACTGTACGACAACATCACCTCTGTGGCCGCGCTGGAACACAACTTCACCGATGAACTCGTCCTGCTCAACAACTGCGACGTAATGGTGAGCATGGACTCCGCAAATATGCACCTCGCCGCGTTGGTCAACCTGCCGGTGGTGAGTATCTGGGGCGGAACGCACCGCTATGCCGGATTTATGGGATTCAACTGCCGCGAGAACCTCGTTGTCGAGCGCACCGACCTTGACTGCCGGCCGTGCTCCATCTACGGCGAGAAGAAATGCCGCTACGGCGACTACCGTTGCCTTCATGGCATTGACCCACAAATGATTGTTGACAAAATCGCCACCGTGTTAAAACACAACCCATGACCGGCCAAACCAAACGCGTACTCATCACCGGAGCCGGCGGATTCATTGGCGGATTCCTTGTGGCGGAAGCCCTCAGCAGGGGATACGAGACTTGGGCCGCCGTGCGCGCAACAACCAACCGGCGTTTCCTCACAGACGAGCGCATCCGATTTATTGAACTCGACTTCACCAACCCCGACACTTTGCGCGACACGCTTAACCGACACATCGAACAACATGGCACATGGCACGCCGTGGTACACAACCTCGGGCTTACAAAAGCAACCAACTACCTTGAGTTTGAACAGGTCAACTTCGGCTACCTGCGCAGCCTTGTAGAAACATTGCGCGAACTCAACGCACTGCCGGAAAACTTTCTGCTGATGAGTAGCCTGAGTGTAATGGGACCGGGCGACGAAGTGAACTATACTCCTTTCAAACCCACCGACGTGCCCCTGCCCAACACGCGCTACGGAACCAGCAAACTCAAGGCCGAAACATTCCTTCAATCGCAACCCGACTTGGGCTGGACCATCTTCCGCTGCACCGGCGTGTACGGGCCGCACGAGCGTGACTACTATCTCATGCTCAAGTCCATCAAAACCGGATTTGACTTCACAGTCGGTTTCAAGCGCCAAATGCTCACCTTTATCTATGTGCGCGATCTGGCCGAGGCAGTGTTCAACGCGATTGAACGCGGGCCGCTGCGCAAAGCCTATTTCATCAGCGAGCCGCGGGGATACACACAAGCAGAGTTCCGGAAACTCGCCTGCCGAATGCTGAACAAGCGCTTTGTAATCCCTGTCAAGTGTCCACTTTGGGTTGTCAATGCCGTTTGCCACGCCGCGCAGTGGATTGCCAACATCACCTCACGCCCGTCAACACTCAACCCCGACAAATACCACATCCTCAAGCAACGCAACTGGCTTTGCGACACATCAGACGCCCAACGGGATTTCGGTTTTAACCCAAAATACGACCTCGAGCGCGGCCTTACCGAAACCATTGAGTGGTACCGGGCAGCGGGATGGCTCTGAAATAAAACGACTTCAGTATAATAGCGATGAATGACGCGCAGTACCGTTCATCGCTATTCGCTTTTTTTGACCCTCGCCGCGCAACGTTTGCGGCATAACGTTGTCCTATATAGTGAGTAGAATAGTAATGCCTTTATCCGACAACATAGCAAGCCGCCAAGCATCGCTCGTTGAGCAATGCCGGAAGGGCGACAGGCAGGCTTTGGCCGAGTTGTATTCACAGCACCACGACCAACTCTTGAAAATGGCTATGCAAATCGTGCCCGACAAGCAAGCGGCGCAAGATGTGGAGCACGACGCATGGGTGATGATTCTCTCTTCGCTAAACGCGCTTAGCGAACCCAACCGAATAAGCGCCTGGATGCGCGCCATCGTGAAGAATACAGCACTTAATTACCTGAAATACAACAAAACACACTCAACAGAGTCGCTTAACTTTGCACCGGAACCCGAAGAGTTGGAAGAAACTTGTCAGGAAATCTCATTCGAACAAATTTCGGTTCTGGTGGCTCAACTGCCCGATGGCTACAAACAAGTATTCCGGCTTAAAATGTTTGAAGGCCTAAGCCATCGGCAAATCGCCGATCGTCTGGGAATTTCCGAGAACACTTCCCGCTCGCAACTCCACCGTGCAAAAGCGATTATGCGCAACCTGATTCAACAGTATTGGATGCTTCCTGTTGTCGCCGCAATCATTTCGGTAACAGTCCTCTTGACCACGAAGAACACTTCTGACACACAACCCGGAAAACCTATTCCCGAACCGACAACCGCGAAAACAACTCCCTCACTAACCGTTCCGCGTGAATCTGATACCTCACAGTACGGAACATCTCAACCGCCAATCGCGCGACACTTCGGCAAATCAGACGTTGTGACACCGGAAATCGGCATCACTGACACCTCAACCGCCACCATTTCCAATCGCGGGTTTGTGCCTTGTGTGCCGACACTGAACCTACCCTTGTTGCCACACATCACAGGCACTCCAACTTTGCCGCCGCGGATATCTACCGCCACGCGCACGCCTTTCAGACCGAAGTGGAACATACAATATGGCGGTGTGCCGGGCTCAGGAACGACTGTGATTGACAACTTCCTCACTGTAATCAACTTCGCCGCGCCCGGGCAAACCCAGTCGGCACAACTGTTCACTTGGAAAGACTACGCCAACTATATTAAAGCCAACGAGGCACACATAGACACAGCCACGTTGAAGATTATGAGAAGCAGGCTTGAGCAACACACCGACACAATTGATAAATCAGACTCCTGTCAACCCGACTCTATCTCATACGACGCGACACCGCTGAGTGAGACAAAGCGGCATGAACGGCCGCGAACATATATGCTTTCCATGGCTTTCCCGCTTTCCAACCGATGGAGTATTACTTCCGGAATAGGCGTAAAGACAATGAAGTCAACATTTGAAAGTGAGGACAACGGAAATTATATTGAGCAACGTACACAAAAACTGTACTACCTCAGCGTCCCGCTCGGCGCCACATACAATATCTGGCAACACCGGCGACTCTCGGTCTATGCCACCGCCTCGGTTCAACTCGATATTCCGCTCAAAGGAAAATCCACCACTCGCTACCTCTACACAGGGCCTTTTGAACCCGCACAACCCGACTCGCTCGTATTCCCTACCGTACGAAATCGTATTCATCCGCCTATGCAATGGTCGGTGGGAGCAGGGGTTGGCGCGCAATTCAAACTGCTACCGCACATGAATCTGTACATCGAGCCGTCTTTGCGTTACTACTTCCCAACACACAATGGCATTGAGAACTACCACACAACCCACCCCTTTGATTTCACACTTCCTATCGGCCTGAGAATCGTGCCTTAACTTGCCGCCATGCTCTTTAACTCAATGGAATTTCTATGTTTCCTGTGTATAACATTCACGTTATACCGAGCGATTCGCGACCACAGGCGGCAGAACGTGTTCCTGCTCGTGGCTGGATATGTGTTCTATGGATGGTGGGACTGGCGGTTTTGCGGCTTACTTGCCTTGATTTCGGCATCGGCATTCGCCACAGGACTAATCATTGAGCAATGGCCACAAAAACGGAAATGGGCGCTCGTGGCAAATGTCGCGGTAAATTTGGCCGTGCTGCTCACATTCAAGTATTTCGACTTTTTCGCCGAATCGGCAGCCGAACTGTTGCGACTGATCGGCTTCAACCCCAACTGCCCCACACTGCACCTGATTCTGCCCGTAGGCATCAGTTTCTACACATTCCAAGCCATCAGTTACACCATAGACATCGCGCGCGGTGACATACGCCCCACGCATAACGCCGTACACTTTTTCGCCTACATCAGTTTCTTCCCGCAACTGGTGGCCGGCCCGATCGAGCGCGCAAGCAACTTGCTGCCTCAATTCGGGCGAGAGAGAAAGTTTGACGGTTCTGTCGCCACCGACGGACTGCGGCAAATGTTATGGGGACTGTTCAAAAAAATGGTCGTGGCCGACAACTGCGCCGTGGCCGTCAACGCCATCTGGGCGCGATTGGATTCGGCGACAGCGCCCGAGGCAGCCATCGCCGCGGTGTTGTTCGCCATGCAAATCTATGCCGACTTCTCCGGATACAGCGACATCGCACTCGGCTGCGCCAAACTGTTCGGATTCAATCTCTCCATCAATTTCCGATACCCCTATTTCGCGGTCAATATCGCCGACTTCTGGCGACGGTGGCACATCTCGCTCACGTCGTGGCTGCGAGACTACGTTTACATACCCCTTGGCGGCAACAGACAAGGACAGGCGAAAACTTTCCGCAACATATTGTTCGTGTGGGCGCTGAGCGGACTTTGGCACGGCGCGTCATGGACTTTTGTCGCTTGGGGACTGTGGCACGGAACGCTTATCGTGATTTGGCGCTTAGCGGGACGAAACAACCGAGGCGGATTGGCGGCAATGTGCTTCACCTTTTTATTGGTTTGCTTAGGCTGGATTCTGTTCCGGGCCGAAAGCCTGACGCAAGCGATGACGTTCTTCTGCACACTCACGCGGTGGGACAGCCTCCATGTCACTTTGCCCGCGCAAACGCTCGCTCTGCCGATCGCTGCAGGCATACTCATGCTCGCCGCCGAATGGATGGCGCGGACACGCGACCACGCGTTACAATTTAGTCCCAACTCGATTTTGTCGCGACACGGCAGCCTCCGAATGGCCTGTTACGTCGTTTTGGCAATGCTAATCTGCGTTTATGCCGGAACCCAATCGCAATTTATCTACTTCCGATTTTAAACGATGAAGCGCTTCTGTTTACGATTACTCCTGTTCGCTTGCACGTTTATCGGCTTCAACGCCGCGCTGATTCTCCTTGTCCCGACCGACAAGAACCACTACCTGCTCGCCTACGCCGACAAGATGAAACGACTGCAAGCCACGTCACCCCCGCGCATCGTGATTATCGGCGGAAGCAACACCGCCTTCGGCATCGACTCGCGCCTTATCGCACAGGCGACCTCGATGGAGGTGGTCAATATGGGACTGCATGCCGGAATCGGAATCCGGTTTTCGCTCGACGAATCGCTGCCTTACATCAAACCCGGCGACATCGTGGTGCTGCAAATCGAGTATGGCAACTTTTTCTCGGGCGGAAACGGAGAGCCCGAAACCCTGCCGCTACTACTCAACACCATCGGATGGGAAAACGCCCGACGCATGAACGCCGCCCAACTCCGAAACGTCACAGCCGGCATCCCCCAGGTGGCGTGGACCAATCTCAAACGCCTCGCCAAGTGGCCGATAACACACACACTCGACACACAACCCCGAACCGACAAATTTGTCTACACCCGGAGCGGATTCAATGCCTACGGCGACGAGGTGAGCCACCTGCGATTCAGCAACCAACCCGCAAATCCCGGAACGGCAACAACACATCAAACCGTTGACAAGGAATTTATCCACTATCTCAAGCATACCATCAGCCTGTACGAAAAACGCGGCGCGCGCGTGATTATCCTCCCGCCGGCCTCCTCCCAGGCAAACTTCCGCCTCAACTACAACAACCACATCGGAGAGGCACTGGAATCCATCGGACACGCTTACGCGAAGCCGCCAGAACAGATGACTGTGCCGGACTCCTGCGCCTTCGACACCGGATACCACCTGAACCAAACCGGAACACGAATCAACACCCTCAGAATCACGAATACGCTCGTCCCACATCTGGATAAAAAGTTTTACACAGGTGCGCGTTAAGTCGCCAAATTTGAGTAACTTTGCAGTTCTCCATTTAATCGTATCGCAACATGGCAGACCGGATGAATAAAGAGCAGCGGCACAGGTGCATGAGCCACATCAAGGGCCGTGACACCAAACCGGAACTGTTGGTTCGGAGGTATCTGTGGCGCCACGGATTCAGATATAGGCTTTACGACAAAAGATTGCCGGGAAAGCCCGACATCATTATGCGGAAATGGAAAACGGTGATATTTGTCAACGGCTGCTTTTGGCACGGACATGAATGTGACAAGTTCAGACTTCCAAAGAGTAACACGCAGTTTTGGCGAAACAAGATTGACACGAACAGAAACCGCGACCGACTCAATAACTGCAAATTAAGGCTTTTAGGTTTTAGGGTCATAACGATTTGGGAATGTGAGTTGAGCAAGGCGAGGCGGGAAAAGACACTCGAGGCGCTTTCGTTCACACTCAGCCAAATCGTTTTGAAAGAGAACAACGCGACGTTGTATGACATGGAGGAAATCGACCAACCGATGGCCGCCGAAGAACCGGTTGGCTACAACCCCCAAACTGACTGACAACCGATTACGGCAAGTATTTTTCAGGCAAATTCCGATTCAAGGCCGCGGCTTTCCGGCAACCCTGTAGGGCCTGCCCGTGGGCTGGCCGACATAGCGTATATGCCCAAAAAGACCCAACCCGACCGAAACCGCCTTATTTATGTTGGAATATCAGAACCCACCTGAACATCGTCACAATAACAACTTTTTCGGCAAAAGCGAGTAGTATCGCAAAAGAAATCGTATCTTTGCAGGCTGAAAAAAACACCTCACTGCTCAACTGTGGAACAAGAATTTGCCACCCCCTTACTCGAAAACGCCGTGGCAGAGTTTGCCAAACTGCCCGGAATCGGACGCAAAACCGCCCTGCGACTCGTGCTCTACTCCCTCAAGCGCGAGCCGGCCGAAGTCGAAGCGTTCGCCAACGCGATCACTAAACTGCGCAACGAGATCACGTACTGCCGAATGTGCCACAACATCAGCGAAACCGAACTCTGCCCCATCTGCGCCAATCCCGCGCGCGACGCGGCAACCATCTGCGTGGTTGAAAACGTGCGCGACGTGATGAGCATCGAAAACACGCACCAGTTCCACGGCCTCTACCACGTGCTCGGAGGACTCATCTCACCCATGGACGGAATCGGGCCGCAGGACATCGAACTTGACTCACTCGTCAACCGTGTCAAAGCCGGAGGAATCAAAGAAGTGATTCTCGCCCTGGCCGCAACCATGGAAGGCGACACAACCAACTTCTACATCTTCCGGCGACTGGCCGAACATTCCGGCAGCACACGCATCTCCGTTTTGGCGCGAGGCGTGAGCGTGGGAAACGAAATCGAGTACACCGACGAACTCACCCTCGGACGCTCCATCATCAACCGAACGCCATTCACCGACACCTTCCAGAACACCCCGTAACACGCCATGGCCGACAACTACATTGACCGACAATTCGAAGCCTTCCGGGCGCGGCAAGCCAAACGCGAAGCCGAACACCGACTGCGACTGAAACGCTTCCGGATGCGATACATCAAACAACTCAAAAACGATAACAATCAACAACCATCATAACATGAAACTTGCCGAAGCCCTCAGCCTGCGGAAAGACCTGCTCGCAAGAGTGGAACAACTCCGCAACCGTATCAGCAACAACGTCAAGGTGCAGGAAGGCGACTCGCCGCTCGAGAATCCCGACACGCTTACGAAGGAACTGCACGCCACACTCGACCAACTCGAAACACTCATCGCGCGCATTAACGCCACCAACATCACCACCCGCGACGCCGATGGACAAACCATGACGCAACTGCTCGCCGCGCGCGACGTGCTCAGTATGCGAATCAACGCCCTCCGCGCCATATACAACAACGCTTCGGAAAACCGCAACCGATACTCCAACTCCGAAATAAAATTCGTGACCGTAATCGATGTGAACGCGCTCGCCAAACAAATCGACGCGCTCGCCAAACAATATCGCGAACTCGACATGCGAATCCAAGCACTCAACTTCGCCACCGAACTCGCAGATTGACAAACCACACCGGGAACAATCACCGTTGCCGGCGGCGTGGGGCGAGCCAGAAACACTCTTTGAATTGCATCTTCAATAGACTCCCGGCACGCGAGGAGCCGCGGCCAACCCTCCAACACGGAGGCGCACAGAGCACGCTCCGCACGCGCGCACAACGCACATCGCACACCTCACATCGCACTACCACCTGACTGACCACCAAACCGCGCAACGGTGACGTTCCCTTTTTAAAAATCAACAAACCCATGCGCTATTTCATCAACCTCGCCTACAGCGGCGCGAACTACAACGGATGGCAAATACAGCCCAACGACCCGTCCGTGCAGCAGACACTCGAAGCAGCGTTGACAACCGTGCTCCGACACCCTGTCGCCGTCACCGGAGCCGGACGAACCGACACCGCTGTCAACGCCGCCATGATGATCGCGCATTTCGATGCCGATACACCCCTAAACGACATCAACCTCCTTATCCGAAGTCTGAACGGAATACTACCCCGCGACATCGCCATCTACAGCATCTTCCCCGTCCACCCGAACGCCCACGCCCGATTCGACGCCACAAGCCGAACTTATAAATACTACATACACACCCGGAAATCTCCCTTCCTCCACGCCCACAGCTGGTTCTGCCCCCGGCAACTCGACTTCGACCTGATGAACCAGGCCGCGCAACTGCTCCTCGGCAAAGCCGACTTCACCTCCTTCTCAAAACTCCACACCGACGTAAAGACCAACATCTGCACCATCTCCCACGCCCGCTGGACACAGACAGACCCGCACCGATGGGTGTTCACCATCACGGCCGACAGATTCCTGCGCAATATGGTCCGCGCCATTGTCGGCACACTCGTTGACGTCGGCACCCATAAAATCACCCTCGAGCAATTCCGCCAGATCATTGCCGACCGCAACCGCTCCCTCGCCGGACAATCCATGCCCGGCCACGCACTCTTCCTTTGGGAAATCACCTACCCCTATGCGGTGGAATAACATCGCATCATTAACTGAGAAATGTAAGCGTAGAGGCTGGATTCTGTCGTAATCCTTCTTCGTGCCGTGTGGCTTTGCGCGCACGCGACGGGCTATGGAGCGTAGGTCTCTTCGTCGAATAATTCTATCGGCACTCCGGTCAAACGCCCTAACAGACCCTCAAACGAATCCTCTCCCGCGCGCCGCGACAAAATCCGCTTCTGAGTGCTCACGGAATGCTCTGTGCGGTAGTTCAAAAAACACGCTATCGAGAAGTTCGAGAATCCGCAAAGCGAAAGATACACCATTTCCACATCGCGCTCCGACGGCAAAAGTTCACGCGCCTTTTTGGGCAGGTCGGGAAAACGCTGCAGCACGAAGTCCTCCACAAGGTTCAGCATATCCTGATTGAGCAAGGCGGCAATCTGCCGGCGGGCAACATGCCGGTCGCCACTCTTGTCCAGCAATTTGAGCCGGTTCAGAGACCCGACCAGCGTCATAAACGTGCGCTCATCAATCTGCTCATTATCCATGCGCTGGCTTGAAAGAAGATCAAGTTCCCGGCGAAGTTTCCGATCAAGTTGACGCGAGTTAAGCTGCTCCTGCCTGCGGAGTGACCGCTCGGTGGATAGTTCATCACGATTGCGCCGGAATCGCCGAATCAGCCAGAACAGCACGCCCGAAAGCGACAACAGCAAAACCGCCAAACCGGCGATGTCCCACCGGCGGCGAGTCAACCGGTCGGCCAAGACTCGGCGCTCTTGACCGTGCTCGGCCTCCTCCAACCGCGACTTCCGGCTATCCAACAACATCGCGGCCGACATCGTGTTGGCGCTGTCGCTCAGCATGCCATACGCCCTCATATCTCCACGACCGTAGGCCAACTCCGCCTTACAGCGCACCATCATCATCCGGCTCGCAGGGTCGTCGTAAACCGGTATACGGGTCAAAAACATCATGGCCGAGTCCAACTTGCCCAAATGCGCATACGCCTTCACGGCAATATGGAGCACCTTATGCCTCTGGCCCGGATTCAGGTCATCTCGGCCAAGCAACTCGTTTACGATCCGATACGCCCCCTCATAATCCAGATGGTAAAAACGGTATTCGGCCAGATTCGCCATGTCCTCCTTCCACACCTCGGCCTGCCCCAGCGCGCGGGCCAATTCAATCGAGCGCTCCATCACTGGCAAAGCGTCGTCAGAAAGTTTCGAGAACAGCATCTGCCCCCGCTTGGAAATGCACATAAGCAGTCGAACACTGTCGCCTGCAGCCTCAAAGCCCTCAGCGGCCTGGCGGTATTTCTCTATCGCGCGGTCGAAAGCGAAGTCACACTGGTAGAGCCAGGCCATACGCATCTGAGCATAGGCGGAGTAGAATGTGTCCCTTCCCTCGCGCGCCGCCATCTCGGCCCGCTTGTACAGTCCCATCGCCGCAAGGGTGTCGCCGAGCGATTCGCGCGTGGTGCCGGAAAAGACAAGCGCGCGGGCCTCCAGCGGGGTGCCGTCGAATCGTTCCACAGCCTTGTCAATGGCCACGGTGTCGTCCGCCTTGGGGACAATATGGGCCGTGTAGCGGGCCTGGGCA
>CACYCT010000048.1 GCA_902772965.1 uncultured Bacteroidales bacterium | reverse complement strand
TTACTGAATATCTCGTTTTGTTTTTTTAACGCCTTGTGCGCAATCTAACTGATTTTTCAAATGAATTGGTAATCGCTGAATAGTTACCATAATCAAAAGTACCGTCAATTTTTCGGAACTTTGTATTTAGCACACCATAATCTGAACCGTACCAATCGTATTCTGAATAGCCGTCTGTTCCGTCGCCGCTATATCCATTTCCTCTGCCTATTGACACATACGCAGTAGTGCTTAGATTGGATTTATAATTGATTTGCCAAGTATGGTTAAGGAATATTTGTGGCATGTGATACTCATTGAAATCGGCAGTCTTACGTTTGCCATTGATGTCGAAGCCATAATCAGGGTTGTATCTAGTCCAATGCTTTCCGTCAGTCATATATTTTTTGATATTGTCCCATTCAGATTCAGTCAAAGCATTGGAACGTCCATAGTGCTTTTGTGGTGCGCCAAAGAATTGCAGAGAAAGCTGATGTTCTGAATTGATTCTTTTTGACACATTCAAGAAATAGTTATATGACTTGAAGCTTGTGCCTTGCGCATAGCCATCCCCTGCAGCATAACTGCCAAGCAAAGTAAATGCCCAGCCATGCTTGTTAAGCCCGGAATTAACAGTAAATGATGTCTTGTGATAGCCATCATTTCCTATCATTTGATAAATAGAGCCGCCTCTTTCAGTTTCAATACCTTTAGTGACAATATTTATAGTTCCTCCAACTGATGGAGAACTGAGCTTGCTTGCGCCGATTCCTCGCTGGGTTTGAAGTAGAGACACGACATCACTAATACCAGCCCAGTTAGACCAATATACTGAACCATTCTCAACATCGTTCATGGGAATGCCATTTATCATTACGGCAATGTTGGTGTTGTCGAAACCTCTCATATATATTTCGGAATCACACCAACCACCACCTTGACGGTTTGCATGAACGCTTGGGGTGTATTTGAGTGCTTCGACAAACTCTTGAGAGCCAAGTTTCTCATCCAATTCATTATAGGTGATTGTTGAAGTGGCGATAGGAGTCTTTCTGGTCGTTGCTACTTGCGAAGCGACAATCACGTCCGACAAGGTTATTGAGGCCTCATTTAGAGTGATTGTGCCCAGTCCGCCTTTGCCATTAAGAGTGTAGGTTTGAGGCTCATAACCGACACAAGAGAGCTCGATAGTTGCCGTAGGATTATTAACAGACAACGAGAACTCACCATTAGTGTCAGAGATGGTTCCATTGTTGTTGCCTTTCTCAAATACGTTTGCGCCAATTACTGGTAGGCTGCTTCTGTTCGAGACCACTTTGCCATAGACAACCATAGATTGACCAAAGCAAACTGATGGTAAAATGACAAAAACAATAAACAAAAAAGAAATTCTTAGTTGTGTGATAATACTAACTTTCATATATCCTTAAATCCGCACCACTTTTGTTAAATATTTTTATAACATCCTGAGGAACAAAAAGTTCCCCAGGATTTGGCCATGTCGGGGATTTCACCTAATTTAGTGGTGCGAAAACAAAGCAAAACCCTAACAGACCAAAGATATGGCAAAAGTACAAATAAAAAACGAGAGAATCACACCTTTCGGTGGAATTTATTTTGTGACCGGGCAATTCAAGCCGATCGAGCGCGCGATAGACGGGTATCTTGGCCGGCGTTGTGTGTCGTCCGGTTACCGGTACGGCGAGATTGTGCGCGCGATGATGTGCAACTTTTTTTAGCGGCGGCGACCGCACCGAGGACATCAACATCATCAAGGAACTCGTGGGCTATGGCCCCGACGGTCGCCTGTGCAGCCCCGACACGGTGCTTCGCATGCTCTCGCAGTTGACTGTGTACACAAGCGAGAGCGGCAAGGAGTACCGCTTCAACACGGCCGAGACCTTGAACGGCCTGCTGGTCTATGTGGCCGAAGTCCTGAATCGGCGTGAAATCATGCCCCGACCATTGCTCTTGCACGTGAGAGTTGGGGCATGTACTCTTAAAAGCAATGACAAGAACTATCTTGCGGATTTAAGGGGTAATGAAATTTTTTCTATCATCGCTCAATATCTAAAAGAAATTGGGGGCGATTTCTGAAAATAAAAAAATGTGGATACCTGTTTGCGGTTTGTACGTTTTTGGGTCATTTTTCATGCTATGTCGCCAAAAAAGTGTAACTTTACCGCCTCAAATCGATAACCCATTAAACTCGAAGCATATGTTTAAAAAAGGATGTTTGGCCTTGGTGGCCATAGTTGTGCTTGTCGGCGTGTTTGTCGCCGCATGGGGCGTTGGCGCCTACAACGGCCTGGTGAAGCAACAAGAAGGCGTGTCCACGGCATGGGCACAGGTCGAGAACGTGTACCAGCGTCGGGCCGACCTTATCCCCAACCTCGTGGAAACCGTGAAAGGTTACGCCAAACACGAGCAGTCCACTTTCGAGAGCGTGACCAAAGCGCGCTCTGAAGCCACCTCCATCAAGGTTGACCCCGCCGACCTCACGCCGGAGAAACTCAAAGAGTTCCAAGCCGCGCAAGGTGAACTGAGCAACGCCATCGGACGCCTGCTGGCCATTCAGGAAAACTATCCAGAACTCAAGGCCGACACGCACTTCCTCGAACTCCAATCGCAATTGGAGGGAACCGAGAACCGTATCGCCGTCGAGCGCAAGAAATTCAACGAAACCGCGCAAGGCTACAACACCACCATCCGCACGTTCCCCAAGAACATCGTGGCCTCGCTGTGCGGCTTCGACCGCCGTCCCTACTTTGAAGCCGAGGCCGGCGCCGACAAAGCGCCCAAGGTGAGTTTCGACTGACGCACGTTATGCCGGGAAAACTCTCCGACTTTATCCCTATTGACGGGCAGAAGCGAATCGCGCAAGCCATCACCGAGGCCGAACGGCGCACCTCGGGGGAGATTTGTGTGCACGTGACGCCACACACCCACGGCAACACGCTCCGGCGCGCCACAAAAACGTTTAACCGCCTCGGACTGTACCGCACCGTCGGCCGCAACGCCGTGCTCATCTTTATCGCCTATAAAGACCGGCGCGTGGCCATACTCGGCGACACGGGCATCAACGCTCAAGTGGCCGACAACTTCTGGGACGAGGCCACCGCGTTGCTCACCGGCGGACTCGCGCAGGGGAACGTGGTTGAGGGAATCTGCAAGACCATTGCCTTGATCGGCGAGCAACTTTCGGACATCTTCCCCGCCCGGCGCGATGACGTGAACGAACTCAGTAATGAAGTCACCTATGAAGATTAACCGCCTGATCGCTGTCTGCCTGCTGCTGTTGTGCGTCGGGGCGTCGACCCTCGCGCAGGTGCCGCCGCGACCCGAACCGCCGCGGCTGGTCAACGACCTCGCCGGCGTGCTCGGCGACACGCGTGAACTTGAAGACTCCCTCGAGCGGTTCTCTCAGCGCACGAGCAATCAGATTTGTGTGGTCACCGTGAACGACCTCGGTGACTACACAGCCTCGATGCTCGCCTATGAGATCGGCCAGCAATGGGGCGTGGGCGGGAAGAAGAACAACAACGGTGTGGTCTTGCTCATCAAACCGAAGACCGACACCAAAGGCCAAGTGGCCATCTCCACCGGTTACGGTCTTGAAGGCGTGCTCACCGATGCCGTTTGCCGCCGGATTATCGAGACCCAGCTCATTCCCGCCTTTAGAGAAAACGACTACAGAGCCGGCGCGTGGGCCGCCGTGAGCACCATCATGCCCCTCGCCGCCGGGGAAATCACCGAGCAGGAATACCTCGGTTCGTCGGGCGATTCCGGTCTTACGGATATTGTGGCGTGGGTTTTCATTTTCGTGTTGGTGTTCCTGATTTTCGCTTATATGCATGCGAAAAACCACAACGACAACGGCTCCAACCACACCGGCACATGGGGTGGCTCGTCGACATGGATAGACCTTGGCGGAGGCTCGGGGCGGAGTTCCTCGTTCGGCGGCGGTTCGTCATGGGGTGGTGGAAGTTCATGGGGCGGCTTCGGCGGCGGTTCGTTCGGTGGCGGCGGAGCAAGTGGTTCGTGGTAACGCGTAAAAAATCAGTCTGTAATGAAACTGCGTAAGGCGATTACCTTTCTGATGATGCCGTTTTATATCGGCAACGGGCGTTTCGGTCAGACATCCGAGGCCTTACCACACGGCGCCACCCGATGGGAACCGTGCCGGATGAAGATTGAGAACGGCGCATTCTATCCCCACATTCAGCAGTTTCTGCAATCCTCTGTGACCAACAGCGGAGATTGGCCTCAAACGCCGCGCTCGAGCGACCTGCACATCTATTCGCTCCTCGCATCCGATGACGTGCGCAAGCACCTCATCCGCTGGCCAATGGTGATGCGATTGGGCAGCGGCGAGGCCGCAACGACGCTCCGCATCGCGTTTATGCAATCCGACCTGTCGCTGTTCTCGCCCAAGCTGGTGGTACTGCCCACGGCTTCCGTCGGCCTGCTAATCCTGCCCTTGCAACCCCTTGATGAGATTACAGACAAGCAGTTGGTGCGGATGAATTACCTCTTGCACAAGATCTCGCGCCGGCCGTGCCCGTTGCGATTGTGCCCCACCGACCCCAACTATCGTTTGCCGCAGGCCAACAACCGCGGACGCGGGTCTGAGGAGAAACTTGCCGACGCGCTCAACCTGCCCCATCCCGCGCGGGGCGAGCAAGTGACTTTCACCCTTCCGCAAGTGGTGGAGGCGCTTATGCGGGGCATTGACTATCGGGTGTTTAACCCCGATATGTTCCACGCGTTCACCTATGTCCAGATTTCCACGGCCGACTGGCACTCGGCCGAGCATACCAAGACGGAACACGGCAATCACCTGAACGAGCGGATGTATAATTTCGCGCGCATTGTGCTCTGTATCAATGATAAGTATCGTCTGAGCCACATGCAGGTGGAGAAACTCGTCTCGCGGTCGTTCCAAAACGTATATATGGGCTCTTCGGCTTCCGGCGGTGGCATTATGACCATAGCCGACGACGATTCGCCCGACTTTATGCGCAATTTCCACACCGATTCGCTCCAGCCGCGTTACCTGTGGGTGTATATCCTCGCGCTGATACAGCAGCACACCCTGCTCAATATGACCCGTTGGCTCTCAAGTATGCCATCCGACCCGCGTTCCGACCAGGCCACGCTCAAGCAGATGCGCCACAGCCTGAAGCATATGAGTGAACTCAACGTGAGCATGAGGTTCAGTTGTATCAGCGACTATTCTCAGCACAACACCTTTTACCGGCATTGCTCGAACAACCTCGGCACGCTGACCCTTTGCGGCGAGGTCGACCGGAAAATCGCCACCCTGACCGATATGCTCGAACAGTTGTCCGACCAGATGAAGGAGACGCTGCAGGTGTGGTTCACGGTTATTCTGGCGTTGTTGACCTTGTTCTCGGCCACCAACGATGGACTGGATGTGATCCAGAAGATGATGGATCACACGTGGGCCTGGGTTGTCGGCGTGTTGTTTATCTTTGCGATGCTGTGCCTGTTCGGTTGGTTGGCTCAGCGTTTCCGCCGTTTTTTCAGCAGTAAATAGGGTTTTCCTCCAATTCCGATTCCGAAAAACGTGACAAAAGAACCGTCCCCGTGTCACGTTTTCAGCGTCGGAGGATGTTTGCCACGCGGTTGACGGCGCTGACAAAGGTGTCGACTTCCTCGAGCGTGTTGTAGGCGGCGAAGGAGGCGCGCACCATGCCGGCGACGTCGTAGTGGCTCATCAGCGGTTGGGCGCAGTGGTGACCGGTGCGCACGGCAATGCCGAGGCGGTCGAGCAGCATGCCCATGTCGTAACTGCTGATGTTGCCCACGAGGAACGACACTACGGCTTCTTTTCCCTCGGCGGTTCCGAAGATGCGCAGGTCGCCGATCTTCTGCAGTCCCTGTGTGGCGGCTTGGAGCAGGTTTTGCTCGTGTGCTGCGATGTTGTCGATTCCGATCTGGTTGATGTAGTCGATGGCGGCGCTCAGAGCGGCGATGCCCACGTAGTCGGGTGTCCCGGCCTCGAACTTGAATGGCAGGTCGGCCCATGTGGTTTTTTCGAACGACACGTTGCCGATCATCTCGCCTCCGCCCTGATAGGGCGGCATGCGCTCGAGCAGGCGTTGTTTTCCGTAAAGCACGCCCACGCCTGTCGGCCCATACATTTTGTGGCTCGAGAATGCGTAGAAGTCGCAGTCGAGTTGGGCGACGTCGATTGTCCGGTGCGCGGCTGCCTGGGCGCCGTCGATGAGCACGGGCACGCCGTGCCGGTGGGCGATGTCGGTGAGTTGCCGAACGGGGTTCACCGTGCCGAGCACGTTGCTCACGTGCGCGAGCGCGGCGAAGCGGGTGTTCTCGGTGAATAGTTCCTCGTAGGCGTTGATGTTGAGCGAGCCGTCGGGGTTGAGCGGCACCACGCGGAGGCGGATTCGCTTGCGGTCGCCAAGCAGTTGCCAGGGCACGATGTTGGAGTGGTGCTCCATGGTGGTGACGATGATTTCGTCGCCGTGTTGGAAGGTGTCGCCCATAGAAGCGGCCACGAGGTTGATGCTCTCGGTGGTTCCCTGGGCGTAGATGATTTCGGCTGTTGATGCTGCGTTGATGTGTCGCCGGATTTTCTCGCGCGTGGCCTCGACGCGGTCGGTGGCTTCTTGCGAGAGCGTGTGCACGCCCCGGTGTACGTTGGCCTTGTGGCAGTTGTACATTTCGTTGATGGCCTCGACCACGACGCGGGGTGTGAGTGATGTTGCGGCATTGTCGAGGTAGATGAGCGGGTGGCCGTCAACGGTGCGGTTGAGTATGGGGTATTGCGATCGGATGAGTTGCGTGTCGAGCATGTCGCGGGATTGTTATTCGGTGGTTTTCTGAGTGTTGCAGGCTGCGCAGGGGTCGTCGGCGTTGCAGGGCGAGGTGGGGTCGAGGCGTCGGTCAACGAGGTATCGTAGGCGGTCGCGCAGGTTGTCGAGGCGCACGGCTTCAATCACATCGCTCATAAACGCCTGCATGAGCAGTCGTTTTGCCTCGGGCAGGCTGATGCCCCGCGAGCGCATGTAGAAGAGTGCCTCCTCGTCGAGTTGTCCGATGGTGGTTCCGTGTGAGCAGCGGACGTCGTCGGTGTAGATTTCGAGTTGAGGCTTGGTGTGCATTCGGGCGGTGGGTGAGGCCACGATGTTTCGGTTTCCCTGGTATGCCTCAACGCGCGGGCAGTCGGGGCGGACGAGGATTTTTCCTTCGAAGGCGCCGGTGGCCTGGTCGGTGAGCACGTATTTGAACATTTCGTTCGACTGGCAGTGTGGCGCCTGATGGATCAGGAGTGTGTTGTTGTCGATGAGTTGCCGTCCTCCGGCGATGGCCATTCCGAGCAGTTGGGTTTGCGCGTGCGCTCCGTCGACGTTGATGTTGAAGTTGTTGCGCGTGAATCCGTTGGTGAGTGTGATGGTGTCGAGCAGGAGGTTGCTGTCGGCTTGCTGGGTGGCGTAGACGTTGTTCACCCGCGTGGTGATTGTGTTGCTTTCTTCGAGGTCGTAGAGGTCGAATGTCGCCCCGTGGTCGAGGAAGATTTCCACGACTTGGTTGGTCATGCAGGGAACTTGGTTGGATTGCGTGTGGTCGCACACGAGCATACGCGCGTGGGCGTCGCGTCCGACGATGATGAGCAGTCGGCGTGTGGCCATGAGCGGCTGTGATGCGTTGAGCAGGTTGACCAGTTGAATGGTGCGTTCCGCTGTTACGCCATCGGGAATGTAGACGAGCATTCCGTCTTGTGCGAGCAGTGAGTTGAGCGCGACGGTCGGGTTGTCGAGCGGGGCGATTGTGCCGAGATGGCGGTCAAGCAGTTCGGGATAGAAGATGGAGGCTTCCATGAAGGAGCACACGATCGGTCCGCCGTTGTCGCGTCGTGCTGTGGCTCCGGCGTGCGGAATGTCGTTGTAGTTGAAGTAGAGGCATGTGCTCAGGTTGGGCACGTCACATCGGAAGGCGTTTGCCGCATCGATGTCGAAGTCCACGCGGTTGATGTTCACGCCGTAGTCGGGCGCGAAGGCGGCTGGCAGGTCGGTTGCCTCGAATCCGTCGGAGCCCCGTCGGGGTAGGGTGGCGCCGGAGAGTGCTTTTCTGGCTCGGGCGCGAAGGTTGTTGAGTTGCTCGGGCGCGTGCTCGTTGATTGTCTCGAGGTGGGCGTCGTGCAGGTCGAGGTATTGTTGGAGTGGGTTCATAGGGGTCATTCTCCGAGTTGCTGTTTGATCCAGTCGTAACCTTTCTGTTCGAGTTCAAGGGCGAGTTCGGGCCCTGCGCTCATCACGATACGTCCTTTGTAGAGTATGTGCACGAAGTCGGGCTTGATGTAGTCGAGCAGTCGCTGGTAGTGCGTGATGACGATGGTGGCGTTGTCTTTGCTTTTCAGTGTGTTCACGCCTTCGGCGACGATACGCAGGGCATCGATGTCGAGGCCGGAGTCGGTTTCGTCGAGGATGCTCAGTCGGGGTTCGAGCATGGCCATCTGGAAGATTTCGTTGCGTTTTTTCTCTCCCCCGCTGAATCCCTCGTTGACGGCTCGTGAGGCGAGTTTGTTGTCGAGTTGTACGATGGCGCGTTTTTCCCGCATGAGTTTGAGGAAGTCGGCGGCGCTGAGTGGTTCTTGCCCGAAGTAGCGTCGTTTCTCGTTCACGGCGGTTCGCATGAAGTTGACCATCGACACGCCGGGGATTTCCACGGGGTACTGGAAGGAGAGGAAGACGCCTTCGTGTGCTCGGTCTTCGGGCGGGAGGGCGAGCAGGTCTTTGCCGTAGAATGTCACTGAGCCGGCGGTGACGTTGTATGCGGGGTTACCGGTGAGCACGGCGCTGAGTGTGCTTTTTCCGCTGCCGTTGGGTCCCATGATGGCGTGCACTTCGCCGGGGCGGACGGTGAGGTTGACACCTTTGAGTATTTCTTTTTCCTCAATCGAGGCGTGCAGGTCGTTGATGATGAGCATATGGTTTAGGATAGATTAGTATTTTGTCGGTTGTTGTTTGTTAGACAGAAGGATAGAAGAGTTTGAAGACAGAAAGACAGGACATCTGTATCCGTTTGGCAGAAAGACAAAAGGCTTCGGTGTCCGGGGACAAATAATATGTTGTCGG
>CACYCT010000047.1 GCA_902772965.1 uncultured Bacteroidales bacterium | reverse complement strand
CGGCGGGCTGCTGTTGCTCTCGCGCGATTTTTTTCCCGAGGCGCCGCGCCCGGATCATGTACATCATGGAAATCACCATAGCGGCCAGCGCGAGCAGTGTTCCGCAGATGAGGGCCCATTTGGGTAGCATGTTCGCGTTTGCGAAGTACAGCACAGCCGCCGCAATGGCGATGCACACGGCGTCGAAAGCGAGCGCGCGGATATTGAGCGCACGGAATTGTTTCTGGTCGTCCATAAGAGTTTATAAGAGTTTTGTTGTTTCTTGACCGCAAAGGTAATAAAACTTACCGAGAGCGCAATATCGGAAACCTGATTCACCCATCACTTGCATGAAGTTACAGGTGATGCGATGGTGATGAACTGTAAGACATGGGCTTGGTACGAATCTATGCAATGGAGCATATATAGGCTTGAATACGGCAACCGAGGTCTAAATCTGACATTTGGGAATGTAATGCTCAATGTTCACATCGGGAAGTTTACTGCCACGTGCCTTGACAAGTTCGACAAACGACCGGCATTGCTCAACGGTAATCAAACCACGGTGGTATGCGTAATAGATAAAATCCATGGTTGTCAAGAAAGTGATATGAAATTCCTCGCAGTAGTCCTGAATGTCACTCAGGTTGCTGCTGCCTATCACATTGTTGGTGAAACGGCAATACACCATGCAGGCACTCTCGCCCTTGCCCCGCTTGAGGTCGCTGAACACCCTGGCATACTCACGCATCATTTCGCCTGACGGGTCAAATTCGAGCAATGTGATGTTCTTTAGTAAGTAAATTTGATTGTCAATCTGCGTGCGGACCTCTCCATGAAGTTCATCACGCACATAGTCAAGCAGTACAAATTCATACTCCGGCAATATGCTTGGCAACATTGACAATAGTTCCCCTTTGCAGAAGTGCAGTATCACGTCGGCATCAAGGACAATCTTAACTTTTCCCATCCTTAATCAGGCTAACAAGTTCCAGATAGTGTCCCTCTGAGATTTTTTCTTCATCAAATAAGCGCTTCGCCTTTGCGACAAAATCGCCGTAAGCATCTTTCCTGCCGTCGCCATCGTCATAGATGCTGGTGCTATACCCGAACTCATGCGCAGTCTTTGCTACTGAGATTTGCAATAATTCCTGTAAGCGTGTTTCATTAATGAGGCGCAAGCGCTTCAGGCGGATACACATGGCTTGATGCGACACCATGAATATCTGCTCCAAACGCATGATTGTGCCTAAAGTGATGTCGCGCAACTCTTGCTCGGGAATATTGGCAAGAATGCCCTCTCTGGGCATAAGCAATGCCGACGCGAACATATCGGCGGATTGTTCTCTGGCATCTTTCTTGCCATCGAGCGTGCACATGTGAGGCTCGGGGTTGTCATCATAATACAGATGATACAACTCATGGGCGATGGTGAAACGTAACCGGCCCATTGAATGTTTGCTGTTAACAAGTATATAGCGCTGTGATTTATCCGGTGTCATAACGGACAAGCCGCACAAGTTGTCAGCCAAAGGGCGCAAAACCGTTAAAATACCCTCCGACAGCAAGACGGGGTTCAAATTAATTGGTGCAGACAAACTCAACTGCAGTTTTGCACGGAAATTCGATGCATAAACCTCAGCTAAATCGCAAGTGATTTTACTCATCGGGCAACGATGCGGTTAAGTTTAAGGTCATTCATTACAATCTCTTTGAATGAAGCAACCTGCTCAAGGTCGGAGGAAGACAATCCATCAACTCTGAAGGCGCACACCAACATATTCCGACGAACTTCTTCATCCTCGGAATACAACATGCTCAATTCAGAGCCAAAAAGATTACACAATTTTTCAAGGCACGGCAGCTTTGCGGTTCGCTGTCCGCTCTCGATGAACTGATACTGCGAGGATGAGATACCGAGAAACTCGGCAACCTGCTCCTGAGAGAAATGGTTGGCGGTTCTTAACGCTCGCAAGTTTCTGCCGATGATGTTGTCTGCCATAAAATGTAGGTAGTTTAATTGTTAATCAGTTGCTGAAATTTGTGGCAAAATTAAAACATTTTTTGTCAACAACAAAATTTCACCACATTTTTTCTATGACAAAATGCCTTAAAAAATGTTCCAGATTTACAGGTAATGCGATGGTGATGAACTGTAAGACATAGGCTTGGTACGAATCTATGCAATGGCGGCCTCGGTCGGACGAGGCGAGTGGAGATGGGTTTACACGGTGAGAATTATCCGATACCGCCTCCGTAACGCGGTTTTTTCACCACTTACGGAGCCGATATCGGATTTTATCGCATTTGTTTCAATCACCGGAATACCCCGTTGATCTGCGACGGAAGAGGCGCTCCGAATGGAAACAGTCGTTTTTCCGGTTCTTTATCGGCGAATTTCAAAGTTTTTTATTACTTTTGCCTCCCTAATACTTATGTAACTATGAAAACTACCAAAACGTTCCTCACCGCCCTTTGCGTGATGCTCCTCTGGGCCTGCACCGCCTCCGGCGGACAAAAAGCCGAAACCGTACAAAAACAGGCTGACCTGTCGTTCCTGACCTCGCTCGGGATAGACTTGAACAAGGTGACCACCATCGGCACAGACTTCAACGGCGGAAGCGATGCCGAAGCACAATCGCTCACCCACGCGCAGGGCCGCGCGCTGCTCGGCCAGGTGATTCCATACCTCAGCGGTGAAACGCCCGACGAGCAAGCCGATGTGCCCGGCAACTTTTTCATCACCGGCGTGAAACCCATGGCCGGCGGATACACCCTCGTGATGTTCCTCATTGAGTTCGGTGACGGCTCAAGTGAAAGTGTCGGTATCTACGACAGCAAAGGCACGCTCACCGACTTCGCCGACCTCGGTTCGTGGCTCGACTTCGGCATGGAAGAGGCCGAGCAGGATATGCGATCCGGAACGGGCTACAAAACCGAAGCCGGTATGAACAGCATAACAGAAAAGGGCTTCACCATTGACCGAAGCCTCAAGTACGTCAACTGGAAATTAGAAAAATCCACAGTCGGCGAAGACGATGAACCTTACCCCGTGCCAACCCCAACGGGCACCATCTGGGAACTCAAAAAGCAGTACGTCTACACCCTTGACGCCAACGGCCGCCTCCGCCTCGCCATGCCCGTGAAAACCCGGACAACCGGCACGCCCGACCGCGTCAGTCTTCTTCGCGACGAAATCGATGACCTTGACTTCCTGCCCGTTAGCGACGACACCCGATTTGACCGGCTCAACAGCCTCGCCGAGAAAGTCAACGTGATGACACAGGAGATTGACGACCAACTCCAATACAACATCGAGGTGATGGCTTGGCGCTATTTCGACGCCACTCCGCAGGCTTTCCTCCGCTGGATTGCCGACCATCGCGACAACCCGGGGCATATCCTGAAAATCTTCGAGAGCATCTTCTCGAAGGCATACGTTCCCAAAGAGCGTCTTGTTGAGCAAATCAGCGCCATGCCGGCCGGCGAGGCGCGCGACTACCTCGAGCGTCTCACCGCCCAGTGGGGACCCGCCGACGCCGTCGGGTGAGACGTGTTAAATCTTTTTGTGGCTATGTAACGTTATGTGTGGGTAAGCCTTTATGCCCGGATGGCTTTATGTAACCTTTGTTTATTTCTTAGGCGGGGCCTAAGTGGGGCACTGAATAGTTACGATCCGGCAACGTATCCTTAATTCGTTACATGGCATTATTTCCCTTTGAGCACCTCAATCGCCGCGTCAAGAATGGCGTCACGGCCGGCGTGCGACTGTCCGGTGCTGAACGTGACCGTGATGTCGGGGGCAATGCCGGGCTCGGTGTCCACACCGTTGCGGTCTTGAATCGGACACGACGAGAAGCGAACGCGCCAGCCGTTGGGCAACTCTCCGGTGAAAGGCAGTCCGCTGCCGCCGCCGGTTGTGTCGCCGATGATGGTGACGCCGGGCAGACCTTTCATGATGGAGACGAAATTGTTTGTCGCGCTGAACGAGCCGCGGTTGGTGAGCACGCACACGGGCTTGTGGTAATGGATGTGGTTGCGCGTGGGAGAGAAGTAGTAGGGATAGGGCTCTGAGAGGTCGTTGTGCGCCGGACCGGTTTTGTGGCGGATATATCCGGCAAGGGTGCGGCTTTCGATGAACCGGCCCACGAGGGTTTCCACATTGCTCAGGAATCCGCCGCCGTTGCTGCGGACATCGATAATGAGCCCGTCGCAGGTCGAGAGATAGGACAACACTTGGTCGAGGTTGCCCTCACCGATGGAAGACGCGAAACTGCCGTAGTACATGTATCCGATGTTCTCGGAAAGGATTTGGTACTTGATGCCCGACGCGGAGCGGTAGTTGAAACGCAGGTAGTGCTCGTTGATCAGGCGCTCGTCGTAGTTTTCCGGAAATTGCTCCCAGATCCAGTAGCGTGAGATGTCGTGCGAGGCGATGAGGTTGGTGTGCCCGTCGCGCAGTTCTTTAAGCATATCGCCAAAGAGGTCAAAGAGTTCCTGCTGTGTCATTGACGGGTGCAGTCGGCTGCGGTAGCGTTGCCCGACTTCGTTCCAGTCCACGTTTTTTTGTTCGAAAAAGGCGTAGTGCTCATCCATGATTGTCCACAGGGCGTCGAAGTTCCCTTGCGGCGAGTTGGCCCATTGCGGGTGGTCGTGGCAGGCGGCAAGGACGATGGCGAGCGGCAGGAGCAGGGCGAGCAGGTGTCTCATAAAAGGTGGGTTCTATAAATTAATATCGCGCCGAGATGATTTTGGTGTTTGGATTGATTTTCCTGCCCGAAAGCGACATCCACTCGCCGCCGAGGCCGATTACGAACGCGTGTGTGGTCACTCGGGTGGTGATGTGGCTCACGTGGGAGCGTTCAATCAGGTTACGGTATCCGAGGCGCAGCAGAGTGGCTCCGAGTTGGAGGTCGGCCGAAAGGGTGTGGTCGAGGTCGAAACGTGTTCCCCACCAGGCGGGGCGGACGATGCGTTCGCGGTTGCCGAGTTGGATTTCGTAGTAACTCTGGTCGTATTCCGGGCTGAAAAACGCGCCTATCACGGGGAGCGAGGCCTGATAGCGCAGCACGATGGGCACCCGTCCGAGCCGTATCGGCAGTGATGCCGCGGCTTGCAGGCCGGCACTGAGGTGGATTTTCGCGTTGGCCACGTTGTTGCTGTTGGCGGGGTCATAGAATACTCCGCCGCGCAGGGCGATTTGCGGCCCGAGTTGAAGTTGGAACGCTCCGACCCGCGTGGGCAGCCGCCACCGGCGCGCAGCGCTCCATCGGGCGTCGAGCATGAGGGCGTGTATGGTGTTGTTGCGCGCGGGATTGCGCGTGCGGTCGTAGGTCAGGCCGAGCGTGAGTTGGCGCGTCCAGGTGCTTGGCCGGCGGCCAAAGGCCTGGTTGTGCTCGAAGGCGAGGCGAGATGAGACGCCCCCGTAGGTGATGGGCGTGAGATAAGTGTCGAGCAGGCTCGTGTGCCCCACTTCGGCCGAGAACATCATCATTGCCGGCCGCACGATGGTGGAGTCTGCCGTGTCGGCCCGGGCGAGCAGCGACGTGGCGGCGATCAGCAGGGCGAGTATGAGCGCGGGGTTATTCATCGTCGAGGTCTTCGAAGAGGCGTCGCTGACCGGTGAGTTGGTCAAACACCTGCTCTTGGCTCACGGGCTTGTCGGAGGGCGTTTCCGGAGATTCGGAGTTGTCCGAGTTATCGGATTCTTCTGCTGGCTCGGGCTGCGGCAGTTCGCGCGGCTCGATCTCCACCACGCGGTCGATTTCGAAATTGCTGATTCGCTTGCCTTTAGCTTTGCTGCTCTTGACTCCGATAAACTCCTCGGCGTCGATGATGAGCGGCTCGCGCGCGGCCTCGGCTCCGCCGAAAGTGACCTCAAACCGCGGGCAGGCCTCGTCGCTGAGCAGGAGCATGCGCGATTCGGGATTCTCGCCGATGAGACGCTGCCGCTTGGGTGTGGCCTCAAGGGTGAAGCGTTTGACGTACAGGTGGCCTTGGTCGGCGTCGTCTACGATGGCGGTCCACACTTTATCCTTGTCGTATTTCTCAATGCGTGCGATGCCGTCGTCGTAGTGGTTCGACGCGGCGGTGGAGGTGGTGTAGAACTCGCCGCTGCTCATGATCACGAGAATCACGTCGTCGCCGCTGAACAGTCCGAGCGACCGTCCGTGACCCTCATAGTTGATGCGCAGGATGTCGGAGTCGAACCACACCTCGCGGTCGCCGAGCGTGCTCGCACCGCGCTCTTTGAGGTTGATGCGCAGGACTTCGTTTTTGGTCACCATGTTGCCGCGGGTCTGCTTTCCCTTGATGGCCAGGTCGGAGAAGTCGACGTCGAACTGGAGCACCTTGAGGCGGAGTTTGGGTTTGAGGGTGATGCGGAGCACCTCGGCCTCGCCGTTGGGATTGGCGGTGAACCAGAGCACCTTGCTTCCGGGCGTTCCCTGGGTGAGGTCGTAGTCGCGGTCGCGCATGATGCCGGTAACGGCGAAGCGCTTCATGTACACCGTTCCGCCCTTGCCGTCCTGGTAAATCACGTTGTAGATGGTTCGCTTGTCGTTGCGGTTGAACACGGCCACGTGGAGCACGTTTTTGCCCACATAAATCTTGTCGGCCACGCGGATCACTTTGTATTTTCCGTCGCGGTAGAAGATGATGATGTCGTCGAGGTCGGAGCAGGGGCATACGAACTCGTCCTTTTTCAGTCCGGTGCCGATGAAACCGTCGGCGCGGTTGATGTAGAGTTTCTCGTTTGCCTCGGCCACTTTCGAGGCCACGATGTTGTCGAACTCGCGGATGACTGTCCGGCGCGGGAATCGGTGGCCGTACTTGGCTTTGAGGTCGGCATACCATCTGATGGTGTAATCCACGAGGTGGCTCAGGTTGTGGTCAATCTGGGCGAGCCGGTCGTTGAGCGTGGCGATGTAGTTGTCGGCTTTCTCGGAGTTGTACTTGATGATCCGCTTCATCGGAATCTCCAGCAGCCGGAGCAGGTCGTCTTCGGTGATTTCGCGGTAGAACGTGGGTTTGAACGGTTCGAGGCGCTTGTCGATGTGGGCGAGGGCGGTCTGCTGGTCGCGTGCCTGCTCAAAGGGGCGGTCCTTGTAGATCCGCTCCTCGATGAAGATTTTCTCGAGTGAGGTGGCGTGCAGCGATTCGAGGGTTTCACCGCGCTGAATCTCAAGTTCCTGGCGGAGGATGTCCTTGGTGCGGTCGACACTGAATCGGAGCACGTCGCTCACGGTGAGGAACTGCGGTTTCTCGTCCTTGATCACGCAACAGTTGGGCGAGATGGATATCTCGCAGTCGGTGAAGGCGTACAGCGCGTCGATGGCGATGTCGGATGAGGTTCCGGGCTGGAGTTGCACGTTGATTTCGGCCTGCTCGCTGGTGAGGTCGTCGACGCGCTTGACTTTGATTTTTCCGCGCTCGCTGGCTTTGACGATGCTTTCCTTGAGGGTGGTGGTGGTTTTCCCGAAGGGCACGTCACGCACGACGAGGGTTTTGCTGTCGAGTTTCTCGATTTTGGTGCGCACTTTCACGGAGCCGCCGCGCTCGCCGTCGTTGTAGTGGCTCACGTCGATGTATCCGCCGGTTTGGAAATCGGGGTAGAGGTGGAACTCCTCGCCGCGCAGGTAGGCGATGGCGGCGTCGATGATTTCGTTGAAGTTGTGCGGCAGGATTTTGCACGACAAACCCACGGCGATGCCCTCGGCACCCTGGGCGAGCAGCAGCGGGAACTTGGCCGGCAGCGTGAGCGGCTCGCGCTTGCGGCCGTCGTAACTCAGCCCCCACTCGGTCACCTTGGGGTTGAACACCGTGTCGAGGGCGAACTCGCTCAGACGCGCCTCGATGTAACGCCCGGCGGCCGCGCCGTCGCCCGTGAGTATGTTACCCCAGTTTCCCTGTGTGTCAACGAGCAACTCTTTCTGCCCGAGTTGCACAAGGGTGGAGTAGATGCTCTGGTCGCCGTGCGGGTGGTATTGCATGGTTTGTCCAACGAGGTTGGCCACCTTGTTGAAGTGCCCGTCGTCGACTTCTTTCATCGCGTGCATTATGCGCCGCTGCACGGGTTTGAAGCCGTCTTCGATGTGCGGCACGGCACGCTCCAGAATCACGTATGAGGCGTAGTCGAGAAACCAACTCTCGTACATGCCCGAAAGTTGCAGTTTCTTGTCTTTCGGCACTTGGTAGGATGAGTGCTCCTGAGGTGCGTCGTCGCCAGCAGAGTCTCCGATATCGATGGGGTCTACCGGTTCCAGATTGTCGGGATTTTCGTTATCGTCATTCATTGGGGATATATTCTGTAAGCGGGTGAATCAAGTCTACAAAATTACAACTTTTTCTCCAAACACCGGGCGCGCCGGAGCAATAATCTTCAGGACAGATGTGTAAATCGCTCAAGTCGGGCTGGTGGCTTCTGCCTCCAACCCGACTCGAGAATTTATTGGTTCTATCTTCAGTTTGCGGAATCCTACTTGATCACTTTACTGACCGAAGTTGTGCCGTCGGAGTAGCGTGTGGTGACGATGTTCATGCCGTGGAACAGTGTGTTGCCGCTTTGACCGGCGAGGTTGGTGTAACTCACCGACACCGGCACTTTCGCTGCCGGAGTGACATCGACAGCGGTGATAACTTCCTCGTTAATTTCGACTTCGATCGAACGCTCAAATACGGCATAGCGATCTTCAATAATGGGCTCGGCGGGGGTTTGGGCTCGACGCGGAGCACTCCAAGGTATTCTTGCCGCGGGTAAGTAGACTCTGGCGAGATACTTTATGGTCTTGACATTGTTGGGCTGCTGCGAGAGTGGCTTGTCAATCATGTGGTCGTTGATGGTAATGCTCGCGGGCACAGACACGAATATCCAACTCCCCTCCCCGGTTACCGTATATTCGTTGAGTTTGCTATAGTTAGTGGAGACTGGGGCCTGCCCTCTTTGGAAAGAGAAACTGATGTCGTCAAGGGTGTTAAGGAATGTGGTGTCGTTGCCTTCGATGCGCCAGATTCGGTAGAGAGCGGGCTCACGCCATAATAAGACAAATTCTAATGCGTTTTCCACTTCAGCCGAATTTTCGGATTCATAACTCCATTGGTCGGCAAGCGTTTTGACTGTTTCATTGTAGTTATTGCCGATTGTGAAACTCACAGCATATGCGGTGTTCCTCTCACTGTCGGCGGCCAACTCACTTCTGATTGAGGTGTTGTATCCGATATCGAAAGAGTAGCCGAAACTTTCGGGCATTTGTCCATTTATCATGAATGTATTGTAGACACTTTCCTGAGTTCCGCCGGGATAAGCGGGTGTTGTGGCATTAATGCGCATCTTCAAGACATCGTTGATTCCAAACGAGGTGTTGGGCAGATTCATTATAAGTTGCGGTTCATAATCGTTGTCGTAAAGCGAAGTCTGGTAGCCGACGGCTTCCCATTGATCTTGTTCGTTTTTAACGTAGGTGTCAAACTTTTCGTGGTCTTGGTCGTTTTGCAGGAGTTTCGCCACGACCACATCGTTTTTCAGCAGTTCTATCGAGGTTACGCCGCCGGTGGTGCCGTGCCATTCGAGAAGATCTTTATGTGTCAGTCGCGGGGTGATGTAAACGCTGGTGGAGTTGTGAAGCGCGTTAGACCTGCCTTTTGTGTCGGCCTTGACCGATTCATATTCTTCAACAACATACGTCTTGGGCGTGACTATCGCCTTTTTGATTTCGATAATGGCCTCTTTCTGGGGCTGATGCACGGTGTGGGGATAGAGTTCTACGGTGTAGCCAAAGCCGGTATCATAGATGTACTCATCTGTGGTGTAATCGTTGCTGTTGAACTGGTCGACAATGTAGAAGTCGCCGAAGTCGATGGGCGAGTCTTCACTGGCGGCCGTGAAAGAACCCGAGAGTTTTTGCAGACTTTCGTCGGCGTCAACCTGATTATCGTAAGAAACGGTGTAGTCGATGGTAACCGAGCCATCGCCTGCGATCTGGTGACTGGTGATCTGTACGGTTGCGATATCGGCATTATCATAGTTATTACTCCATTCGCCGTAAACCGGATCCCAATAATACACTTTGGGTTGGCGGCGGAAGATCAGTTTGGCGGTCGCGAGGTCGGCGGGCAGGTGCCGGGGCGTTATGTGCGAGATGTTCTCGAGGGTAAGGTGGTGGGTGTAGTGGTTTTGGCCGTCATTGTTTATAGTCGATTTGTAAGCCTTGGGATGGGGGACAATCACATCGAGTTCGTCGGGGAAAACGATATTTGCGAACGCCTCGGTTACGCAAGCGCCCTTGCCGGCATTTTCTGGCGTTAAAGCATTGCGGTGATAGTAATCATATTCAATGTTCACCTCCTTCCGCTCGGTGGGCTGGTAAAAACCACCCTTAATGTAGTCAGCCTCAAAATATTCCTGTACTTTATAACGGTGACCAGTTGAAGAACTGTTAAGGCTTCGCCCTAAAAACGTGACCTTTCCGGTGTACTCCCGGTCGGATACAAGCAGATATACATCGCAGTATGGATGTGTCGTCGACTTGTAGCTGTATGCCCTCCATCCCTTATCAAGGATTTCGTCGTTTAGACTGCCGTCTATTCCATCAAATTTGCCGGTATAGTACGCGTCCAACAAATAAGTGTTTTTTCTCCAACTGGCATCGTTGTTATATAAATTTGGCTGAAAGAAGACATACGATGCGGCGGTGCGCGCTTCGGTGACGTTAAGGTAGAAAGTAGGGTCGCCGTTATTGTAGATGTAGTAATAAGTTTTGCCGTCTTCTAAGGCAACGGTAGTGAATCCGGTATTCGTAGACCTATAACGCCCGATAGTCGCTGTGCTGTGCTCTTCAGTTCCGTCGGTGGTTATCTGGAAGTATATTTCTCCATCGGTTTTCACTTGCGCCAGCCACCATTTGGTTGGGGCAAGATTGTCACCATTCGGAGCATAATCCTGTCCGTTGTTGTAGTTGAGAGTCCACAGGGCTTCATCCTGGTCTGTGGTGGTAGTGCCGTCGGACTTGATGTACGGGTTTCCGGTGGTTGTTTTCCAAACACGGATTTTCGGCGCTTCCGCACTGCGGATCCAGATTGTGATGTCAGCACTCGCGGTTAAGGCAGATGCCACCGCGAACACGCTAAGGAGGAGTTTTGTAAATAGTTTCATTTCTTATTTGATTGTGGTTTGTAGGTATTGGTTAAGCTCTGGAAGTTTGTAACATGCTGATACTCCGAAATGAAAGAACTCGGAATTTCCTTGCCATGTCCATTTCCGTCTGGAAAATTACCGAAATTATATTTAAATAAATTCAGTTACTGATTAATTTATATATAATTAACATTATTAAAATCGGATTAACGGTTTTTAAGAAAATAATTTAATTGGGATAAACTTGGCTGTGCGTCGGCAAACCGGGCAAGTGTGCTTGCATCAGACACACGCCCCCGCCGCTTCGCGCCACCCCCTAACTTAGGGGAGGATCTGCTAACGCACTGAACGCCAGCGAGGTTGAGTTCCCCCTCTGAGTTAGAGGGGGTGGCCGTAAGGCCGGGGGCGTCTGTCCGTTACAAGCAAACTGG
>CACYCT010000046.1 GCA_902772965.1 uncultured Bacteroidales bacterium | reverse complement strand
TTGTCCGTGAAATGGAGGCAGTGGAAGCTCGCAGTAAAGAAGAACGCGAGGCAAGTCGCAAAGAGTTCCAAGAGCGAGTAAAAGAGGTCAAGAAGTTAATTACTTTCTGTTTGTGAACAATGAGAGTAGTTGCGCTTACGCCTGAATATGAAATACAGGGTTTTGACTGCGGAGACTGCGACCTTAATGAATTTCTTCTCCAAGATGCTAAGCATTTTTCAGAGAAGCGAATTGCCAACACCTTTGTTCTCGAAGACGAGGGCAAAATTGGGCAGAGTGCCACCTCGACAAAGATACAAGTTCTTCAACTTTACCTTAAATTTTCGGGATGCGTTGCCCAAAGCGGCAGTTCAATCCCCGGCGAGTAATCGTCCGCGTCGGTAAAGACACCGTTCTCGGAAAATCGGTGCGAGGCTACTACAATGAAGTTTGCGTAGATTGCGTATTTAAGGCGGGACTTTCTTCAATGCGGCTTTCTTGATGTCAATCTGCGGTGAGATGGCCATAGGCTAAGCGGTTGATTTGCCGCGAAAGGCCGGTGTGAGGATTGCTCCCGAAGCAGAGGTTGGCGATATGAGCCACGTTTTGATGTAAGAGTTTTTGACATAAAGAAAGTATTTTTACGACTCTTTCCTGTTTACAAACCGGGTTTGCGTGTGTTATTATAGTTGTAAACACGTTTACGACTTTGCATGAAGACTGACGCATTTGAGAAACAGGCACCACGACTGAGGGCGATTGCCCTGAAAGCATCGGCCAACGCCGGTGCTGACGGAGACACAGCCGAGGATATCGCCCAAGAGACGGTGATACGTCTGTGGCAAATGCGTGACGATCCCCGGCTGAGCAATCCCGACGGCTATGCCGCGTTGATTGCCCGGCATCTGACCCTGAACCACCTGCGGCGTGTGCAGCCCCTCGCCATTGACGAGCGGCAGTGTGCCGACCAGACTTCACCCTCGCCGCTCGATATCATGATACAGCGCGAGCAGGAGCAGTGGCTATTGCGGCATATCAGTCATTTACCGCCCACCCTGCACGCCGTGCTGCACATGCGCCAAGTGGAGCAACGTGGCAATGACCAGATCGCCGCTCTGTTAGGCATCAAGGAAACGAGTGTGAAAACCCTTTTGGCACGGGCGAGACGGCAATTGTTAGAACAGATACGTCAACAAAGAGAACGAGAAAAACGATGAAACGGTATTCACAGCAACAAATCGGTGACTTACTCGACAAGTTCATGAACGGACTCACCTCTGTCGAGGAAGAAATCACGTTAGCGGAATACTTCCGCACCCGAAAGATACCTCGGCAGTGGGAGGACTACCGTCTGATGTTTGATTACTTCGACCGAGAGATGGAAGGCGGGTTGCTTAACCGCCAGACTTCCGCACGTGGATTCCGTCGCATTACAGCGCTCAGCCGGTGGGGCGTCGCAGCGGCGGCAATAGCGGCGGCAATCGTCACTGTTACGGTGTTGCGCACACCCGAAGTCACCTCTCCGCGTCCGCCCGTAACCGCAAAGGTTCTCCCGGTCGACACCCCAACAGTCGCGGTGCCCGAAGTGATAACGCGGCCATTGGCGGTGGACAGGCCAACCAAACCCGCCATCAACGACAAAGCCTCATCAAAACCGTCACGTATCCGTCTGCAAGCCGAGAACGAACGACTCGTGCGGGAGAACGAGCGGCTGCAGCGCGAACTCGAAGACCTGCGCCGCCGCGCCTTTATCATCGACATGGAGGCCAACGGATTCAAAACCGTGATGGGCGAAGATGGCCGAATTGTCATTGTCGACCTCGAACAAGAGATAGAAAACGAACTGAATCATCAATCCACCAACAATATTCCTGAAATATGAAATCATTATGCCATATTATCGTACTGATTGCCACCCTTATGCCTGTCATAACGAGTGCCAACAACTATGAGAGCAGGGTGAGGGATGCGCTTAACCGTCTCTCCCCGAATACAGACCGCGGGCTCACCTACATCACGCACGAAAACCCCGAAACAGGGCAGAACGACGGTGAACTGCGCATTTACAGGTTCCAACTCGGTCCGCGCGAGGCACACCTGATTGAGCAGGCCAAAGCGATATATCAGTCAATCAGCAACGACTCGCGCAACGGAGATGTACCCCACCTCTACACCCTTTGGCTCAACACCGCCAACCAGGATAGAACCTACTCGGGCATCAACCTATATTACAGCCCCGAAAACAGCATCCTCGTAGGTGCGGACGCCGACAACTGTTACACGGTGGGGTTTTTCCTGTCGGAGAAATCCGAGTACCGCAATACTTATACGCTCGAGTGGAGCAACACCAGCGGCGATAGCGTCAAGGGGCGCGTAATCACAACCTTCGGGCCGGTCGCCTCAAAGGTTCACAGGCTGAACATCAGTGCCGGCCGTTGGCCACTTGAACACTTTATCGACACGGTGGCCTTTAAAGCCCAAATGGAAAAAATGCGAACCGGTATGACGCGATTAAACGATGGAATGGAACAGTTGAGAACATCTACAGGCAGTATCGTTGTCACGTCATCGGCCAAAAACTCACCGGCCAGTTGGATGAAAAAATTGTTGTTCTACCTGGACAAGATCCAGCGCGACGGCAGAGACTCACGTCACATCTACCTCTCTAAACTTTATGAGCTCTGCAAGAACACCGACGGCCTGGACCAGACAGATCTGAAGATTGCACTTCAGCAGGTGACCACGTGCCACAAAAAACTGAAGTCCAAAAACATCTTGCAGGAGAATGAACTGCTGTTTCTCCAGAATATGGCGGATGTCCTACAATCCCGAATCGAATAAGGAGCGGGAGAGGGTATACCTTCTTCATAGTAATGATAAGCAGTATTTTATAGAATCTTAAACAGAGCGCGTGACGTGAACGATTCGCGCCACAAAAGGAAGCGTCTATCCGCGTTTCCAACCCTCTTCCATCCTTTTTCGCGGATATATATAAATCTTTAAAAATCTAATAATCAGAAATATATGAAAACAATTCTCATTACAGCCATCGCGCTCTCGGGACTTGTTTGCAACGCGCAAACACCTGCGGACACAACCACCGTAGAGAACGCCGACACCACCGCTTGGAACATCAAACTCGACGGTGTGACAGTCAAGGCTCAGCGGCAGTTGCTCAAACAAGAGGCAGACCGCATCACCTACGATGTGCAAGCCGATGCGGACTCAAAGACGAATACCGTGATGGATATGCTGCGTAAGATGCCGATGGTTATGGTTGACGGCGAGGACAAAATCCTTGTCAAAGGCAATCAAAACTACAGAATCCACAAAAACGGACACTACGACCCGCTGCTCTCCAAGAATGCGAAAGACGTGCTGAAAGCAATGCCGGCATCGGCCGTCAAGCGCATTGAAGTGATTACCGATCCCGGAGCGCGTGAGGATGCCGAGGGTGTGGACGCTATCCTGAACATCGTGATGATGGAAACCAAGCACATCGAAGGCGTGACCGGTAGCGTCAGAGCATCGTACAAAACCACCAACCACACATCTCTCGGAGCCTATCTCGCCGCGCAAATGGGCAAGGCCATCGTCAGTGCCGACTATGGTTACAGCAACATGACCGGTAAGAGCACGTACCATAAAGAATACCATGAGCGCACGATGGTCAACACCGGAAACCGGCAAATCATAGACAGCGAGGGCAGTAATCCGGGACGTGCCCATTTCGCCGACATCAATGCCAGTTTCGACATCGACACACTCAATCTGATATCGGCCTCGTTCGGCGGCTATTTCTACAAGATGGATGTACTCGGTGGCGGCTCAATATCAATGCTCGACGCGGCGGACAATGAGATATACCGGTACAAAGAGCATTACTCGCTGCCAAGCTACAGCCATCACTCGTGGAACGGGCGGATGGACTATGAGCACAAGATGAGGCGCAAGAACGAGCGACTCACCCTGTCCTATATGCTCGCCCTGACCCGCCAACACAACGAGCAAGAGACAAAATACAGCGATATGCGGAATTTCCCGTTCAATTACGACGGATTCCTGTCCAACGTGAATGAGCGTTTCACCGAGCACACATTCCAACTGGATTATCTCCGGCCCTTGCGGGAAGGACACAAATTGGAAGTCGGCGCCAAGTACATCAACCGCCGCAACAACAGCGAGAACACCCAATGTTTTTACGATAAGACGCTGACAACAACCGGCGCCGCCTTTAACCACTCCATGCACATCACCGCCGCCTATGCCGACTATATGTGGAGCCGCGGCAAGTGGTCGGCGCGTGCCGGATTGCGCTATGAGCACAGCTATATGCGGGGGCATTACCCTGACGGAAAATCAGCCGACTTTGACAGACACCTCCATGACTGGGTGCCGCAAGCCAGTGTGAAATATCAGATCAATGACCGCCAGTCGCTGAAATTGGTCTATACCACCAACATCAACCGCCCCGGCATCACTTACCTCAATCCTGCCGTGGGCACTTACCCGATGTCGGTGCAGTACGGCAATCCGCACTTGGGCAGCACACGCAACCAATCCATAGGCTTGCCGTACATGTATGTCGGACAACATCTCACGTTGCAGATCTTTCCGCAGTTTAAGTTCACTGACAACGCGTTGAGTAACATCATCTATGCCGACGGTGACACACGATACCTTACTTACGGCAACGTTTTGCGGCAACGCTGTTGGCAGGTGGAGACTTACATCCAGTGGAAACCATTTGACAAAACCACACTGACCGCCAATCTGAACTTCTCGAACAATCTGTACGACAACCCCAGGCAAGACCTCAGGCAGCGCCGCACATCATTGTTTTATTACGTGTATGCCGCCCAGAAGTTGCCGTGGAAACTTCAATTGTCAGGTTACATATTCGGGCAGTTGGGAAAAACCTGTCAAGATGTCTATACCTACAACGAGCCCTGGTTCCGCTATTCATTCACGCTGCAGCGCTCGTTCCTGAAAGACGATTGCCTCAGCGTAAGCCTCACGGCCGGTGCCCCGTTCAATAAGGACATGCACTATAAGATGCGGACAATCCAGGGAGACATCCGCGGCAGTGGTGATTACGTCAACGCGCAGAATGGGCGATACTTCCAGGTTTCGCTATCCTTCCGATTCGGCAAACTCAAAAGAAGCGTGAAAAGGACCGACACCACCATCACAAACGATGACATTCAAGGCGGAATCACCCGCGGAAAATAAAGGATTGCTCCCGAAAGCGTTGCGCCATGGAAATGCTTGAGAGTTCAAGAAACCGGACAATCATATTATCCGCTTCCTGTATCTGCTCCGCAGTTAAATGCAGCGATAGGGCCTTTTGTTGGATGTCGCGGCGCACTTCGACGCGGTGACTTGCGCTTTGCCATCTCCCCGAGCGCTACGCGGTTCGCGCCCTATTTTTATTGGCTCGCTCCGCTCGCTTGGCCCTAACTTAGGGGAGGAACTGCTAACGCACTGAGCGCCAGCGAGGTTGAGTTCCCCCTCTAAGTTAGAGGGGGTGGCCGTAGGCCGGGGGCGTGTGTCTGATACAAGCAAACTGGCGTGTGAATGATACAGCGACAAGGCATCCGGTGCAACCTCTATCGAGGTAGTTCCGCATGGTATCTCCGCCATCCCCACTTAGGCGTTTGCTCGCTTGGTCGGAACTGCAACCTCTATCGAGGTAGTCTCGCTCCACTGCCACTTACCCCACTTAGGCCGTACTCGCTGCGCTCGCACGCCCAAAGTGGGGTTAAAGAAATGTAACCTCTATCGAGGTTTTGTGCCCGCCTGCGATGTCGTTGTGCCGGACACTTCAGTAGCATATACCCATCTGCCGGTTTGCCTGTAACGGACACACGCCCTCGGACTTCGTCTTGACCTTTTTATTGGCTTGCTCCACTCGCTTGGTTCTAACTTAGATGGGGCTCCGAACCTGATGGTCAGTGTATTACGCCAAATAAAATTCTCCCCGCCGGATCCGGCGGGGAGAACTGTTTATTCGGGAATCAGTGAAGGCGGGTTATCGAACCACTTTGTTCACCGATTGGGTTCCGTCTTGGTATTCAACCACCACGATGTTCACGCCCTGAACGGGTTGTGCGCTGGCGCGGCCGGCCACGTCGAAGTAGCGGACGGTCTTCACTTCCTTACCGGCGGCGATGTTGTCAACACCGGTGATGACGGGAGCCTCTTCCACTGCGGTGGCGGTGAACGTGTAGTTGTCGTAGTAGCGTCCTTCGAGGTCACCCGAGGCAACGCGGCGGGGTGCGCCGGTGGATTCGGTCCAAGCTTCTTTCAGGGTCATCACACCGTTGAAGATGTATTTCTTACCTTCTACTAATGCGAGGTTCTGGGTGAGCAACGAGCGGTCGAGGTCTATCGATTGTCCTCCGTGGGTCTCGAGAGTGTTGTAGGCGCGGAGTTTTCCGTTGGCATCGACATAGCCGGCCACAGTCACGAACGCGTTTCCGGGAACGTAGAACACCTGGGTCAGGTCAACCGTCATCGGTTCGGCCACAACGGTGGCGTTGGTCACCTCAGCAGCTGTGACTTTAAGGACGGGGTTGGTCTTAACGGCGCTGAGAGTACCGCTGATGTTGCCGTAAACGGTGCCCTCGGCGGGGGTAATGTCGGTGTCACTGAAGTCGAGGGCGATGAAGTCCTTGTTACCGGCCACGTTAATGGTGGCGTAACCGACTTTGTCGAACACGTTAAGCACGGCGAGTTCTTCGGTAACGTTGTAAGACGCGTCGTCTTCACCTGCGAGAATGTCGGCGAGGTCGGTGGTTACAAGCGCGGGCGTGTCCTCGATGTAGGAAACGGTGATGGTGCCGGTTTGCACGGTGGAAGTAGGATTGATTACCACATTTTGTTGCGGAGTTTCGGGCGTGGTGCTCAGGGCGGTGGTTGTGGTGTTGCCGTTTTTGGCTGTGATGCCCGAAATCTTATAGCCTTCGGCGGCGGCGAATGTAATGGTGTTTCCGTTGTAAAGGCGCAGTGTAAGCGCGCCACTGGTGGCGTGCCATACGCGGGGAGATGTAGAAGCACTTGATTTTGCGAAACTGACGGTAATCGGGGCTTTGGTGTAGGACTTTCCGTCGAGGTCTGTTGCGTCATTAGAGTTCGGTTTGGTGATGCCCAGTTCCTGCAGGCCTTCGTCGGTGTTGAAGATAAAGGTTGCTTCCTGGGGAGCCTCGGTGATGGTGTAGGCGAAAGTGGCCTCGGCGGTGCGGTTGTAGGAGTCGGTGGCGAGCACGTAGAGCGAGCCGCTTTGGTCTACGGTGACGGTGTTGGTCGTTCCCTCAACGGCTGTTCCGCCGGTGGGGGTGAACTCCCATGCCCATTCGGTCACTTCGGCGCTGGCGCTGAGGGTGACGGTTTGCGTTCCGGCGTATGTGCCGGCGGCGGGATCGGCGGTGATGGTGAGCGGAGTGATGGTGTACTCGCCTTCGAAGGTGGCTTCGTTGCCACCGTCGTCCATAGCATAGACTCTGAGAGTCTTGGTCTCGTTGATAGCAAACGGAGCGGTGTATTCGATTTGTGTTGCACTTGTCTCGGGATCGGTTCCGTCGAGGGTGTAGTACATCAGCACATCGCCGGTGGCGTTTTGGGTGGCGAGAGTGACGGTCTGCGGGGCGTCATACGTTCCGGGCGCGGGGGTGGCGGTGACGGTGAACTCATCAGTTACGGGTACCACATATTTGAAGAACGCGAATTCCTGACCTGTAATGTTGGAATTAATTGACGTATAGCAACGCCAGTCGCGGTCATTATACACGCCAAGGTAGCGGTTGGTGCCTGAATTCATCAGATAACCCGTTTCGGCGTCAATTGTGAAAGTTTTGTTGCTGGTGTTATCACCTACACGAACACCATTGTTCTGCGCTATCGTATACAGCCAAGTGGTTGCAGTTGCGTTGAACTGATAGCCGTCGTCACTGACCGTGACAGTCCATTTGAGGTTGTCCGCAACGGTTGAGGTGATTTCAGACTTGTCGGTGTCAAACTCGATGCTAACGGCTGAGGGAGCGGAACTTGCCCCTTTATCGTTCGACATCGCATGGCCGGCCGTGGTCTCGGCAATCACCACCACATCGCCTGTCTGCAAGTCGGATGCGGCCGTGAGAACCCAAGACTGTGCCCACGCGGAAAGCGTGAACAGGGCCATCATGATAAGTAATGAGTAAAGTTTTTTCATAATGGTTTGATTTTATGATTTTTATAAGGTTTGGTAGATCTAAAGTGGTTTATAGGCCACAAAGTTAGACAATATTTTTGATATTGTGGCAAAGAGTTTACAGATTAATTTTTGCCCAGCAACGACATCGTATGAATAATTCAAGAGTTGAGCGTCATCGTAGGGGTAAAGACCACACGCTGAATAGGTTGACTGTGCAACCTCGAACGCCGGGTTACTTGTATCGGACACACACATCCCCACTTAGGCTGTACTCGCTGCGCTCGCACGTCCAAAGTGGGGTTAAAGAAATGCAATCTCTATCGAGGTTTTACATCGCCTGCCTTGTGGCTGTATCATTCACTCGCAGGTTTGCTTGTATCAGACACACGCCCCCGGCCTACGGCCACCCCCTCTAACTTAGAGGGGGAAACTCAACCTCGCTGGCGTTCAGCGCGTTAGCAGATCCACCCTGACTTGAAATTGATTAGAACCGCTGACTTTCAGCGCGTTAGCAGATCCTCCCCTAAGTTAGGGCCAAGCGAGCGGAGCGAGCCAAATCGAAAAATAGGGCGCGAACCGCGTAGCGCTCGGGGAGATGGCAAAGCGC
>CACYCT010000045.1 GCA_902772965.1 uncultured Bacteroidales bacterium | reverse complement strand
TTATGAGTCGCGCGCGTTTCTGCGCTATGGCTTGCACGACAAGAAGGGTGCCGCCGATGATATTGTTCGCGCGCTCCGGTTGAACACCGACGGCGACATCGCCCGCGCGACGACGCTTGTGCATGTGCTTGGTGCGTATGAGCATGACCATATCTCCTCGCTGCTCAATAAGCAGGCCGTTGCCGACAGCGACCGCGCCGATTTCTGGAAGGGATTGGTTTCGAAACTGGCCAAGCAGGGCGAGGCGTTCGAGACGGTTACGATTGAGGAGCGCGATGTGGTGGACAGCGACGAGGTGGAACTGCCCGAGTTCAAGGGCGGCAGCCGCGCGATGCGCGCATACCTTGACGGGAAAACCGGTTACGACCACAGTGCCGCTCCGCTGAAGGCGAAGGTTGAGATAACCGTTGACGAGGTTGGCAGTGTTGTTGACGCGCGTTTGGAGCACTCTTGCGGCCGCGCCGATTTGGACAAGAAGGCTGTGGAAATCTGCAAGGGTATGCCTCAATTCCTGCCCGCGTTGCACGATGGCGAGGAGCGCCGCTGCCGGATGGTTCTCATGCTTCGTTTCCTTGATAAGAAAAAATAAGAAAACATCTTAGTTACCCCTCAAGAGAATGAAAACCCTGAAATACTTGCTCATCGTTGTGGCGCTGACTTTGGCGGTCTGTAGTGTGCAGGCTGATGATAAAGTTGTTGTGCGCCGCACCACGAACGTGACTGAACTCGATAAGGACATTCGTCTGCAAGAGGACATTGTGGATCTTCACCTTGACTCGATTGAGGTGCTGAACGACAGTATCAAGGCACTGAAAGTGCGACTTGACAGCCTGAACGATTTGGTGAAAGGTGTAAAGGCCGAGATTTCGGCGCTCGAAAAGGCCAGGAAGGCTTGCGAAAAGGAAATCAAGGCTGCCAACAAGACGCGTGAGGCCACGTTTGTCGCGCGCGACAACCTCGTGTATGACCAGCAGATTGAGCCGGTGTTGAGCGTGGCTTACAGCAAGGCCGCCGTGGAGGCGTGTCTGCAGCACTTTGAGGGAATGGAAACCAAAAACGTTGCCAAACGCACCGAACTGGTGAAGAACTACGGCAAGTACACCCAGGAGACGCGTGAGATGCTCGATAAGCACCGCGCCACGTTTGAGCGTCTGCGCTGGTCCACGGTCGGCACTGAAGACGAGGCATACAAGAAATTCGCCAAAGACCTCAAAGGGCTCGACTATCTCAAGATTTACAACAAGGGTTTGAAAGACCCCAACACGCCCACGATTCCGTATCTCGACAAGGTGTTCAACGAAATTCTGATGCTCCAGCGCTCAGGTTTCAACTCGAAGACGCAATACGACCGTGTGCTCAACATGCTTTACTCGAAATGATATTAACCCATAAATAAAAACCCAGACAACGATGAAACACATCCTCCTGCTCGCCGCTGTTCTGCTTACTTTCGGCCTCCAAGCGCAGACCGTGGCAAAGAAACAAAACAACCGCACCGTGCCCGCCGTGGAGCGCGCCGAGAAAGCGCACTGCGAGAAGGCCGCCGCCGACTGCTGCAAGAAAGATGCCGCCGCCAAGTGTGACAAAGCCGCCGCCAAATGCGACAAGGCACAGGCCAAGTGCGATAAGGCCAAAGCCGACTGCTGCAAGAAAGACGCCGCCAAGTGCGACAAGGCACAGGCCAAGTGCGACAAGGCCAAAGCCGACTGCTGCAAGAAGAAATAACCATGACAGTTAAGGTCATTAAGGTCGTGAAAGACCTTAATGACCTTAATATCCTAAAAATTCCCTATCGCTATTAAGACCTCTGTCTACGCTTTGGTAGACACAACCACGCTATTTAGACTGAATGAATTACTCGTTTCTTAATTTGCTGGCCCTGTTGGGTGCGGTGGGTTTATTCTTATACGGCATGAAGGTGATGAGCGAGGGCTTGCAGAAGGCTGCCGGTCCGCGCTTGCGTAATATCTTGTCGTACATGACCCGTAACCGCGTTATGGGTGTGCTCACGGGAATTGTAATCACGGCGCTGATTCAGAGTTCGAGCGCGTCGACGGTGATGATTGTGAGTTTCGTCAACGCCGGCCTGATGACCCTTGAGCAGTCGATGGCCGTGATACTGGGTGCCAATGTGGGCACAACGTTCACGTCGTGGGTGGTTTCGATTGTCGGATTTAAATTCAACATCAACGACTACACCCTTCCGCTGCTGGCTGTGGCGGTGCCGTTACTGTTTTTCCGGAAGAGTTTGTATAAGAATCTGGGCGAGTTCCTGATCGGATTCGTGTTTCTGTTTATGGGTCTTGCGGCCATAAGCGCGAATGTGCCCGACTTCAGCCAGTCGCCCGAGATGTTCGCTGCCCTGAAGCAGTACACGCAGATGGGCGTGCTCTCGGTGGCGATTTTCTTCATTTTCGGATTGTTGTTCACGATGGTGGTGCAGTCGAGCGCCGCCACGTTCGCTTTCGTGCTCGTTATGGGCGCGAAGGGTTGGATTCCGTTTGAGATCGCGTGCGCGATTGAGTTGGGCGCCAATGTGGGAACCACGATCACGCCGCTGCTCGCCTCGCTCGGGGCGAACACCGCCGCGAAAAAGGCCGCGATGGGGCATTTGGTGTTCAACCTGTTCTCGGCCACGTGGATGCTGATTGTGTTCTACCCGTTTGTGCGCATGATCATGTGGCTTTGCGCCGACGTGCTGCACAGCGGCGACCCCAACGCGCTCTACACCATGGTCAGCGCCGGGCAAACCGACCCCGCGCAGGTCGACCAACTTGCCTTCGCGATGGGCTTCGGACTGACGCTGTTCCACACGATTTATAAGGTGTGCAGCCTCTTTATCGGACTGCCGCTGATCAACTACCTTGTGCGCGCCGTGAACGCCATCGTGAAAACCCGCACGAAGGAAGACGCCGAGTTCCAACTCAAATACATCAGTGCCGGACTGGTGGGCGCGAGCGAGTTGAATCTGCTTGCCGCCCAGCGCGAGATCGTGGTGATGGCCCAGCGCGTCGACCGGATGTTCGGCATGGTGAAAAACCTGATTCACACCAAAGTGGGTTCCGATGAGTTTAACGCCCTGCTCGCGCGGATCGAGAAATACGAGGACATCTCCGACCGCATGGAGTATGAAATCGCCAAATACCTGAACAGCCTCGTCGACGGGCGGTTGAGTTACGACGCGAAAATGCGCGTGAGCACCATGCTCGGCATCATCGGCGAGATCGAGAGTATTGCCGACTCGTGCAACAACCTCGGCAAGACCCTCGTTCGCAAAGCCGAGGCGCAAGCCCACTTCACGGAGTATAACTACACGAACATCGACACGATTCTCCGTCAAGTGTCGGAGGCGATGAGCAACATGATAGCCATTCTGAGCGACATCGACGGTGTCACGCCTGACGACCTGCGCCGCAGTTATGACAAAGAGGAGGAGATCAACCACTTCCGCAACCATTGCCGCGACGAGAACATCGAGAACGTGAACAACAAGAAGTATCCCTACTCGGCCGGCATTTTCTATATGGACGTGATATGCGAGGCGGAGAAACTGGCCGACTATATCGTGAACGTGGTGGACAATGTGGAAGAGCAACTCCGCCGCGTGCACACCGAGGAAGGCATCCTCGACCTCACCGAAGAACTTAACCCTGAGAAACTTGCGCGATGAAGCGGATGGCAGACATAGAGACAGGTTTTGACCTTGCTCGCGAAGCGAGTTCCCCCTCTAAGTTAGAGGGGGTGCCGCGCCAGCGGCGGGGGCGTGTGTCCGTACCTGAGATATATGTGTATGCTACTGAGACAGAAGGTATTAAACCTAAAACAAATAAATCTTATTCCACACGGTTCTGTGGTTTCCACGCCTCAGCGCCGAACAAATATATACTCCCTCTCACCACAAATAAACAATTACAAACCATTTAGACTAACTGATAAACAATGAAAAAACAACTACTACTACTTTTTATGACCTTTGCTTTCGCCTTCGGTTGGGCGGAAACAACAACTATCTTCGAAGAAACGTTCCAAAACTGTAACAGTACCGGAGGTACAGTCACAAATAACACATGGTCAAATGGAAGTCCATCCGGAGATATCACAGCCGACAATAACGGTTGGACTTTCACAAAAGGTAATGCTGCCAGCGGTTGCGCCAAGTTTGGAACCGGTACCGTACAAGGTTCTGCACAAACCCCTGCATTAACAAACCTTGATGGTGACGCTACCCTCACCTTTAAAGCCGGTCCTTGGAGTGGAGATGCTACCACACTTAACCTTTCAATCACCGGCGGAGGCTCGCTAAGCGCAAATTCTGTTACGTTGGTAAGCAACCAATGGACTGAGTACGAAATCCAAATCACAGGTGGAACTTCTTCCACTCGTATCACCTTTCAAGGAAAACAATCAAATAAGGCACGCTTCTTCCTCGACGACGTAAAAATTACTCAAGAGACCACCCCCGTTGTGCAAGACCCCACCGTGACCTTCACTCCCGCTGCGGGAACTTACGACACTCCGCAAAACGTGAAACTCACCGTGAACAACGTTGAAGGTGATTATTTGCTTTCATACAAAATTGACAGCGACAACCAGGAAATATACAACGAAACTGACGGTATTGACATCACCCAAACATGCACCCTCACAGCCCTGCTCCTCGACGAGAACAATGAAGAGTATACTTTCACGGCCGATTATGTCATCAAGCCCGCCACTCCCACATTCTCACCAGCGGCCGGAACGTTTACCGAAGCGCAAAATGTGACGATTTCCTGCGCCACCGCCGGAGCGACGGTTTACTACACAACTGACGGAAACGACCCCGACAATAACTCAACCCCCTATACCGGAGCGATTACCGTCAGCGAATCCACCACAATCAAGGCCATCGCCTATCTCGGTGATACTCACTCTGATATTGCCACCGCAAGATATTATTTCGCCTCTACTTTTGAACTCGTGACCGATGGAAGTACACTTAAAGATGGCGACAGGATTATTATAGCAAGTGGAAAAACAGGTTCCGTTAAAACCTTGAGCACTAAGCAAAACAGCAACAACCGCGGTGCGACTGACGAGACGGTCACTGACAATAAAATAGTTCCAGGTGAAGACACTCAGGTTATTACACTTGTAAAATCCGGCGACTACTGGCTTTTGCAAGTAAGTGAGAATAACTATTTGTACGCAGTCACTGGTCAAAATTATCTTAGAACGTCTACCACAACCAATAATACTGCGCAAGTGGTAATAACAATTTGGAAATCAAGTGATCAATACGATAATGCGGCCAGGTTCCTTTTTCAAGTGAGTCCGAATAGGTTGCTGAGATATAACTCAAGTAGCAAAATATTCTCTTGTTATGAAAATGGTCAGGGAGATGTCTACCTCTACAAGGAAGTCTCAAACAGCAAGGCGAAGGAACCCGTGATTGCGGTTTCGAACGCGGTGATGGAGGGTGATGACTATATCGGCGCGCAGACGGTGACGATTACCAGTCCGACCACCGGAGCGAGCATCTACTACACCACCGACGGCACCGACCCCACCTCATCGTCAACGGCCTACAGCAACGCCTTCCCCGTCACTCCGGGCGCGAACAACGCCGCCGTAACGGTCAAGGCCATCGCCACCGAATCGGGTAAGGAAGACCCCAGCGACGTGGTTGAGTTCACGCTCAACTTCACCAACCCCGCCGCGCCCACCATCACGCCCGCAACCAAAGAGTTCACCGGCACCACGATGGAAAACGTGACCATCACCACCTCTTATGCGAACACTCCGATTTATTACACCATTGACGGAACTGACCCCACGACTTCTTCGGCAACCTACTCCGACGCGATTGATATGGGTTCGTTCGACGCCATCAACACCGCCATGACGGTGAAGGCGATGGTGGTGGTGAACAATGTCGTCGGCGCGGTGGCCACGGCAACGTACACCCGCATCGGCGTGAAACCCGCCGCACCCGCCATCACGCCGGGAACGTCGAATATCTCAGCGCGCACGAAAGTCACCATCACGTCTGATGATGAGAACACCGTTTCTCTGCGGTATCAACTGGATAGTGGAGACCCCGTCAATGTCAACGGCCAAACGGCCACGGTGATTGTTCCCCGCACCGGCGGCACGCTCACCGCATGGGCCATCTCCGCTGACGGCACCGCCTCCGACCCCGCCACGGCAACGTACACCTATGTCGCCCCCGCGGCAAAAGGCACGTTCAAACTCGTCACGTCTAACGACCAAATCAAGGCCGGAGCGAAATTCGTGATCGCCAACGCGATGACGAAAGAAACCAACCTCTATCTGGCTGGTCCGCAAACGGGCACGAATTATTATCTTACGAGACAGACCACCGGATTCACCGCCAATTCCGACAAAACGGAACTTACCATAGAAGGAACGAATATCGAACAGTTCACGCTTGAGACTTCGACCGACGAAGGCTACTTCTACATCAAGAACAAGGCGGGAACGTATGTGAATTTAAGTACTACCGGCAACGCCCTGAATTATGAATCCACTCCGCAAAGCATTTCCATCGCGCGCGATGGTTCAGTTATCACCGTAACACCGAAAAATGGTTCACGGCAACTGCGCTACAATACATCCTCACCGCGATTCGCCAGTTACGCGACAAACAACACCAGCAGCGAACTGGTCCGGTTCTACGTTCAATATCTCGGTCCGTCGCTTGCCGAGGTTAAGCCTGAAGCTTATGACGAAGGTGATGAGGTGACCATCGGTAACGACCTGCAGGTGGTGTACCTCGACGGCACCACGGCCTACTGCCGCGATATGGAAAAAAATTCCAGCAATTTCGTAAATACCCCCCCCTCAGGGAGTTATGTTGACTATATGAAAAATAGCGGTATGCAAACCGGCGAATGGGCTCAAAACAACTGGATTGAGCTCGACCTGAGTGAGTTGGCCGACATCACCGGCGTGACCGAGGGCTGCGTGATCAAGGGCGGCTCGATTACCGGTCTGCTCTCCGACCTGAACAACTATCAGATTATGGTTTACGAAGATGCCGAAGTCGAAATCGAGCAGGCCGAGACCGGATACGTCAAGAACGTGTACTGCCCAGCCAACTTCGGAGAAGCGGTGCAAACCGGCGTGAACGGCCAGACCTACTTCCTGATGCAGCCCAAGCCGATGGAAGTGGCGCACATCACGTGGGCCGTATGGAACGGCAGCGGTTTCTACATGGCCGAGCGCGGTCAGCAACTTACCGACGGCTCCACCTCGAACATGGCCGGCCTGAAAGGCGGATTCACGGTCAATACATCGCTCAACGGCAGTGTCACCACAAATGACCTCACCGTGGGCGAGGCTTATGAGTTTGACGCCATCATCAAGCGTGTTGAGAGTAGCACACCCGCTCCGCGCCGAATCAATGCCGACGAAAGCGGAGGATTGAACACCGACTTTGAGGTATTCACCCTCACGCTTGATCCCAATGAGGTAGTTACCGGCGTGCGTGACGTTCGTGGAGGCGTTCAGGCTGTCGATGTGCGTTATTACAACGCTGCCGGCGTGTCGAATGCCGCTCCGTGGCCGGGCGTGAACATCATCGTGACCACCCGCGCCGACGGCACACGAGAGGTGAGCAAGAGAATCTTCTGATGCGCGTCAGCGATTGGCATATTCCTCTGTCCTTGTCCCCGGGTAGACTGCCGCGGGCGTGGCGTTCCCCCTCTAAGTTAGGGTGGGAACTGCTGACGCGGTGGGACCACCCCGGGAACCCCTGCCGCGGTGGGATTCAAAAATACAGTGTTTAACAAATATTATGGGTGTTGTGCCAACTTTTGGCACAATTAACCGGTAATTTTGCCCTCGAAAACGAAACAATAACTTAAAACTATACCCTACTATGGAAGAACAGAACAACCCCACACCCGCCGAGCAGACGCCGCAGCGTCCTGCCGTAAGCGAAGAGAAACTCAAGGCCCTGCAAGTGGCTATGGATAAGATTGACAAGGCATTCGGCCGCGGGTCAATCATGAAGATGGGTGACGAGAGTGTCGAAGATATCGAGGTGATTCCCACCGGTTCAATCAGTTTGAACTATGCCCTTGGAGTGGGCGGTTACCCTCGCGGGCGCATTATCGAGATTTTCGGTCCGGAGTCGAGCGGTAAAACCACGCTCGCGATCCATGCCATCGCCGAGGCGCAGAAACTCGGCGGCATCGCGGCCATTATCGACGCCGAGCATGCTTTCGACCGCTTCTATGCCGAGGCGTTGGGCGTTGACGTGAACAATCTGTGGATCTCGCAGCCCGACAACGGCGAGCAGGCATTGGAGATTGCCGACCAGTTGATTCGCTCGTCGGCGGTCGACCTGATTGTAATCGACTCTGTCGCCGCGCTCACGCCCAAGGCTGAGATCGAGGGCGATATGGGCGACAACAAGGTTGGCCTTCAGGCCCGCTTGATGTCGCAGGCGTTGCGCAAGCTCACGGCCACGATTTCGAAAACCAACACGTGCTGCATTTTCATCAACCAGTTGCGCGAGAAGATTGGTGTGATGTTCGGCAACCCCGAGACCACCACGGGCGGCAACGCGCTGAAGTTCTACAGCACGGTGCGCTTGGACATTCGCCGTTCGGGTCAGATCAAGGACGGCGAGGACGTGCTGGGCAACACCACGAAGGTGAAAGTTGTCAAGAACAAGGTTGCTCCCCCGTTCCGCCGCGCGCAGTTCGACATCATGTTCGGCGAGGGCATCAGCCGCGAGGGCGAGATCATCGACTTGGGCGTAGACCTCGGCATTGTGAAGAAGAGCGGTTCGTGGTTCAGTTACGAGGGTTCCAAACTCGGTCAGGGTCGCGACGCGGCCAAGCAGATGATTGCCGACAATCCCGAGTTGGCCGAGGAACTTGAGGCCAAGATTATGGAGGCGCTCAAGGCGCAGCAGAAATAAGCCGTCTTTCTCGGCTCCGGCAAAGCATTTGGTCTGATTCGGCCTTCGGGTCAAGTCAGGCCAAATTTTTTGGCGACTGTAGTTGCTAAAAATGCTAAAAAGGCGCGTGTGGCACAGGTTTTTTGCCTTGAATTTTTCTGATTCGGAATTTTATTTCTACCTTTGCAGCGATTTTGACGCAAAATTTCGGACTTTATGGATTCCCTCAAGTTGAAATTACGGCTGTTCTCGTCTGAGCCTCAAGAGTTTACGTATCGGCTTGACGGTTCGTTTTTCAGCGTGGCCGAGCCCATAGAAGTGCGCCGAGCCGTTGTCGAGGTGATTTTGCGCGCCCGCCGTCGCGACGCCGACACGGTTGCGATGGAAGTGGCCTGCAGCGGCAGCCTTACGATTCCGTGCGACCGTTGCATGGGCGATATGGTTCACCAGGTGGACACGACGTACGCCTTCACGGTGAGCCAGCGCGGAGACCGTTATGACGACAACGGCGAGGGGCTGGTTACCATTCCGGCTACAGCCACCGAGATTGACGTTGAGCCGATTGTGCGCGACACTGTGTTGCTCACGATTCCGCTCACGCACGTTCACGACGGCATACGCGAGCACTGCGACGAGCAGATGTTGCGTGTGTTGGAGCGTCATCTGACCGACCAGGAGCCGCTTCAAGCCGAGGCGTCCGCAGAGCAAGAGCCCGCCACCGACCCGCGTTGGGACGCGCTCAAGAAACTGAAAGAATAATAACAAATTAAATTACATACATCAATGGCACATCCTAAACGTAGACAATCCAAGACCCGCACAGCCAAACGTCGCACCCACGACAAAGCCGTAGCCCCCACTATCGCTCTGTGTCCCAACTGCGGTGCATGGCATGTGTACCACACCGTTTGCCCCGAATGCGGATTCTATCGCGGCAAAAACGTGATGGGAGAGAAAGAGGTCTGACCTTGACTTTCTCCAAGGCCTGATCGCTTCCGACGCTGGGAGCTTTTCACGGCCGCTCTTTCATTATTCACACCAACGTCATGAACGGCACCCCCGAATATCGTTGCTGCGCCCCGTGCACGTCCGCCTCGCGACCGAGGCTGAACATGTGTGGCGGAGAGGTGGTGACTGCGGGACGTGCCGGGCTACGGTGTGAGTGAACAAAACCATTCCCTCAACCCTGTCTTCGAACTCATCACCACCCACAATATGCTTTACGCGAAAATCACCGGAACCGCCTCGTACGTTCCCGATTATATACTTGACAACGAAGAACTCTCCCGTATGGTTGACACCAGCGACGAGTGGATAACCACCCGCGTTGGTATTAAGCAGCGCCGGATCTTGAAGCAAAACGCCGGCTCGTCGTTTCTCGGCGTGGAGGCCGTGAAGCGTCTGCTCGATTCCACCGGCGTCGCTCCCGAGCAAATCGACCTGCTCATCTGCGCCACCAGCAACCCCGACTACCGATTCCCGTCAACGGCCAGTATCATCTGCCACAAACTCGGCCTTGACACCCACGGTCGCGTCTACGGCTATGACATTCAGGCCGCCTGCGCCGGTTTTATCGTGGCGCTCAACGACGCCGCGGCATACGTCCGGAGCGGTATGTACAAAAAAGTTGTTATCGTCGCCGCCGAGAAAATGTCGAGTATGGTCGACTATACCGACCGCGCGACCTGCCCCTTGTTCGGCGATGGTGCCGCGGCGGTGCTGGTGGAGCCCACCGACCAGCCGGTGGGTGTGATTGACAGCGTCTTCCGCGTCGACGGCTCCGGGTTGGAGCACCTCGTGTACCGCCCGGGCGGCTCGGCCATGCCCACCACAGCCGAAACCGTAGCGTCAAACCTGCATTACCTCTATCAGGAAGGCCGCGCGGTGTACAAGCACGCCGTGCTGGATATGCTCAGCAGCACAAAAGAGGTGATGCAGCGCAACAATCTGACCGTTAACGATATCCAATGGTTTTTGCCCCATCAGGCCAACCTGCGCATCATCGAAGCCGTGGGCGACCGTCTCGGCATCGAATCCGCAAAGGTGCTCATTAACATCCAAGAGCGCGGCAACACCTCCGCCGCCTCCATTCCCATCTGCCTCGACGAGCGCAAAGACCAACTGCGCAAAGGCGACAAAATGATTCTCACCGCCTTTGGAGCGGGATTCACCTGGGGCGCGCTCTACCTGATTTGGGACATCTAAGCCCCGCACGAACTTGATGAAAAAGAAAACCACACTTGAGCTGCACCGGACCGATGCGGCTCAATATGCTTTAACGCCGAAGTTGCCGCTCACGGTGGTGCTCGACAACATTCGGAGCGAGCAGAACATCGGCAACATCTTCCGCACCGCCGACGCATTCACCATCGAGCGGATCCTGCTGTGCGGTATCTGCGCCACGCCGCCCGCCGTGGAAATCCACAAGACCGCCCTCGGGGCAGAGCAGGCCGTGGCGTGGGAATATTTCCCCACCACCGGCGAGGCCGTCAGCCGCCTCCTTGACGAGGAATACCAGGTTCTGGCCGTGGAGCAGGTGCACGGAAGCGTGGCGCTGAACGCCTTCCGCCCCGAAGCCGGAACGAAATACGCCATCGTGCTCGGCAACGAGGTGAAGGGCGTGGACCAGAGCGTTGTCGACCGCTGCCACGCCTGCCTCGAGATACCCCAGCGCGGAACGAAACACTCGCTCAACGTGGCCAACACCGCATCCATCGTGATGTGGCACTTCTTCGCCGCGGAATGATATAGATCCTATAGACTGTAGAATTTCTGTAGGCTATTGAATTTCGGCAAATGGAGAAAAAGTTGTACCTTTGTGAATTGTTCCGCCTTAGCGGGCACGCAAAACGATGAACCTCTGCCGCCGATACCTCACCGCACTTTCCCGCCGCCGGCGAAGCGCCGGATACGGAATCCACTCCCCGTTCGGATTCAAATTCGTGCGGGAGGTTATCGCCCAGCCACTGCCGTACTACAACTACGCCCTGTTGCGGGAACTCCGCCGGCGCGTGATCGCAAGCCGCGCCACACCATGGCCACACAGTGACGTGATCCCCCTGAGCGAGGCAAAACTGCTCTTCCGCCTCGCCAACCGCTTCCAGCCCGAGAACATACTGCAGATTGGCACATCCTACGGCATCGCCGCGGCAAGCCTGCGATACGCCAACACCGAGGCGCACCTCTACGTCTGCCTCAACAACGGCGACACGTTCGCCAACCCCTCAGAACACATCCACCCATACAACCGCATCGCCCGGACCCTCGCCGAATACGGCGACACACGCTCCGACCGACCTTTCGTCGTGGTGAACTCCCTCGTTGAAGCAAACCAAGCCGACACCCTCGCGCAATGGCTCCGGAAAAACGCCGGCGGAAAATCAACCGTCATCGTCCGGAACCTCCACCGGAACACGCTCTGCATGGAAATCTGGAGCCAATTCACCGCTTCCCTCACGAACGGACAGACCTACACAAACCACAAAATCGGCATCGCCGTGGTTGACCCCAAACTGCAACGCGAACACTTTAACCTCTGGATCTAACACCCCCCCACTATGCCAAAAGACCCCACTCAAACACCCATGATGAAGCAATTCCTCGAGATGAAAGCCAAACATCCCGACGCCATCCTGCTCTTCCGAGTGGGCGACTTCTATGAAACCTACCTCCAAGACGCCATCATCGCCTCCGAGATCTTAGGTATCACACTCACCCGGCGCAGCAACGGAGCCGCCGCGGCAACCGAAATGGCCGGCTTCCCCCACCACGCGCTCGACACCTACCTGCCCAAACTCGTCCGCGCCGGAAAACGCGTGGCCATCTGCGACCAACTCGAAGACCCCAAACTCACCAAGAAACTCGTCAAACGCGGCATCACCGAACTCGTCACCCCGGGTGTCGTGCTGTCGAACAACATACTCGACCAGAAAGAAAACAACTTCCTCGCCGCCGTACACTTCGAGAAGCAAACCACTGGACTGGCCCTGCTCGACATCAGCACAGGCGAATTTCTCGCCGGTGAGGGCCCGATGGAATACATCGACAAACTCCTCGCCAACTTCGCCCCAAAAGAAGTGCTCATCGACCGCGCGCGCCGGCGCGACTTCGACCGCCTCACCACCACAAAACACCTAACCCAGGAAACCGACGACTGGGTCTTCTCGCCGCAATCGGCCCGCGACCGACTGCTGCAGCACTTCGGAACACGCAACCTCAAAGGATTCGGCCTCGACAACCTCACCGCCGCCACCACCGCCGCCGGAGCCATTCTGCACTACCTCGACATCACACAGCATAACCAACTCGGCCACATCACCACACTCAGCCGGATTGAAGGCGACCGGTACGTCCGACTCGACCGGTTCACCATCCGTAACCTCGAACTCACCGAACCCCTGAGCGAAGGCGGAAAATCACTCCTGTCAATCATCGACCACACACTCTCGCCCATGGGCGGACGAATGCTGCACCGCTGGATCCTCTTCCCCCTGAAAGACATCAGCGCCATCAACAACCGCCTCGACGTGGTGGAACACTTCTTCAAGCACCCCGACCACCGCGAGACCCTCCGCAACCAACTCGCCACCATCGGTGACCTCGAGCGCCTCACTTCCAGGGTGTCAACCGCACGGATCACCCCGCGTGAACTCGTGCAACTCAAGCACGCCCTGCTCGCTATCGTGCCCATTCAGCAACTCTGCCAGCAAGCCGACAACAAAATCCTCAACCTGCTCGGCGACCAATTCAACCCCTGTCCGGTAATCACCACACGCATCGACCGCGAAATCAACCCCGACCCGCCCGTGCAGGTGGGCCGCGGAATGGTTATCCGACAAGGCGTCGACCCCCAACTCGACGAACTCCGCCAAAAAGCCTACAACTCAAAAGACTACCTCCAGCAGATTCAGCAGCGCGAAAGCCAGCGAACCGGAATCCAAAGCCTGAAAATAGGATACAACAACGTGTTCGGGTACTACATCGAAGTGCGTAACACCCACCGCGACAAAGTGCCCGCCGACTGGGTCAGAAAACAGACACTCGTCAACGCCGAGCGATACATCACCGAAGAACTCAAACAACTCGAGGCCGACATCCTCGGCGCCGAAGAGAAAATACAGGTAATCGAAACCCAGTTGCTCAACCAACTCATCTCCGCCGTGGCGGAGTACATCCCCGCCATACAAGCCGACTGCAACCTGCTCGCCCAACTCGACTGCCTCGCCGGATTTACCCAAGTGGCCATCCAGAACCGCTACAACCGGCCCGCGCTCGACCTCACACTCGACATCAACATCACCGACGGACGCCACCCCGTCATCGAGCAGAACCTCCCATCCGGCGAGCAATACGTGCCAAACGACATCCAACTCTCCAACGAAAAACAGCAGATCATCATCATCACCGGCCCGAATATGGCCGGTAAATCGGCCCTGCTGCGCCAAACGGCCCTGATTGTGCTCATGGCCCAAATCGGCTGCTTCGTGCCCGCACAAGCCGCGCAAATCGGTATCGTCGACAAAATCTTCACACGCGTCGGAGCAAGCGACAACATCTCCCTCGGAGAAAGCACCTTTATGGTCGAAATGACCGAGGCCGCCTCCATTCTCAACAACATCAGCCAACGCTCACTCATCCTCTTCGACGAACTCGGACGCGGAACCAGCACCTACGACGGAATCTCCATCGCATGGGCCATCGTGGAGCACCTACACCAATCCGCAGCACACCCCAAAACTCTCTTCGCCACACACTACCACGAACTCAACGAAATGGAGCGCTCTTACAACCGCATCGCCAACTACAACGTTTCCGTGCGGGAAGTTGACGGCAAAGTGGTCTTCCTGCGAAAACTCGTCAAAGGCGGCAGCGAGCACAGCTTCGGTATCCACGTGGCAAAACTCGCCGGCATGCCGCCAAGCATTGTCGAGCGTGCCAACGAGGTGCTCCGCCAACTCGAGCAGAACAACCGCTCCGAAGCGCAACCTCTAACGCGCGACCTCGACAACGTCGCCTCCACACGCTCGGGCTACCAACTCTCGATTTTCCAACTCGACGACCCCGTGCTCAGCCAAATCCGCGACGAAATCCTGCACATCGACATCAACAACCTCACCCCCATGGAGGCCCTCAACAAACTCCACGACATCAAAGGA
>CACYCT010000044.1 GCA_902772965.1 uncultured Bacteroidales bacterium | reverse complement strand
CAAGAAGTTGAAACAAAAGATGCCGGCAGGTGCCCCAACCCGACCGAAACCATCTGATTCATTTCTGGAATTTATAGAACCCACCTACATTTTATCAACCCTTATTTGGTGAATTACCGGAAATAAGTATTACCTTTGTAGTCGATAAACCAGCAAAACGAATGACTATGCGACGATATCTCCTTATCTTAACCGCCCTTACGGCCCTCATGGCCGGTGCGCAAACGGCAGATGGCTACCAGCCTCTTGTGCGCGAAGGCGTGACCTGGGTATACCACACCGACCGGATGCTGTTCACCGCAGGCCACCCGAGGGTCTCCACCATCTACAGCCTCCACTTCGACGGCGACACCACCGTGGAGAACCTGGAAGGACAAAGTTTTACCTACGCCAAACTGCACCGCGAAATCGTGCATACGCAAATCAACCGCGAAAACATCTCCGAACTGAACGACATCACCACAACGGCGTATCTGCGCGAGGACGACCGCAAGGTGTACACCTATATGCCCGGTGACGATCCGGAAGGCATGCTCCTGTACGACTTTTCCGCACCCGAAAGCGTGAATGTGTGGGGACTGAAAGAGAACACCATCCCCCTGCTCACCACTACCGAGATTGGCGGCAACACCTGCCGCGTGTTCGCCTCATGCGATGACAACGGACTGAAGAACAACCGGATAATCGAATCAGTCGGATTCGTTGGAATCAACGGCGATATGGTGCGCCCCAATCCGCAGGCGAAGATTCTGCTCATGCTCAAGTCCACCGGATTCTGCTGCATGCTCAACGACAACGGAGAAGTGATTCTCGAAGGCCCGCGCTACCCGATTTACGAGAACCTCCCGCTGACACGCTGCGACGTGAACTGCGACAACCAAATCGACGTGGCCGATGTCAACGCCGTTATCGATGCCAGCATTGGCCGGAAAGATGCCGAACATGCCGACGTTGACGGCGACGGAGTGGTTGATGTTCAGGATATCAATGCGATTATCAACACAATGACTCACAAATAAATCACCCAAACCGCTCCACATATGCCCGAACACCCCATCACCATCGCCATTGACGGATACTCGTCAACCGGCAAGAGCACGATGGCCAAATGGTTGGCCGCCCAAGTCGGATATGCATATATCGACTCGGGGGCGATGTACCGCGCCGTTACGCTCTACTGCCTGGACAACAACATCATTCAAGGCCCGGACATTGACGAGGCCTTGCTCGCCGAACGCCTGAATGAGATTGAGATACGGTTCGTGGCCGGTGGCGACGGGCGCAGCCACACGTGGCTCAACGGCCGCGACGTGGAGTCGGAGATCCGCTCGATGCGTGTGAGCGACCGCGTGAGCGAGATTGCCGCATTGGGCTTTGTCCGGCGCGCGATGGTGGCCCAGCAGCAGGCCATGGGGCGCGGCAAGGGCGTGGTTATGGACGGACGCGACATCGGAACGGTCGTGTTTCCCGACGCTGAGATGAAAGTCTTCGTCACGGCCGATGCCGAAGTGCGCGCCCGGCGGCGATACGACGAACTGCGCGCCAAGGGCGACACGTCGGTGCGGTTTGAGGACGTGCTCCGGAACGTCACCGAGCGCGACCGGATTGACTCCACACGCGCCGAGAGTCCGCTGCGGCAGGCCGAAGACGCCGTCGTGCTCGACAACTCGCACATGACCATTGAGCAGCAGAACCGATGGCTGATAGACCTGTTCCGCCAACGACTTGAGCAGGCGGAAGCCTCAGCGTAACTTGTTTCTCAGGTAATGCCCGCGGGCGAACAGGAAATATCCCGCCACGCCCACCAGATTCACCGCCACAGCAGTCCAGAACGCGGCCGTGTAGCCCATATGCTCGGCTACAACACCACCGGCCACAACACCCACGCCGATTCCCACATCCCAGGCAACGAGCAAGGTGGAGTTGGCCGTGCCGCGCCGGTCGTTGGTGGCCAGGTTGATGAACATCACCTGATATGCCGGCCAGATGTGGCCGTTGCCGAGGCCAATCAGAACGGCCGCGCCGTAGTAACCCCACATATTGGGAACGGCCACAAACAGGGTGTACCCCACCAGCGAGATCAGCATGCCCACCGACGCGTTGTACGTGATCCGCCCCTTGCGCAGCGCCGCCGCACCTTGCAGACGCGACAACATCAGTCCCGCGGCAAGAAGGAGGAAAAACGTTCCCGTGCCGGAGGTGATTCCCATCCGCTCCTTGCCGTAAATGGCCAGATACGTGCTCAGCACGCCGTAGGCGAATCCGAAAGCCACCATGGTCAGGAACAGCCGCGTGCCGATGGTGAGGAAAAACCGGTCGAGCGACAGCGGCGGACGCCCCGTCTGCAGCGGACGCGGCTTCAACCGCAGTGTTGCGTCAACAACCAGACCGGCTCCGGCAATCAGCAGCGAGAGCCAGAACAGGAGGTCGAAACTTCCCGTTGCGTCGTACACATACACCGCAACCGTCGGGCCGGTGGCCATCGCCAGGTTGTTGCTCAGCCCGTAGTAGCCGATACCCTCGCTGCGCCGCTCGCTGGGCAGCACATCGATGGCCACTGTGCTGTTGGCCACCGTGAGCGCGCCGAACGGAGCGCCGTGAAGCGTGCGGATGATGGTGAACAGCAGCAGCGAGCCGGCAATCAGATAGCCCGCGAAGAAAATGAAAAACAGGAAGAAGCACGTCAGCAGCACCTGCTTCCGTGGGAAACTGTCCACGATGTATCCGCTGAACGGACGCGCCAGCAGAGCCGAAATCACATATCCGCTCAGCACCGCGCCAATCACGTCTTTGGTGGTGTGGAAAGTTTCGCTCAAATACAGCGGCAGCAGCGGCATGAGCAGATAAAAGGCGAAGAACAACAAAAAGTTGGCTACATTCACCTTAATAAAATTAGCGTTCCAAAGGGTCATAGGGCAAAAAAACAGGCCGCCTGCATTGGCGGTTTAGCGCCGCAAAGGTAGTAAATTTCGTGCTAACTCAGTCCCTTTCAGTGAACTTTCAAGATAGAAATGCATAATTTCATTATTTCATAATCTTGAAAATATAATAATGATGATGTGCTGTTGGAAGACGCAAAT
>CACYCT010000043.1 GCA_902772965.1 uncultured Bacteroidales bacterium | reverse complement strand
ATTTGCGTCTTCCAACAGCACATCATCATTATTATATTTTCAAGATTATGAAATAATGAAATTATGCATTTCTATCTTGAAAGTTCATAATCTACTGATTTCCAGTGTATGCGAACATGCATGCGTTTTAGTGTGCGCTATAGGTTCGCAGATGGTTCTGGAGATTAAATCACTAAAGTGCCACCGAGATCGATGGCGTTGTTCTTCCCGAGTGTCTCCACTCTGGATGAGAAGGAATTTCCGAGGTTGTATAGTCGGATAGAATCGGCTTGGAGGTCGATGATGGCTTGGAGGTTGATTTTCAGTTGGGCATATTGGGCGGTGTTGAGTGTGCATTCGAAGACGGAGTTTTGCACGCGTTGGCCGTAGTTGAGGCATTCTTTGGCCACGTGCCGCAGTCGGCGACGTCCTTCGGGGGATTGTGTCTCAACGTCGTAGGTGACAAGGATAAGCATGGGTGATGTGGTCGGTTATTGGATAATAAAAACCGGATAGTTGTCAAGGTCGCCCCGGAAATGTCGGGCGAGCAGCATGGCTTGAACGTAAGGAAGTAGTCCGATGGGTATCCGTTCTTTAAGGTAGGGGTGTGTGATTTCTTCTTTTTTCCTGTTTTGCCACACGTCAATCAGAGTCCGTCGGGCTTGGTCTTTGAGGATGATGTTTTGTTCTCCGTTTTCGGCAAAGTCGTTGGGGCGGATTTGCTGTCGGTTGATTAGTGTGAGCACAAGTCGGTCGCACAGGTATGAGCGCATTTCTTCCATGAGGTCGAAAGCGAGTGATGTTCTTCCGGGCCGTTCTGTGTGCAGGAATCCGACGTAGGGGTCAAGTCCGACAGTTTCGAGTGCTGACTGCATTTCGTGTGCGAGTAGTGTGTAGGTGAATGACAGGAGGCTATTGACAGGGTCGCGTGGTGGTCGCCGCGATCGTGTTGTGAAGCGGAATGCGTGATGGTCAACGAGGATCATGTGTTGGAACGCGGCAAAGTAGACGTTTGCGGCTTGTCCCTCGTATCCGCGTAATTGGTCGAGGTTTTGCGCCCGGAGGCTGTGTGCTTTGATTTGATTGAGTTGCTCAGATGGTTGTGTGACGAGTGTCGCGCGTTCGGGGTGGTCACGTTTGAGGCGTTCGAGTGCTTTTCGGCTGTTGTGTATTTTTGCGGCGATGAAGAGTTTGCTCAGTGACAGTGTTTTCTCGGTGCTGTCGGCGAGGTGGTATTGCTGTCGGCGCAGAAGTACGTTTCCGCTAACTGGGCCTGAGACTCTTGCCATGAATCGGCCTGACTGCGAGAGGAAGCAGAGGCCGATGTTGTGTTGGGTGCAGAGTTGCATAAGGTGTGGTGTCACTCCCATTCGGTTAAAGCAAACTATACTTTCGATGTTGATGGCGGGCACTCTCAGCAGGGGCATTCCGTCGCGTGTTGCCACAATGGATTCGCCGTCTTTGGTGAGATAGACATCGGGGTTGGTAACGTAGAGTGTGTTGAGCAGTTTCCTCATATGTAAAGTTGTTTGAGATAGTGCTTCACGGTGGTGGCTTTTTGCAGGTCTTCGGCCATGCAGAGGTTTTTGATGGAGCAAGACCGGCATTTGGGTTGGTAGCGGGCCGGTGGTGTTTTCCCCTCTATGGCATGGGTGTGCATTTGTAGTGCGAGTTGAGTTGCTTCGTTGCGCAGATCGGGTGTGAACTCGATGGTGATTCTCCGATGTTTTTGTCCGTAGTAAATTTCGCCTGTCGGAATGTTGATGCGGTACATTTCTTCAAGGCAGATTGCTTGGGCGCAGAGTTGAAGGTCGTCGGAGGCGTCGGCTTTGGGCCGTCCGTGTTTGAACTCGATGGGTGTAATGTTCCATAGACCCGGGTATCGGTGCAGTTTGATGGCGTTAGCGGGGTCGTTGGTGGGTGTAAGTTCGAGTTGGTCGGCAATGCCGCTGAGGCCGAGGGCATAAGAAGCGACGGCCACGGAGTGAAGTGTGAGCACGCCATCTCGAAGTTGTGCCGATTGAGGTTGGTCAACGTTGCGGTGCAGTTGCTGGCCTTCGATGGTCAGCCGGTTGTCGTCCCATTGCTGTTCGAGGTAGATGAGTGCCCACTGTCGGGGACAGAACTTGAAGTGCTGTATCCCCGACAGCATGAGCAGTTCATCGTCGCTATAAGCGCGGGTGGGCATATCAGATGAGTTGTTCGACGGTGATGCCGTTAGGCAGGTTTTCGGTGTCGACGTTGATCTGGTAGTCGCTGAACGAGCGTGCCACATCGGCTGAGGTGCGATTTACGGTAACGCGGTCGAAGAGCAGGTTGGCGGGTGCGTTGCCGAGGATGGAGTCGTGGCGGAAGACGATAAGTCGGCGTGCGCTCATCAGTCCGCGTGCGGCTGATCGGTCGCAGTCAAACATATTACGAAGGGCGTCCCAGAAAAGTTGCAGGTCGTCGTCAGAGAAGCCGGTTTGCCGTGCGAGGTTGGCAGAGACGAATCCGTGGCATACGTAGAGCCCATAGGGGATGGTGGCTTTTCGTCCCATGGTACGGTTGACGGTGTCGTCTTTTTCATTTGCGACTGCCATACGTGTGATGGAGTGTTCAAGGGTGACGATGGGTTCGACGGAGCGTGCGAAGGTGAGTTGGATCGGTCCGCGCACTTGTCCTTGGTTGGTTCCCGCCAGCGATGCCAAGACGGCACCGAAGGCTCGGATATCGTAGTATGCGTTGCACAGACGCTGGCGAGCAGTCAGAGTGTTGTCGTTTTGTTCTTCTGTTTTTGCCTGGTTGATCAGGTTGTTGAGTACGGCAAATTCTTTGATAAAGATGTCGTAGCCTTGTGTGTCTTGTTTTGCGATTTGGACGTAGTTGCGTACTTTTCGTTTGAGGCACACGTCGGTGACGAGTCCCATACCTGTTTCTGCGTCAATGCGGGGAAGATTGCCTGCGTCGGGGTCGCCGTTGGGGTTGCCGTCCTGCACGTCGAAGATGTAGACGAAGTCGAAGCGGTTTGATAATTTTGCCATAGTATTTTTTGTGTAACTGTTCACCGATAGTCATGCCGCGCCATTGCGCAGTCAGAACAGAGCTCGGATGGCATTGAATGTGGGCATGTCGTGTTTCTT
>CACYCT010000042.1 GCA_902772965.1 uncultured Bacteroidales bacterium | reverse complement strand
TGTATCGGACACACGCCCCCGGCCTACGGCCACCCCCTCTGACTTAGAGGGGGAACTCAACCTCGCTGGCGTTCAATGCGTTAGCAGTTCCTCCCCTAAGTTATGGGAGGTGGCGCGGAGCGCCGGAGGAGTGTGTCCACTACAGAGACAAAATACGGTTATCAACGACATACACCCCAGCATATCACCTCGATAGAGGTGCGATTTCTTTAGCCCCACTTTGGCGGAGCGAGCCCCCGGCGAGCGAACGCCTAAGTGGGGTAGGATGGCAGATATGCGTAACTACCTCGATAGAGGTTGCACCGGATGCCTTGTCGCTGTATCCGCCACGGGAATATCACCTCTATCGAGGTTTTTCCGGCGTGGATTCCGGAGGCGTTATGCACTTCTGAGCGCCCTGAGGGCGTTGAGCACGGCGAGGAGGGTAACACCCACGTCGGCAAACACGGCCATCCACATTGTTGCCAGTCCGAGGGCGGCCAAGATGAGTACGGCCACTTTGATTCCGATGGCGAGTACCACATTCTGTCGCGCGATGCGCAGGGTGCGGCGGGCGATGGTGATGGCGGTGGCCAGTCGGGTGGGGTTGTCGTCCATAATCACCACATCGGCGGCCTCGATGGCGGCGTCGCTGCCGATGGCTCCCATGGCGAATCCGATGTCGGCGCGCGCCAGCACGGGGGCGTCGTTGATTCCGTCGCCGACAAAGGCCACCGCGCCGCGATGGTCGCGCGCGAGTTCGGCCTCAAGGCGTTCCACTTTCTGATGGGGTAGGAGTTGGGCGTAATGGTCGTCGAGGTGAAGGGTGGTGGCCACTTCGGCGGCCACTTCGGGCTGGTCGCCGGTGAGCATCACAAGTCGGTTCACTCCACCGCGGCGCAGGGCGGTGATGGCTTCGGCGGCGGTGGGCTTGACGCTGTCGTTGATCACAATGTGTCCGGCATAGGTGTTGTCGATGGCTATGTGGACGATGGTTCCGCTGTGGGTGCAGGGGTGCCACTCGGCGCCGAGGCTTTCCATGAGTGCCTCGTTTCCCACGGCGACGCGCTCCGCGCCTACCGTTGCGATGATTCCGCGTCCGGCGAGTTCCTCCACCTGCGAGATCTGGCACCCGTCGGTGGCTTCGTCGGCATATGCGTCGCGCAGGGTGGCGGCGATGGGGTGGGTTGAGAACCGCTCGACGTGGGCGGCGAGGTGGAGCAGGCGCTGTTTGTCGCACTGCTCGGGGTGAACGGCGGTGACGGTGAAGCGTCCCTCTGTCAGGGTGCCGGTTTTGTCGAACACGATGGTGCCCACGTCGGTGAGGCGGTCGATGAAGTTGGCACCTTTAACGAGTATGCCTTTGCGCGAGGCGCCGCCGATTCCGCCGAAGAACGTGAGCGGCACGCTGATCACCAGCGCGCACGGGCACGAGACCACGAGGAACATCAGCGCGCGGTAGAACCACGTGGGGAACGCGTCGGCGAAGTTACCCGAGAATAAGGGTGGAATCAGCGCGAGCAGCACGGCCAAACCGACAACGATGGGAGTGTACACGCGGGCGAAACGGGTGATGAACGTTTCTGAGCGTGACTTGTTCTCGCCGGCGTGCTCGACGAGGTTGATGATTCGGGCAACGGTGCTGTTGGCGTACACTTGTGTCACGCGGACGCGGATCAGGTTGGAGATGTTGACGCAACCCGAGAGCACCTCGTCGCCTTCGGTAACGGCGCGCGGCATGGATTCTCCGGTGAGGGCTACGGTGTTGAGTGTGGTTGTTCCGTCAATGACAACGCCGTCGAGTGCCACACGCTCTCCGGCGGCGATGAGCAGGGTTTCGCCTTCGGCCACGTCTTCGGGAGCGACGTCAACGGCCACGCCGTCGCGCTCCACCCGCGCGCGGTCGGGGCGCAGGTTCATCAGGTGGGTGATACTGTCGCGACTGCGGCCTTCGGCGTAACCTTCAATGAGTTCGCCGATTTGGAAAAACAGCATCACGCCCACGGCTTCGGTCATCTCGTGTTCCGCGCCCGGCAGGAATCCGATGGCCATGGCGCCGAGCGTGGCGATGGTCATGAGCAGGTGTTCGTTCATCGGTTCGCCGTGAAGCAGTCCCTCGGCGGCTTCGCGAAGTGTTTCGTGTCCGGCGATAAGGTAGGGCACGGCGTAGATCAGAAACAGTTGCCACGTTGGCAGGTCGAATGCGCGCTCAATCAGCACGGCGGCGATCAGCGTCACGGCGGCGGCGATGATTATTGCCCATTGGCGACGAAGGCCGTGCCCGTGGTGATGGCTGTGGTGGTGCTCGTGGTGATGTTCGTGATTGTGGCTTTGATGGTGCTCGTGGTGGCAGTGCTCGCAGTGGCTCATAGGCGTTTACCGATAAGTGTGGCGCTGGTGGCGCGTTCTACAATGCAATTCACTCGCTCGCCCACGTCAACTCCTTCGGCGGGGAATACGACCACCTTGTTCTGCTCGGTTCGCCCGAACATGTCGGTTTCCGAGCGTTTGGAGCGTCCCTCGACGAGCACTTCAAACGTGCGGCCCACATCGCGCAGATTGCTCTCGAGCGAGAGGTCGTTCTGCAGGGCGATAAGGCGGTTGAGGCGGTCGATTTTCACATCTTCGGGCACGTCGTCGGGCAGGTGCCGGGCGGCGTATGTTCCCGGGCGCTCGCTGTATTTGAACATGAAGGCCGAGTCGAATCCCACCTCGCGCATCAAACTCAGCGTGCGTTGGAAGTCGTCTTCGGTTTCGGAGTGGAAGCCGGTGAACACGTCGGTCGACAGTCCGCAGTCGGGCATGGCCTGGCGAATGCGCGCGATGCGGTCGAGATACCACGCGCGGGTGTATTTGCGGTTCATCAGTTTCAGAATCCGGTCGCTTCCCGACTGCACGGGCAGGTGGATGTGGTTGCAGATGTTGCGGTGTGCGGCCATGGTGTCGATGATCCGGTCGGATAGGTCCTCGGGATTGGAAGTGGTGAATCTCACCCGCATCTCGGGCGCTGTGGTCGCCACGAGTTGGAGCAGCGCGGCAAGGTCAACGTCGCCGTCTTCTTGCCTGAACAGGTAGGAGTTCACGTTCTGCCCGAGCAGGGTCACCTCCTTGAATCCGCGCTGACGCAGGTCGTTGAGTTCCTTGATGATACTCTGCGGCTCACGGCTGCGCTCGCGTCCACGGGTGTAGGGCACGATGCAGTAGGTGCAGAAGTTGTTGCACCCGCGCATGATCGAGATGAAACCGTTCACACCGCCTTTTCCGATACGTCGGGGTATGATGTCGCGGTAGGTTTCTGTGGTGGAGAGTGTGGTGTCGATGGCTTTTTGTCCGGTTTCGGCGGCGGCGATGAGTTCGGGCAGACGCAGGTAGGCGTCGGGACCTGCCACGAGGTCTACGCCGTGGTCGTCAATCAGGGTTTGCTTCATGCGCTCGGCCATGCAGCCGATAATGCCGATTATCAGCCGCTTGGGCCGTCGCCGCCGGTCGGCGTTGAGTTGCCGCAGGCGCGCGAAGATGCGTTGCTCGGCGTTGTCGCGCACCGAGCAGGTGTTGATCAGAATCGCGTCGGCAAGGGCAAGGTCTTCGGTGGTGTCGTATCCGGCCATTTTCATCACGGAGGCCACAACCTCACTGTCGGCCACATTCATCTGACAGCCATAGGTTTCGATATACAGGAGTTTATTGAACTCTCCGCGTGGGATTTCGGGTGTGATTTGCTCGGGGCTCATCGGCATGGTAGAGAAAAAGTACCCCCGCCGGGAATCGAACCCGAATCTAAGGTTTAGGAAACCTCTATTCTATCCGTTGAACTACGGGAGCGCTAATTGTGTAATCGGCTGCAAAGGTAAGTTTTTTTTGTCGAATACGCGCCACCGGCGGACATAAAACCGCCCTTCGGCGCGTTTTTGTGGCGCGCAGGGTGCAAATCGAATACCCGTCAATATCCGTCAATGGCTGTTGGGGAGTGTGTCGGGACGTGTGCGTTATTCCTGCGGAATCTCGGGGTGCGCAACCGAAATGGGTTCTCCCTTCGGGATTACGTAGAACATGGTGAGTACCACGTTTTCCGGGCCGTTGTTCTCACCGTGGTGAATGGTTCCGACCATCTCGACAAGGGCTTCCCCCGCATGCGCCACCTTGACATTTCCGTGGATGTCGATAATGGTGAGTTCGCCTTGCTGAACGACCCCGAAATTTATCACGTCATGATGGTGCCATCCAAGTTTCTGACCCGGCGGGAACTCATATCTCATCGACACAATCTCGGCATTTTCCCGCGGAAAATCGGGAATACGGGCGCCATCCCAACTTTGCGAGGTGCGCAGCAGTTCAGTGGTTTTTACTTCAGGCATAGTGTAAACAGTTTTGACACCCCAAAGGTACGAAAAAACTGCGGGATTTTACGCCGGTGGCATAAAAAACGTTATTCCGTGTCAGACGAAAAGGTCTTGCCAAGAAAGACAGGCACCGGGTCTGGGGGGCGTATGCCGTCATTAGCCATCTTGAGAGCAGACAGTCGGGCTATCGTTTTCGGATGTAAAAATTGTTAAATTTTGCTCCTTAGCAAAATTTAACAATCGGGGGGGGGGTGATTTTAACCCTTTTTCGTAATTTTGCAGCCGAAAATCACCCGTTCGGGTGTTTTTCGCCTGAAATATGGGCTGGAAATTTTTCCCAAGTAGACCGTTTAGGTCGGTTTAAATGCTTGACTTGTTGTGCTTTCCGTGGCACGGCAGGGAAAATGTCCATCACCATTCCGGCTATACCTCCCCATGATGTTATGCCCTGGTTCGCGCTGACGACACCGATGCGCCTCGATGAAATGGAGGCCGTTTTCGCACGCACCGCCGAAGAAGTCGGTTTCCCGATTCGCTACTTTATGCCCACCATGACGATTCACGCTCGTGTTGGGCGGCGCGTGGTGCAGCGCCGGCAACGTTTGCTCGGCCGATACGTCTTCCTGAATCACGACCGTGCCGACGTGGACCGCCTTTTGGCCGTGGTGAGCCGGCTGCACTGGATCAGCGGTGAGGCCGAATACCTGCGACAACCCATTCCCGAGCGGCAAATGGACAACTTCATCGCCCTCGCGCGCGCGTTGGATAATAATGTCGACTGCATGCTCCTCACCGACGACGCCCTCGAACCCGGCGACACCGTGCAGATTATCGGCGGCGATTTCGACGGAATCTCAGGAACACTGCAGACCACGCGCGGACGCGATGGCGGACGGGTCATGCTTCAAGTGGGAAACATCCTCATGGCCGTCACGCCGCACATCGAGCCTCAGTACATCCGAATCCTCGAGTTCGCAAAAGGAAACCGCCACCCATACCGGAAATTCGATGCCCACCTGACGCGTGCGCTCGAAGCCGTCAGCACCCGCCGGAGTGGGGGAGAACTCACCTCCGAGCAACGCGGCGCGATGTCGACCTTCGCCCGGCGATTCAGCGAACTCCGGCCCGCGACGGTCAACCTCGCCGCCACACACGCCGCCCTGATGGCACTCACCTATGTCGCCCTCGGGCAAGGTGAAGATGCCGAATGCTGGCTCAGTTGCTGCCGCGACCTCTTGCCCAAGGTGAACGCACCCATGCAACGCGCCCAACTGCTCGCACTGATGTACACCGCCACGGCAGACACCCGACTGCGCGACCAGGCACAGACCATCACCGACACATGGAACCCCACCGCAGGCGACTCCAAGCGCGCCCTTATCGCCAACCTGCTCAGCGCCGACTCATGACCGCTCAGTCACAACCGATGTATGCCGGAATAACCCCCGCTATGCTCGCCGCCGCCCCGGCCCGATTGGCCGACCTGCTGCGATGGGCCGAGAACGCCGACCGGCCCGAGCACGGCCAACTGCCTCTGCGTGACGTCGAGACCGAACTTCGCGTGATGCACAACGCGCTCGCGCAAGAACTTTCCCGGGTGGATTCCGCCGACTTTGTTCGCCAACTCGACCTGCTCCTGCCCATGACCGCCATAGCCGCTTCGAGCCTGTTTCCCGCCGCCGACACCCTCGTGACGCGCAATGACGCCCTCGTCGACCGGTTTCTGACCCTCATCGGTTATTACACCACCCCGACCGAAGATCCGACCACTCCGAATATTCCGGCCACTCCGAGTTTTCAGGACTCGATACTCGCCCTGCGCCAAGATTACTTGTCGGCCCTCACCGCCACCCAAGCCGCCCTCGACAACGAACCGAACCTGATAGGCTGACCCACATTTATGTCAGAACCGACACCCTCCACCAACCGCCGGATCGCGCGAAACGCCGTCATGCTCTACATCCGCATGGGGCTGAGCATGATTGTGGGGCTGTACACCTCGCGCGTGGTGCTCGCAACTCTCGGCGTGAGCGACTACGGCATCTACGGTGTGGTCGGCGGAATCGTGGGCATGATGGGATTCCTCAACGCGTCAATGGCCGGCGCCACAAGTCGGTTCATCACCTTCGAACTCGGCCGCGGCGACGAGGAGCGACTCCGGAAAACATTCTCCTCCGCCCTGATCGTCCACATCGGCATTTCGCTGGTGATTCTGCTTCTGGCGGAGACGGTCGGACTGTGGTTTCTGGAGAACAAACTTGTGATTCCCGAGGGCCGCATGGACGCGGCGCGGTGGGTGTACCAGTTGAGCATACTCAGCGCCGTGATCTCCATTCCCCAGGCGCCGTATTCCGCCGTGCTGATCGCGCACGAGAAGATGGACATCTACGCCTATTTCGAGTTGCTCAACGTCGGGCTTAAACTGCTGATTGTGTATTTGTTGCAGATAGGCGACTTTGACAAGTTGATACTATATGCCGTGTTGACCTTTGCCGTGAGCGTGTTCATGATCATGCTCTACCGCGTGTACTGCATCCGGCATTATTCAGAGGCCCGCTTCCGCTGGATCTGGGACAAGACGTACCTCCGCCCCCTGCTGAGCTTCTCCGGTTGGGATTTGTACGGCAATTTTTCCTTCTCAGTTCGGCAGCAAGGGAGTCAATTCATTTTAAATAACTTTTATGGCACAATTATAAATGCGGCAAGTGGTGTGGCAGCAACAGTTCAGGGCATTTTATTATCGCTATGCTCAAATGTCACAACTGCCTTTAAACCGGCTATTATCAAAAAATATGCGGCAAATGATATTGTTGGCATGAACAAGATGATATGTTTTGGCTCTAAACTTTCTTTTTTACTATTGCTTTTTTTTACGCTGCCTATTTTGTTCAAGACCGAATATGTGCTGCAGTTATGGCTTAAAAATGTCCCTGATGGAGCTGTATTCATGACTAAGATGTCTCTTCTCATGAATTTATTTTCCTGTTATAATGGATTTATAATAATCGGCATTCATGCATCCGGAAAAGTAGCCATGGTGGGCTTTATTTGCGGTACTATATACATCCTAAGTTTGCCGGTTATGTATTTACTTTTGCACTACGGCTTTACATATAGAGAATGCTATTTATTGTTTGTTTTGATAGCCGCATTATTTTGTTTTATTGATATAGCAATTCTGAAACATAATATCCGGAGTTTTTCTATTACACGGTTATTAAAATCTTCTCTATTGCCGATGACTGTTGTTTCTATGGCTTCATATGTCATTGTTGGTGCTTTGTGCAACATCACTTACATTTCTGATGGCATAATCGGCTTATTGATATGTAGTTTGATGTCCTGGACTTCTTTGTTTGTTTTATTCTATTTCATTGCTTTAAATGGTGATGAACGAAAAAGGATAAGTGGTAAACTTAGTGCGATATGCTCTCGCTTAGGAAAAAGATAAGAATGCGTCTATGGCGTTTATTGGGTATAGACTATTCGCATATAATGCGATTGGTAGACCATGTGTATCTTAAAGAAGATGTTCACACAGCCATTGGCGAAGGGTCGTACGACAATCATGCGATTGTGTATCGCTGGAGTGACGCACCGCTGGTAATCGGGAAATATTGTTCAATCTCGTACGGCGTGAAATTTATTTTGGACGATGGCGGCCATAAGACAAATCAGGTTTCCAGTTATCCATTCAAAAGCAATCTGATAGGTGAGAGGCGCGGCATAACGATTGGTAATGATGTATGGATCGGATTGGGGGCTACGATATTGTATGGAGTGAAAGTGGGCAATGGAGTTACCATCGCCGCCGGTGCGGTAGTAACAACAGATGTTCCGGACTATTGCGTGGTTGCCGGAGTGCCGGCAAAAGTGGTCAAACGTAAATGCACACCCCAAGAAGCCGAGCAGATGAACCGGATTGCCTGGTGGGACTGGGGGAAAGAAACAATTGAAAGCCGAAAAAGTAACTTGCAGTCGTCTATTGAGGATTTCATCAAAAAATATGATTTATGAGAAAAAAGAAAGTATTGTTTGTTATTGACTCACTTACAGCTGCGGGTGCTGAGAAAAGTCTCGTTACCTTTTTATCGGTACTTGATTACTCGAGATTTGAGGTTGATTTACAATTATTTAAACATGGGGGCGAGTTTGAAAGGTTTATTCCTGATGAAGTTAATCTGCTGCCCCCTCTTTCGTACACAAATTTTCTGGAGAAAAGGGTTTTACGTCAGATAACTTCTTTTGATTACAAAAAGATATTCGCAAAGGTCAAGTATTCTATCAGACTGCGGTTAGACAAGCCTAAAAACAATAGAGATACCGTGAGGTTATATTGGGAATCCATAGGTGCTTGCTTGAAAGGAGATAATAAGAAAGAATATGATATAGGTATAGCATATGCTCAGGGAATCCCCACTTTCTATGTAGTTGATTGCATAAAAGCAAAACAAAAATTTGGCTGGATCAATGTCGGATACGGACTGGATTCCAAAAATAGTTCCTTTCAAGAACGTTTTTATAGAAGACTTGATAAAATCATTACTGTTTCAGATTCCGCGTATGATATTTTTTCTCATGTATATCCTCAGTTTAAAACTAAAATGCATATTATTTGGGACATGTTAGACGCCAATTTAATTTTGAATTTGAGCAAAGAAGAAGAAAATAAAATTGATCGTGAACTTCCCTCATTATTGACTATAGCCCGATTAGACAAGGTTCAGAAAGGTTATGATATGTCTTTAGAGGCTTGTAAAATTTTAAGAGATAGGGGAATTATTTTTAAGTGGTATGCAATTGGTCAAGGAACTTATAAAGAAGAAATGCTTCAATTTATAAATAAGAATAATCTTCAGAATCACTTTATACTTTTAGGAGTAACTCCTAATCCATATCCTTATCTTAAAGATTGTACGCTTTATGTCCAAACATCTCGTTTTGAAGGCTATGGTTTGTCAATAGCAGAGGCGAGAATTCTTAATAAACCCATTGTTACCACGGAATTTGATGCCGTATATAATCAGATGATTCAAGGGAAAAACGGTATTGTTGTCCCTCAAGATTCTGTGGCTATTGCCGATGCAATCGAAAAACTGCTTAAAGATAAGGAATTGTACAACGCAATCGTTGAGTTTCAGAAACAAGAGAAAAAAGGTAATACAGAAGAGATAGAGAAATTCTATCAATTAGTTGGGACTTGAAGTTAGTCCTCCCAACTGTATCGTGGCCGGTAACCCGGCAAAGGTTGTCAAAACCGGAATAACATGGGATTATTGACGTTTATCCGTGATATTCAGACAGCTTATCTATTACGAAGTTCGGTTGTTCGGTTCTTCAAAGGTGCGAACTGCAAAGTTGCCTCAAGCGCGAGAATCAGCAATAGCAAGATTGTTGTCTCTTCCGGGGCGGATCTACAAATTGGCGAAAATGTGGTTATCCGAAACGCTGAACTTTATGTCGAAAAAGGCTCACTGATAATCGCGGACTTCTCCATCATCAGCTCAAATGATAAGAATCGACGTGTCGCGGTCATCATCAATGACGGGCAAGTTGAGATTGACAACCACAGCAAAATCTCGTGTGACAAGATTTGGGTAAGGTTTGGCGGTGCGCTATCCATAGGCTCGTATACCAATTTAAACCGCGGCAGTGAAATCAGATGTGATGAAAGAATCAAGATTGGCTCCTACAACCAGATATCTTACAACGTCAGGATTTGGGACACCAACACGCATAATATTCTGAAGCCTGAACAACGGCGGGAAATCGCCCGGAGGTATTATCCGTATTTCGGTTACGAGAAAACACGGCCTAAAACGAAACCGGTTGAGATCGGTGACGACTGTTGGATAGGTGAGAATGCCGCGATACTGAAAGGAACCACGATAGGCAATGGGGGGATAGTCGGATTCAATACAACGTTGACGGGTGTTCAGATTCCGCCAAATCATGTTGCGGTCCAGGATATTTCAATTAAGACAATAGAGCAAAAGCACATCTGAGATGTCTCCTTTTTTCTCGGTTATTATACCCATCTATAATGTTTCCCGCTTTATTGACAGTGGAATACAGTACGTCTTGAATCAATCTTATCCGGATTTTGAAGTTTTATTGATTGACGACGGTTCCACCGATGATTCAGGTGAAAAATGTGAACGGCTTGCGGCGGTTCATCAACAGGTGAAATGTTTTCATCAGTCCAATTCCGGTTCCGGTCCGGCAAGGAATCTGGGCATTCAAAACGCTCGAGGTGAGTACATCGTCTTTTTCGATATTGACGATAAGATAGATGAGACATTTCTCGAAACGGTTTTTGAGGGACTGAGAAATCGCAATCATCCGGATGTGTTGATGTTCAGTTATGACAGCTATGACGTGAGATATAAGACGTTGACACCGGTCATTTTTAAAGATGTCGACTGTAAAAGCAATGAGGAGATAAGAACTATTTACGTTGATCAGCTTCTTGGACTGGAGCATGCGAACGGCTTTGTGTGGAACAAAGTGTACCGCCGCTGCCTGCTCGTCGATAACGCCATCACATTCCCGAGACTGCTCATCCAGCAAGACGAGGTTTTCAACCTGTATGTCTACCGCAAGGCGACATCGCTTGTCATCTCACCGAAAGTGTTGTATCACTACGTAGTTTACGACAAGGGAAACACCCGTTCCCGATATATTCCGGAAAGATTTCACATCTACAACACGGTAAAGGACGAATTCCTGAAATTGTATCAAGAGTGGGATTTGGACGATGAGCGAATGCTTAAGTACGTGTATGGAAGATTTTTCAGGAATATTATACTCACGCTGAATTTCAGCAAGAAAGTGTCGAAACGGGAATTTAAGCACATCGTTGAAAGTGAAGACACCATCAGTTGCGTCAAAGCGTTGAAGTTCCTAAATGACTGTCCTGATATTTTTTGCGGCAGACAGTATCTGAGTGCGATAGAAAAGCAGGATTTTGTCAAATACCGATTGATACGCTTTATGGACCACTTCGTGAAAAATCTCAAATGGACGGTTAAAAAGCACTTTATATGAAACCTCGCATTTCCATCAACATGCACTATATGGAACTCGGCGGGGCGGAGCGCGCGCTGCTCGGCCTGCTCGAGGCGCTTGACACCGACCGCTTCAGTGTCGACCTGCTGATCAACCAGCACACGGGGCCGTTTATGCCGCTGATACCGGGCAAAATCAACCTGCTTCCTGAAATGCGCGGCTACAACGCCATCGAGCGCCCGATGAGGGACATCGTCCTTGAAGGGCAGTGGCGTGTGGCATGGGCGAGGTGGAAAGCGCGGAAAAAGGCCGCCCGATACCACGCTGCCTTACCGCCGAAATTGCAGCGTATCGACGCGAGCGTGTTCCAGTTTGTGGCCGATGAGGTGACACCTGTGCTTCCCGACCTGCGGCACTTGGGAACCTACGACCTCGCCATCAGTTTCCTCACGCCGCATAACGTTGTGCTGCAAAAAGTTGACGCGCGGCGACGGCTCGCGTGGATTCACACCGACTACAGCACCATCCACGTAAACGCCGAACAGGAACTTCCCATATGGGACGGATTCGACCACATCGTCTCTATCTCGCCCGACTGCACGAAGGCGTTCCTGAGCGTCTTCCCTACGCTCAAAGAGAAGATAATTGAGATGGAAAACATTCTGCCGCTGAGCCTGATACGCCATCAGGCCAAGCGTGACTCTGCGCCGGAGATTATTGCGGAGGAGGAATCAGTCCGCTTGTTATCAATAGGACGGATATGTTATCAGAAGAATTTCGATTGTATTCCTCAGGTCGCCAAGCGGTTGAAAGAACTCGGCTTGAAGTTTGTGTGGTACGTTGTCGGTCCGGGCGACCACGCCGACATTGACCGCGAGGCGGCTGAATTAGGTGTAGCCGACAATGTGCGGTTCCTCGGCCCGAAAGAGAATCCCTATCCCTATATCAGGTCGTGCGACATCTATCTGCAGCCGAGCCGGTATGAGGGCAAGTCGGTGACGGTGCGTGAGGCGCAGGTGCTTCGCAAACCGGTGATAATCACGCGTTACGCCACAGCCGAGAGCCAGATCCGCGACGGTGTGGACGGCGTGATATGCGACCTTGACAACGAGGCCGTCGCCCACGCCATCTATGACCTCGCCAACAATGCGGAGAAGCAGCAACAACTCATTACCCACCTTGCCTCGCACGACTACGCCGGCATGGCCGAGGTGGAGAAGATTTATGATTTAATTCAATGAGGGGTTTGCACAACAACTATTTTTAGTCGCCTTCGGCGAGAAATCCGGCAAATCAAGCCTTATTTAACACATTGATTCAAAATAAATTAATCATTTGTTGGACTTGAAACTATTTGAATGATTTCAGGGCGAAGCGCACTAATTCTGAGTTTTGCTACACCTTCATTAGGGAGTAGAGAGGTTTAGGACATCAGTTTTCCCATGCTATAACCGGTAAATGCGAAACCCGACGCTTGACATACTGCGCCTGTTGGCGATCACGATGATCGTGCTTATGCACTCGCCGCTGCCCGACGGAAACTCGCCCGGGTGGTTGTTGTCGGGAATCAGTTATCTCACCGCGCCCGGAATCGGGCTGTTCTTTATGGTGAGCGGCGCGTTGCTGCTCCGCAACAAGTTGAGCCAGAAAGAATTTCTCAAACGCAGGTTCTCTAAGATACTGTGGCCGACACTGGTTTGGAGTGTGTTCTATTTGGCGCTGAAGTATTGGTCTGAGCCGTCCACGGCCGCAGAGGCCACGACCGAGGTGCTCTCGATTCCGCTTTCGGCCCAAGGTCATGGCGTGTTGTGGTTCATGTACACATTGGCGGGCTTGTACCTGCTCACGCCGATACTGTCGCAATGGTTGCAGCGTGCCGGAAAGAGAGAGGTGCTGTTTTACCTCGGCCTCTGGGCTGTCACGCTTATCTATCCCTACCTGAAATTTTTCGGTCTCAAGATTAATGACAGCGACACGGGCATACTCTATTACTTCTCCGGCTATGCGGGTTATTACCTGTTGGGTTACTGGTTGAGTGAGTATGTGCGACTGTCACGGATGAAGTGGCTGATTGTTACGGCATTGTCGTGTGCTGCCGTTGTGTCCGCTCCGGCGGGACTTCTGTTGACCGGACGCGAGTTTGACTTCTATAAGATGTTAACTTATTTGTCACTGCCTTGTGCGTTGATGTCGCTGATGTGGTGGTTGCTGCTGCACCGATTCAACATCAAGTCATTACCCGTTTGGGTTACCCGGATGTCAAAGTTGAGTTTCGGCGTGTATCTGATTCACATCTTCGTGATGCGATGGCTGTTGTGGCCGCTGCCGTGGGTGCAGGCGTTCTCCGGACCGGTTGAGATCGTGGTTGTCACCATCGGAACGATGGCCATTTCGTGGGCTGTCGTGTGGTGCGTTTCGCGACTGCCTGTCAGTAAATACATCATAGGCGTATGATTCCCAAAGTAATACATTATTGCTGGTTCGGTCGGGGCAGTAAGCCCGATCTTGCCATAAAGTGCATTGAGAGTTGGAAACGACTCCTTCCTGAATACCAGATAAAGGAATGGAATGAGGATAATTTTGATATCTCCTCAAATCGGTATGTGCAAGAGGCATATGAGTCCCGCAAGTTCGCCTTTGTTACTGATTACGTTCGTCTGTACGCGATTTATACCGAAGGCGGGATTTACATGGACACGGATGTCGAGGTAATCGGAAACTTTGACCAGTTCCTTCACCATAATGCTTTTTCCGGATTTGAGACAGACGGGAATGTTCCGACCGGTATGATGGCGGCTGAAAAAGGTTCACTCTGGGCGAAAGAGTTGCTCGATGATTATCATGAACGCCGGTTTGTTAAAGAAGACGGCACTTTTGATATGACCACCAATACAACAGTGATAACACAGTATATGTTGGATAAAGGTCTGGTATTAAACAATACATATCAGGACTTTCCGGGATTATGCACGATGTATCCGGCTGAATATTTCTGCCCGAAAGATCACCGGACCGGTAAAATAAAATGTACAAAGAAGACGGTTTGTATTCATCACTTTGCCGGTTCGTGGCTGAATCACTCACTGAAAAGCAGATTGCGGCACGGCACGAAAGTGTTCTTGGTGAGATTGTTCGGAGAAAAACCGATTTCGTTTTTAAGCGACCTGGTTACGCTGAGGATTTTTAGATAAGTTTGACTATATGAACTTCTTCAGTTTCATCCCCCCGGGAATATATCAGGCGGTTTACACATACACGTTATTCGCGTTGTGTATGGCGATGGTTGTGCGTAATATCCATTCCGAGGGGAATAAGTTGCTCTACCAGCCTGTTCGGATTCCTCTGCTGGCGATATTACTTACTTTGGTGCTGGCATTATATGCCGGTATGCGTGCACATTCTGGCTTATTCGGAGACACCGGAATGTATGCCCATTACTATAATAATATAGATAGCGCATATGCGCTCATTGATGAAACCGAATGGCTTTGGAAGAATTTCATATTATATTGCAAGTTTATAGGACTTAATGCGCAACAATTCTTCATAATTGATGACTTGCTCTATTTCGGGCTTATGCTAATTTGTTGCTGGCGGCTGTTCCCAAGAAACACGTGGATTGCCATTCTTTTCTGCTTTATCTCGTTCTCCTGCTTTACCTATGGCACAAACGGCATTCGCAATGGATTGGCTTGCAGCATGGTTATGGCTGCCATGTCTCTTGTTGTTGAAGAAGACTGGCGGCGGTATGTGGGGCTGCTGCTGTTGCTGCCGGCTATGGCGATTCACAAATCCACCTCGCTGCCGATAGCAGCCTGCTTCGCCGCGGTGTTCCTTATTAAAGAACCTAAATACGCCATCGGATTCTGGGTGGCATCGATTTTTATCTCGCTTTTGGTGGGTAACGCGGTTGGTGAATTCTTCGCTGACCTCGGCTTCGATGACCGTATGGAAAGTTATTTTGAAGGTCAGGGGAACACAGAGGAAATGCAGAAATTCTCGAGCACTGGTTTCCGTTGGGACTTCCTGTTATACAGCGCAATGCCGGTGGTGATGACGTGGTATGTGACGGTTAAGCGTGATTTCCGTGACCGTGCGTTCAACATCATCGCCATCACCTATATCCTCTCGAACGCCTTCTGGGTTATGGTGATTCGCGCAGCATACAGCAACCGGTTTGCTTACCTGTCGTGGTTCCTCTACCCGATAGTGATTGCCTATCCGCTGCTGCGGTTCCGCATCTGGGACGACCAGGACCGGAAAACGGCGCTCATCCTGCTCGCCTACGCCGGATTCACACTGTTTATGTCACTTTTATGATTGCTTGCAATGGAAAATACAACTATTAAAGAGATTCAGAGTTCGTTATTAAAAACATATAAGGCTTTTCTCACCTTTTGTGAACAACATGAGATAAAGTTCTATGCCGCTTATGGCACGCTATTAGGGGCTATACGACATCATGGATTCATACCATGGGATGATGATATGGATGTTTTTATGCTTCGGGAAGATTACAATAAACTGCTATCCGTTAGAAATCTGCTGATTGGAACAGATTACTTATTATCCGATTTTTCAGATGGCGAGTCGCCCTATCCTATGGCAAAGTTTTATGATACGAACTCAACCATTTGGGAGTACAAGCAATTCCCACATATCATAGGGTCTTGGATTGACATTTTCATAGTAGATGAGTATAATCCGGAATCCGAATCTGACAGTAAACTTTATGATGAGTATCATCATGTGCTTTGGAATTATCGCAAGGCTATGTCGGTGCAATCCTGGGGTGAAATTTTCTCTGACTTTGTTCATCTGAACGGTTTTAATGGTCCAATCAAATTGGTTAAACAATTGTTTTACCATCCCCGCAGAAAATCCATGCTCAAAAAAGCATTGCAACTTACAGAAAGAGTAAAGAATGTTAAAGGTACTCATTTCAAACCATATACAGACATCAAACGTCGGGTGTATGATAAAAAGTGGTTTGAGCATATTCAAATGGTTCCTTTTGAGGACACAGTAATTCCAATTCCCAACGGATTTGATGAACTCCTAAAAGACAACTATGGCGATTATATGACCCCACCTCCTGAAGAAAAACGAGTTGCTCATCTTAATCACTTTTTCTTTATGGACCTCACACGAAAACTCTCCCATAAGGAGATTATGCAAGAATTGTCAAAACGGCCTAAAACCAAAGAACCCTCAATGTCAATAAGTGTTCTTATTGATGAGATTCGACATCGAAAAGGATTCCATTAAATTGTTATGACATCAGTACCCCTTACTGTTTTCACCCCCGCGTATAACCGGGCGCATACAATCGGGCGCACGTACGAGAGCCTGTGCCGGCAGACGTGTAAGGACTTCTGTTGGCTGATTATCGATGACGGCTCCACCGACAACACGCGCGAACTTGTCGCCTCATGGCTCGGCTGCAATCCCGCCGAGCGGATGGAAGGCGAGAGTGCGCACGGTTTCCATATCTGCTATATCTGGAAAGAGAACGGTGGACTTCATACCGGCTATAATACCGCCTATGCCAATATGACCACAGAGTTGAATGTGTGCATCGACAGTGACGACTGGATGCCCGACAACGCCGTGGAACTGATAATCCGCCACTGGCGGCAATATGGAGGCCAGCAATATGCCGGTATTGTCGGACTTGACTTTGAGGCTGATGAGCAACCCATCGGCGGCTACTTTCCTGATGACTTAAAAGAGTGCTACCTGTTGGACCTGTTTACTCAAAATATCCATCGAGGCGATTCCAAGCAAGTGATGCGCACCGACCTCATGCGTCAAGTCGCGCCACAAGAAGGCTTCCCCGGCGAGCGGAATTTCAATCCGGTGTATATGCTGCTCCAGGTGTGTGACAAGAAGCCGTTGCTGGTGCTTAACGAGAATCTGTGCTATGTGGAGTATCAAGTGGCCGACAGCATGTCCCGAGGCATATACAACCAATATGTGAACAGCCCTCGCAGTTTCGCCAAATTACGGTTGTTGGAAATGCGGCTAAGCCGAAATCCTTTGCGACATAGATTCCGCTCGGCCGTGCATTATGTCTCAAGTTGTCTGCTGGCTCGTGAAAGTAAATGGTTAAGCAATGCTCCGAATAAATTTCTTGTGCTCTGCGCCGCTCCACTCGGAGTGGCTTTGTATGCGCTGATTCGATATAAAACCCGAAAATGATTCCCTATTCAATCGCAATCCGCACCCTTGGCACCGCGGGCGAGAAATACGAGCGTGAACTGCGGTCGATACTCCGTCAAACAGTTCAGCCCGAGCGAGTGATTGTGTATATCGCGGAAGGTTATCCACGGCCGGAGATAACAATAGGCAAGGAAGAGTATGTGTGGGTAAAGAAGGGAATGATATCCCAGCGTGCACTGCGCTATGATGAGATAAGCACGCCTCTTGTGATGCTGCTTGACGATGATGTGGAACTTGCCCCCGACTCCGCGGAGCGAATGATAACCGCCATTGAGCAAAACCGGTTTGACTGCATTGCCGCCGACACATTCCGAAACCAGGACATGTCGCTTGCCGGGAAAGCATATGCGGCAATCACCAATCTGGTATTTCCCCATTGCAGCCGCAGCCGATGGGCGTTTAAAGTACATGCGAACGGGAGTTTCAGTTACAATAATCATCCTCGTCGGGATATATACCTGTCCCAAAGTGCCGCAGGCCCGGCATCAATTTGGCGGAAAGAGGCGCTCCTGGCCATAAATTTTGAGCAAGAACTGTGGTTGGAGAGAATGGGATTCGCATATGGAGACGATATCCTGTTCTTTTACAAGCTGCATTTAAACGGTTTTCGCCTGGGAGTTGACTATAACAGCGGTATCGCTAATCTCGATGCCAAAACCGCAAGTGCCCATTTCCAAAGCAATCTGAAGAAATTTTATACCCGTTCATTCGCATCCACACTAATCTGGTTCCGTATTTGCTATTACCCATCAACACTCAAGTGGTATCAGCGGCTATGGGCCGCCATCGCTTACTGCTTTAAATCATTATGGCTGATTCTGCCTCATATCTTTGCCGTTATGAGATATCGGTCTGTTAAAGTTGTATACTATTATGCTAAAGGTATCATCAACGGCATTAAAACAGGTCATTCAGAATCATTTCGCCAATTACCGAATTTCATTGTTAGATGAAAATCCTGCATGTTATCACGTCGCTGCAACTCGGCGGTGCCGAACGGTTGATGGTTGACCTGCTGCCGCGGCTGCGCGACAAGGGTCACAAGGTGGAATTGGCTGTCTTCGATGGACGTGAAACGCCACTTTTCGCACCCCTCGAGCAAGCCGGAATCACCATCCACCGCCTCGCCACCGGTCGAAACGTATACGACCCGCGAAACATCTTCGCCCTCGCTCGACTGCTGCGACACGGCCATTACGACATCGTGCACACCCACAACACCGCCTGCCAACTCTTTGCCCCATTCGCGCGGACGCTCTCCGGCCAAAAAACGCGACTGTTCACGACCGAGCACAACACCACCAATCGCCGCCGTGGCAACACAGTGTTGCGTCCGGTAGATCGGTGGATGTACGCCCGTTACTCCCGGATTATCTGCATCAGTGAGCAAACCCAAATGAATTTGGAACAGCACATCGGAAAACAATCGAAAACGAGTGTTGTGCACAACGGCATTGACGTGGCTCGTTTTACCAAACCGATAAAGGACATCACCGGCCAGACACAGTTCCAAATCGTTATGATAGCAGGTTTCCGCCCCCAGAAAGACCAGGACACACTGCTTCGCGCTGTGGCTCAATTACCTGAGACCTATCGGCTTCGGTTGGTCGGTGACGGCGCGCGCCGCGCTGAACTTGAGAGCCTTGCCCAAACGCTCGGCATTACCGCCCGCGTCGACTTCGCCGGCGTGCGCAGCGACATCCCCGACGTGCTCGCCGAGGCCGATGTGGTCGTACTTTCGTCACATTACGAGGGGTTGTCACTTGCGAGTGTTGAGGGCATGGCAAGCGGACGTCCATTTATCGCGAGCGACGTGGAAGGTCTGCACGAAGTCGTTGGCGGCTTCGGCCTTCTCTTCCCCCACGGCGATGCCATTGCACTTGCCGGAACAATCTTGGAAATCACAAAATCCCCCGCTTACTATCACGAAGTCGCGACCCGCTGCCAGACCCGCGCAGCCGAATACGACATCAGCCGAATGGTGGAGGGGTATGATAAGCTTTACGCCCAATGACACGTATTGATACACAATGCGCCAAGGGGTTATCAATTCTATTGATGCTCTTTCTGCACTTATTCAATCACTTTGACAATTACGTGTCAGCACTCACAATTCAAGGAAAACCACTCGAGTTGATAGTGTCTGCCGCATGTAATCCAGTCTCCTTTTACCTGATTTTAGGAGGAATCGGTCTGTATAGCGTTTGGAACAACGGAAAAGGAACATTCCACGACAATAGCAAAAGGATATTACGCTTATTCTCACACTATTGGGTTATTTTATTAATTTTCGTATTCATAGGCCATCTCATTCGCCCTGAGCGGTATCCCGGTTCATTAAGCACAATTATCGAAAACCTCACGGCTTTTCACACCACTTACAATGGTGAATGCTGGTTCTTGTTCCCTTATGCTCTTGTGGCACTTTCCTCGCCGATATTATTCCGCATGCTCAACAAATATGATTGGCGGCTTATTCTATTGATGACCTTTGTTATAGGCATAGGAACATCATTCCTGATCAGCCGGTACGGCGAGAAATATTTATTTGGCAATATGATAGTGTATAATCCATTACTCTACTTCCATCTATTATTCAGTTTCTTATTGGGAGCAGTGATGGTTAAGACAAAGATGATAGACAGTTTTTTAGATGACATTAAAGTTTTTTTTAGCGGAAGATACTCTTATCTGATATGGCTGGTGTGTATAGTAGTATTTAGTCTACCCTGTTTCATACGCTTCCGTGTCGGTTATGCCTTCTATGCCTCGGCGCTGATTATCTTCTTCGTTGCTGCTCCCAAATGGAATTGGGTGGAAAAGACTTTTACCGTATTGGGGAAACATTCCATGAATATGTGGATGATTCACACATGGTTTGCTTATTACCTGTTCCACGATGCCATCTATTCCCTGAAGTATCCCCCGATAATCTTTGGCTCACTGGTCATACTCAGTTTGGTGTCATCACTTGTGGTGAACTATATTGTCCGACTACCTGAGAAATTGAATATTATATTCAAGAAACATTAACCTATGTACCGCAAATACATCAAGCGTCTGTTGGACATTGTGATTTCGGCCGGGGCGTTGGTCGCGCTCTCGCCGGTGCTGATTGCGGTCACGGTGTGGCTGCAACTGGCCAACCGCGGCGCGGGGGCGTTCTTCACCCAGCGCCGGCCGGGGCTGCACGGGAAAGTGTTCCGTATCTACAAGTTCAAGACCATGACCGACGAGCGCGACAGCGACGGCAATCTGCTGCCCGACATGGAGCGCCTCACGCGCGTGGGCCGCTTCGTGCGCTCGACCAGCATTGACGAGTTGCCGCAGCTGTTCAACGTCCTTCTGGGCGACATGAGCCTGATCGGCCCGCGGCCGCTGCTGGAGAAATACCTGCCTTATTATACCGACAGGGAACAAATGCGCCATAGCGTGCGGCCAGGTATCACCGGTTTGGCCCAAGTAAGTGGTCGGAATCTCCTGGATTGGGACGAAAGGTTGGAAATGGATGCTCAATATGCTGAGAACCTTTCATTTTCGCTCGATTGCCAAATTATTCGGAAAACAATAATCAATGTTGTGCGCCGCGCCGATATCGAGACAGCGCCATCGGAAGATCATGACCTCGACGTAGTTAGAAACAAAAACAAATAACCGAAATGAACATCTTTTTTTCATGTGCCGGCCGAAGAGCCTATCTGCTTGAATACTTTCGTCAACAACTTGATTCTGACGATTATATCATAGCCGGCGATATGCAGGTTTCGGCTCCGGCTTTGGCTTTTGCCGATGTGGCAGTGCAGTTGCCCCCTGTTACCGACATTGACTACATCAAAAAACTATTATGCATATGCTGTGCACACCATGTCGACCTGCTCATTTCTCTTAACGACCTTGAGTTGCCGAAACTTTCTCAAAACAAAAAAATATTCGCAGAAGCAGGCATCACGGTACTTGTTTCTGCCCCCGATATTATAGATATCTGCTTTGATAAATTCAAGACACAGGCTTTTATTAATAAGATTGGTCTCAATTCGCCTCTAACTTTGTGCCATCTTGAGGAAGCGCGACAGGCACTTTATGAACGCAAGTTACATTATCCTCTGATACTTAAACCTCGTTGGGGGTCAGGGTCGATTGGGATTGAGCGGATAGATGACGAAACGGAACTATTACCTACTTATCAATATTTACAGCATAAAGTCACCAAGTCGATACTTGCAGATGCAGGGCAATCAGGGAACGAAATTCTGATTCAGCAGTGCATCACAGGGCCCGAGTATGGCCTTGACATTATAAATGACCTTGAAGGTCGACATATCTCCGTTTCGGTGAAGCGGAAACTTTCCATGCGCGCCGGCGAAACCGATAAAGCCATAACAGTCCATTGCCCCGAGTTGTCAAAAATAGGACGCATTATCGGGTCGCGACTTGGCCATATCGGCAACCTCGACTGTGACATTCTGGAACAAGACGGAATCTATTATGTGCTTGAGCTCAATCCGCGATTTGGCGGGGGATTTCCGTTCAGCTACGAGGCTGGAGTGAATTTGCCTTTAGCCATATTGAAATGGAAACGTGGCCAAAATGTGGACCCCAAAATCCTAATGGCTCAGCCGGGACTTACTTTTGCCAAAT